>DAOUPA010000565.1 GCA_030626405.1 Planctomicrobium sp.
ACCTTCGGAAGAAACGCGACACGATTATCTGCAGCAGGTCTGCGGCGGGGACGAGTCACTTCTTCATCGTTTGCTGACGCTACTGCAAGCCCACGACAAATCCCCACGCTTCATGGAGTCTTCTCCTGTAGCGGTCGAACGAACATTCATCGCACCGCCAGAATTTGAAGCTCCCGGGACGATGATTGGTTCTTACAAAATCCGTGAGCAACTCGGTGAGGGCGGCATGGGAGTTGTTTATGTGGCGGATCAGACGGAGCCGGTTCGGCGGCGGGTGGCGCTGAAGGTGATTAAGCCGGGAATGGATTCGAAGGAAATTATTGGGCGGTTTCAGGCGGAACGTCAAACGCTGGCGATCATGTCGCACCCGAACATTGCGAAAGTCCTTGATGGTGGGACGACGGGAAACGGGCGTCCGTATTTTGTGATGGAACTCGTTAAGGGAATCCCGATTACGGAGTTCTGTGATCAGCAGAAACTGAGCATCCGCGAGCGGCTGGAGTTGTTCACGACGGTTTGTCAGGCCGTTCAACATGCTCACATGAAAGGGATCATTCACCGCGATTTGAAACCCTCTAACGTGATGGTTGAACTGCATGACGTCGTTGCAGTGCCAAAGGTGATTGACTTCGGAATTGCGAAAGCGACGAACCAGCAAATGACGCAGCAGACGGTCTATACACAGTTTTCACAACTTGTCGGCACACCATTGTACATGAGTCCGGAACAGGCGCAGGTTTCTGGAATTGATATCGATACCCGCAGCGACGTCTATTCTCTCGGAGTGATGCTGTACGAAATCCTGACCGGTGTGACACCGTTCGATAAAAGTACGCTCAGCAGCGTTGGTGTTGATGAGATGCGGCGGATCATCCGTGAGGACGAACCACTCCGTCCGAGTAACAAAGTCAGCACCCTGGACCATCAACAGATCTCCACGATCTCGGAGAGTCGCCAGACCATCCCGAACGAGATGTCACTCTCGATGCAGCGAGAGCTGGACTGGATTGTGATGAAGGCGTTGGAGAAAGACCGGACCCGTCGCTACGAATCGGCGAACGCACTGGCAGCAGACATTCAGCGATACCTCGACGATGAACCGGTCCAGGCCTGTCCACCGACGGTCAAATACCGACTGACGAAATACGCGAAACGGCACAAGGGTCTGCTGACAACGGCGACTGTAATTACGGTAACGTTGCTTGTGGCAACTGGTGTGAGTGTTTCGTATGCGGTTCAAGCGGATCAAGAGCGTCAACAGGCAGACATTGCACGAGACGACGCGGACGAACAAAAAGACGATGCGATTGCCGCAAAAAAACAGGCTGAGAAGAACCTCGTAGCGGCACTCGATGCTGTTGATAAACTCCTGGAACATGCCTCGAGTCCCGCGCTCAGAGAGATTCCCCAGGCGCAGCCAATCCGACAAAAGATTCTGGAAGATGTTTTGGCCTTCTACGAGCAGTTCAAGATTACGACAGGTGATTCCGAGACACTTCGTTTTCGCGCCGCTTTGACTTGGGCGAGTTTGGGAGACTTTGGCGCCGACGTGGGACAATTGGATCTCGCCCGCAAGGGTCACGATGAGTCTCTCAAACTTCTAGATGGTCTTCTCAAGCAGTCTCCGAGTCGCTGGGAATATCAGGAACAATTCATGCAGCGGTCTTTGGCGTACGGCTGGTTCCATCATCATTTGTCCGAACGACAACAGGCTCAAAAGTACTTTGAACGAGTGCGAAGTCAGGCTGATGAGTTGTTGTTGAACGCTGATGCAAATCAGCCCGATGGAATTCGCAGGCAGCTGATTCAAAAACAAGTGCAAGCACGCTTGGGATTGGCAGACAACGCCCAAGGGTCCGGTGACAGCACGGCATTTCGAGAATTCGTTTTAGACGCACATCGCCTGATTGATGGATCTATTGATCTCATCTCTCGCCACAGTGCGACTGCACTCTTGAAATCGATGGCAGAGATTCACAGCACCAGCGATCCAGATCTCGCCGACCAGTATTTTCGAGACGCGATTCAAATATCTCGTGACTCTCTGCAGGAAAATTCGACTCGATTTCGCAATTCATGGCATGCAGGATTACTGCGAAAAGCAGTTCAATTCTTCCAGCATCGAGATGATCAGTTTGCAGAAGAATTGGCTCGTGAATCTGTGATCATTTCCGAGCGACTCGAAACTGATTTCCCAGCAATTCCTGACTACGACAACTGGCGAGAGGATTCCCTCGACCTGCTTTTGGATTTGCTGAAATCAACCGGTCAGGTTGAAGAGGCAAATCGATTGCTGCTGGAATCAATTGCCACCAATCCCAGCACAGCCAAGGACTATGCTCAGCGGGCTAAAATCTATCGACAGTTAGGGGATTTCGACAAAGCCCTAGCCGACTACGAACGTGCAATCGAGATCGACCCGAATGATACTCGAATTCAATCGACACACGCCGAGGCCGTGAGATCGCACTTCAGTCCGGAGCAAGCGATTTCTGCATTGTCCCATTCGATTGAAAAGCATCCCACCAGCAGTTCCTACTTCCGTCATCGAGGAGAAGTGTACCGAGATCGTGACGAGTTTGAACTCGCGTTGGCTGATTTGAACCGTGCTATCGAACTGACTGATCGTCAAGATCGGAAAGCATTCGAAGCTCGCGCAAAACTGTTTGACAAGACCGGCGAGTATGCCAAAGCAGTTGATGATTGGTCGCGAATCATGGAGCTTTCGAAGAGCTGGCACTACTATAAACGCCGTGCTGTTTCACTGTTCAGATTGGGGCAATACGACAAAGCCCTCGCCGATTTAAACACGTCCCTCGATCTCGAACCAGGCGATGTCTCTGCCGTTTGGTGGATCCCGCTGAGCGAGGTCGCCAGTTGTCCCGACGAGAATTTCAAAGAGGGGATGAAAGCTCTGGCGAACCGCGCCTTTGAACTCAATAACCAGTCGTCGGATTCGTTAACTGTCCGGGCGTCATTCTTACTCGCCTTTGGTGAATTGGAGCAAGCTCGGAAAGACCTCGACGCAGTCGCCGCTGCCGAAGATGCTGGTTACTACCCCTTGTATCAAGCTGCTTTGCTCTCCGTTGCCACAGACGATTCTGATCGGTACACGGAGCTGTGTCAGCAGATGCTTACGAGATTTACTGACTCAGACATTTCCAGAGAAACTCACTTCACTGCCTGGGCGTGTGCTCTTGCTCCGGCTGCTATTGAGGACTATGCCCCCGCGATCAAGCTGGCCCGGCATGCGGTTGCACAGGAACCAGAGAACCAGAGAACCAGAGAACCAACAGTACATCAATGGCCTCGGAGCAATTTTGATGCGGGCTGGTGAGTATGTAGATGCGAAAGAGAATCTGGAGCAGGCTCTCGCTGCTGCTGGCTCTGCCAACACGTCAACCAGCTACATCCACTACTTCCTGGCGATGACCGAGCAACATTTGGGAAATGCAGACGCTGCTCAAACACTTTTAAAAGAAGCCAATACGTCATCAGAAAAAGAACTCGCTGATTCACCACCTTGGAACCGCAAACTGACATTGGAACTGCTCCGCAAAGAAGCCGAAGCACTCATCAAAACCACTGATGTCGATGACGACAACAACTAACCATTTAGCCCCCGGTCACTGACCGGGGGAAACCGTCGCACAGAAATTGGAGATGAAAGCAAAGTCAGCGTTGTCCCCCGGGTCATTGAGCCGGGGCTAAGTGGAACAAACGACACGCGAACAACTGAAGCAAAACAACTCGAAGCAAAAGATAAATCCGGCCGGTCAGCACCCCCGGGCTCAGGCTCATCGTCTGGGAGAAGTAGAAGTCTTGATTTCCGAAGCGTCTAAAGTCAGGCGCTTCCTCACATTGTTTCCTGATAGGAACCGTTTAAATGTTACACAGAATTTCATCTATGACACTCATCGTGGCGTTTGCCCTGATCGCATCCCAAGGTCAAGAGGCTCGCGCACAATCTGTTGCTTTCGAAGTTTCTTCCCCAAGTGAGGAAGTTTCGTGGCTGGTTGCCTTGGCGTTTGGCGTTGGTTTTTTGACATTGGTTCTCTCCTCTCTTTGGTTTGATTCTATCGACTGTGTGTTAGTCCCGGTAGAATGATCCGTTCAACCAACCGCAAGCAGGCCACTCCCATGTCGAAAAAGCA
>DAOUPA010000335.1 GCA_030626405.1 Planctomicrobium sp.
CGCTCACCCTTCTGGTGCTGCCAGCATTGCCGCGATGCCCATACCGCCGCCGATGCAGAGGGAACCGATGGCTCTTTGTGACTTGCCGTGGGCGATCTTCCATACCAGATGACACAATAGCCTTGCTCCACTCACTGCCAATGGATGACCAATTGCGATGGCACCCCCTTCACTGTTGAAGTCGATGGCATGACCGTTGGAGGTTTTGATTTGCGAATCAACTCCGGTTAGATCGAGCGACAAGTCGAGTTCCTTCAAGCAAGACAACGTTTGTACGGCGAAGGCTTCGTTGATTTCGAGAGTGTCGATGTCGCCCCATGCTAGACTAGTTCGCTTCAGGAGCGCCGAGATTGCATGAACCGGTCCCAACCCCATCCGTTCAGGATCGCAGCCAACGACGACGCCATCGATCCATTCTGCAAGAATCGGCCAACCCTGTCTCAGTGCGAAATCACGTTCCGCAATTAACATCATTGCTGCACCATCGTTGATCCCTGACGCATTGCCTGCCGTGACGGTGCCATCGTCTTGAAATACCGTTTTCAGTTCACTCAACTGTTCGCGTGTCATCTCCGGTCGCGGATGTTGATCGGAGTTCAGTTCGCCGACGGCGACGACTTCATCATCATACTTCCCTCTGCTCTGTGCTTCACCGAATAGCTGTTGGCTACGCTGTGCGAAGGCATCTTGTTCCTCGCGTGAAAAACGGAACTCAGAAGCGAGATCCTCCGCCTGATCGCCCATGTTCCGATCACTGAAACTATCAACGAGGCCGTCCTGTTTCATGGAATCCCTGATTGTGTTGAAGTCCGGCGACTGCTTCTTTCCCGGTCGCTGAAGAAGCAACGGGGACTGCGACATCGATTCCGTTCCGCCTGTCAGGACGACTTGAGCTTCGCCAGCACGAATTGCAGTGACTGCTTGCAAGGCTGTCTGCATTCCCGAACCACACATCATGTTGACGGTCGATGCTGGCGTCGTGATCGGAAGTCCCAACTTCACCCCGACCTGACGGGCGATGTTCATCCCCTGTCCGGCACCGAGGACATTGCCCAGAATGACCTGATCAACCATTGTTCGGTCGATGCCTTCTAGAGCAGCGTTTCCAGCCGCCAAAGCGAGTTCGACAGGTGAGATTTCTGAAAGTGCTCCCAGAAATTTTCCAAACGGCGTTCGCTTGGCACTCACAATCACAATACGTTTCATTGTGTTCATTCCATTCCGATTTTCATTTCCGCGACAGATCGAATGATCGGTTCGAATTCCATCTGCTGAACAATATCCCGTTGCATGTCGATTCCTGGGGCGACTTCAATCAGTTCAAGACCTTCCGGTTGAAGACGAAAGACGGCGCGCTCGGTGACAAAGATGACATCGTGCTTCGTTTCACGCGCGAGCGGACCGCTGTACGAGACTTGCTCAACTTCTTTCACAAACTTGGCGATGCGGCCTTCGTTCACAATGCGAAGTTTTCCATCGATCATCTCAACTTCAAGGCCGCCTGTCGTCAGTGTGCCGCAGAAGACAAGCCGACGGGCATTTTGAGAAATGTTGATGAATCCGCCAACGCCAGCGAAGCGAGTTCCAAAACGCGAGACATTCACGTTTCCGTGTGAATCAACTTGCGCTGCACCAAGCGCTGCGAAGTCGAGTCCACCGCCGTCGTAAAAATCGAATTGAGACGGCTGATCGATGATCGCCTCCGGATGACTCGATGCCCCGAAGCTCAAACCCCCGGCGGGCACACCACCGATTGGACCGCTTTCCAAGGTCAACGTCACCTCCGACAAAATCCCCCGCTCCTCGGCGACAAGTGCAATTCCTTCCGGCAAACCGATCCCCAAATTCGCAATCGCACCCTGTTGGAGTTCATCACACGCACGCATCGCAATGATTCGGCGAGCGTCAAGTGAAACGGGCTCTTGAGATGTTTGTGAAGCAGTGGCCTCCACATCAGGTGAGGCAGAAAGGCTAGCCGGAGTGCAAAAATCTGAATTTAACGGTTCCGCGAACGTCTGCCAGTGTTCGTCTTCTTCTGCCAGCACGATGTGCGTGACGAGACGACCCGGTACACAGACCCGTTGCGGCGAGACAGGTTTGTTCAGAAGCTTCTTCACTTGAGCGATGACGATTCCTCCGTGGTTGTGAGCAGCCTGCGCAATTGGGAGGACGTCACCAATGACAGCTTCTTCGTCCATGACCAGATTGCCAAACGGGTCCGCCGCTGTGGCTCGAATCAGGCCAACATGAATCGGGAAACTGTGGTAGAACAACCAGGTTTCGTCGCGTAACGTCACTCTTTCCACGAGTTCTTCAGTCGTCTTGTCATTCAGCTTGCCACCACAATTTTCCGGATCAACGAATGTTCCAAGTCCTACGCGGGTGAGACTGCCCGGACGACCGGCTGCGATGTCGCGAAATAAATGGCAAATCACGCCTTGCGGAAAGTTGTAGGCTTCGATCACGCCTGCAAGTGCCATTTGACCAAGACGCGGACACAGCCCCCAATGCCCACCGATCACTCGTTTCAGCAGCCCGGTGTGCGCCAGGTGATTCAAGCCGCGGGTTTTGCCATCACCCTGCCCTGCAGCATAGACCAGCGTCAAGTTTTGCGGCTGTTGTTGAGAGAGAAACCGCTGTTCCAATGCAACAGTTAGAGACTCTGGATGCCCGGCCCCGACAAATCCACCGCAAGCGACTGTCATTCCATCACTTATTTGCTGCACAGCTTCTTGTGCTGAGCAGAGTTTTGATTTCAGTGGTGTTAAAGATGATTGCATGAGTTTCGTTGAAAGTTTATCGTTGAGGGTTGAGAAACCATCAGGCACCCAACTGTACTTCTCTCACCCTTGCCTCTCAATCCCTAGCCCCTTGCCCTTCTCTCCCTATCCCCACCAACCGCCGTTGACATGCAGCGTCTGACCGGTGACGTACGAGGAGAGATCGCTGCAAAGGTACAAAATCACCGAGGCGATTTCTTCCGGTTCACCGAATCGTTTCAATGGAATTTGTGTGAGCATTTGCTGACGTGCTGAGTCAGGGATTGATGCTCCCATTTCCGTCAGCACAACTCCAGGTGCGACGGCGTTCACATTGATTCGACGCGATGCCAGTTCTCGACTCAGGACTTTGGTGAATGCAATCACTCCCGCCTTCGCAGATGCATAATTCGCTTGCCCATAAAATCCTAACACGCCTGAGATCGATGCCATATTGACGATGCGACCGCCGTTCTCCAAAAACGGAATAGCAGTTTGACTCACACGAAAAACGGAAGAGAGGTTCGTTTCAATCACCGCTTCCCATTCTTCGTCGGTCATCTTCTTGATGGTTCGGTCGCGAAGAATCGCAGCGTTATTCACTAAATAGTCCAGCCGTCCAAACTTCGCCTGAACCGCTTTAAAGAATGTTTTCATCTCCTCGCGGTTCCTCACGTCCGCGGCCATGACGAGTCCGGCATCTCCGAATTCGGTGGCGGTCTCTTCTGCTCGCTGCCGACCGACGCCTTCGGCGTCGTCAAAGTAATTCACGGCGACTTGAGCCCCCGCCTGAACAAACATCTTTGCTGTCGCTTTTCCGAGACCTTGAACCCCTCCGGTGACGACAGCTACTTTTCCAGACAAGTCAATCGAGATCATGAAGAGTAGTCCTGTGTAAAGCTTTTGTAGGAAATCTGTTCCAGCGAGCAATCTACAAACTGCTGGCGGTCACTCTGAATCA
Source organism: Planctomicrobium sp. (assembly GCA_030626405.1). GTDB lineage: Bacteria > Planctomycetota > Planctomycetia > Planctomycetales > Planctomycetaceae > Thalassoglobus. The sequence continues at coordinate 3,721 of DAOUPA010000335.1, forward strand.
TTACTTCAAATATTTCCAGTCAAACGACAGGTTGAACATCAGAAACTCTGATTTCACAGGAGTAGCGTTGTCGGTAGTCTCGGTGGCACGAACATCGTCAATACAACTTGAATTTTCTATTGATAACAACGGAACAGACTGATACCTGAACAACATTACAAATCACAAGAAGAGCGATTGACTCACTCGGTGAAGACGCGGAATTCAAGAAAAATTGTTGATTCCTTGGTCGTAGAATCCCTGTACGCTTGAATCGCTCGGTGAGGTTGTTAGCTTCTGAGAAATTTGCGCGAAAACAGCCCGTGAATGCGAGTTCAACTCCAGTACTGAACAATTGCACACACAAGTGGCGAATAGAGTGAGCTTCTGTTGAAGTTCTACCACTTTCAGCAGGGCGTTGTCGCGCGAGACTGGTCCCAATTTTGGGGTTTCCCGAGCAGGAAGTAGCAGAACGTGCCACGCCGCGACGATATTAAGAAAATTTTGATCATCGGCTCCGGTCCAATTGTGATTGGACAAGCTTGTGAATTCGATTATTCAGGCACTCAAGCCTGCAAAGCATTGCGCGACGAAGGGTACGAAGTCGTTCTCGTCAATTCGAATCCTGCGACAATTATGACCGATCCCAGCACGGCGGATCAGACATACATCGAGCCGATCACCTGGCAGTACGTCGCGAAAATTCTCGAAAAAGAACGTCCCGATGCTTTGCTGCCAACCCTCGGTGGGCAAACGGGGTTGAACACGGCAATGGACTTGGATCGTCGGGGAATTCTGGATCAACTCGGTGTCGAAATGATCGGCGCTCGTGCTGATGTTATCGCGAAAGCCGAAGGGCGACAGTCATTCAAGGAAGCGATGGTCAAGATTGGTCTCGACGTTCCTCGGTCGACGGTCGTTCGCAACATGCAGGAAGCTCGCGCGGCTCAACACGATATCGGCTTGCCAATTATTATCCGTCCGAGTTACACCTTAGGCGGAGTCGGTGGGGGGATCGCGTACAACAAAGAAGAATTTGACGAGAAAGTCCGCAACGGGCTGAAGCTCTCTCCGGTCACCGAAGTTCTGCTCGAAGAGTCGGTTCTCGGCTGGAAAGAGTATGAAATGGAAGTGATGCGCGATCACGCCGACAACTGCGTGATCGTCTGCGCCATCGAAAACTTCGACCCGATGGGAGTCCACACCGGGGACTCGATAACGGTCGCACCTGCTCAAACACTGACAGACAAAGAATATCAGCGGATGCGGGATGCGACGATAGCCTGTATGCGGGAAATCGGTGTTGAAACAGGCGGCTCGAACGTTCAGTTTTCGGTCGATCCAGCAACAGGTCGCATGTGCGTCATCGAGATGAACCCACGAGTCAGCCGCTCGAGCGCTCTTGCTTCCAAAGCAACCGGTTTCCCGATCGCAAAGATCGCGGCGAAACTGGCTGTCGGGTATCGCCTCGATGAAATCCAGAACGACATTACGCGCGAGACTCTCGCTTGCTTCGAGCCGACGATTGATTATGTCGTGACGAAATTTCCTCGCTGGACGTTTGAAAAGTTTCCCGATGCCGATCCGACGCTTACCGTGCAAATGAAATCGGTTGGCGAAACGATGGCAATCGGGCGGACTTTCAAAGAGTCGTTTCAAAAGGCTTTACGCGGCCTCGAAATCGGACACTTCGGTTTCGGAGGCGGAAAGAAAGATCTCTGGGGGACGGAGAAACAACCGGCGATTGAAGAAATTCGCAGCAAATTATCAATCCCGAATGCCGAGCGAGTTTTTCATATTCGCTATGCGATGAAAGCAGGATTGTCGATTGAGGAAATTTTCCAACTGACGGCAATCGACCCATGGTTCCTGCATCAGTTACAGGACATTCTCAAGATCGAAGAGCAGCTTCGCGAAGTCAGTTCACTCGGACAAGCACCGGCAGAACTCATTCGAACGGCGAAGGAGCATGGTTTCTCTGACCGACAACTCGCAGATTGGTGGCAAACTTCCGAAATGGACGTTCGCAACCACCGTAAAGAAATGGGAATCATCCCGACCTTCAAACAGGTTGACACCTGTGCTGCCGAATTCGAGGCGTACACGCCATACTATTACAGTACATACGAAGATGAAGAAGAAGCCCCAGGACCAAACACCGAGAAGAAGCGCATTATCATTCTTGGTGGCGGTCCGAATCGGATCGGTCAGGGAATCGAATTCGACTACTGCTGCTGTCACGCTGCGTATGCGATGAAGGATTTAGGCATCGAGAGTGTGATGATCAACTCGAATCCAGAAACGGTTTCGACCGATTACGACACCTCGGACCTGCTCTTCTTCGAACCGCTGACAACTGAAGATGTCCTCAATGTTTGTGATCGATTACAACCGGACGGCGTGATTGTTCAGTTCGGTGGGCAAACACCGCTCAACCTCGCGCGCGGTCTCGAAGCCGCCGGAGTTCCGATCATTGGAACGAGTCCAGATATGATCGACGCCGCCGAAAATCGGGAGCGGTTTCAGGCGATTTTGCAAAAGTTGAAGATCCGTCAACCTCCGAACGGAATCGCGACAAATGTTGAAGGAGCACGCTCAGTCGCTGATCGAATTGGTTACCCGGTGTTGGTTCGTCCAAGTTATGTGATCGGCGGACGGGCCATGGAAATTTGCTACGAAGAAAACGAACTCGTTCGCTATATGACGGAAGCGGTCGACGCCAGTCCAGACCATCCCGTATTGATCGACAAGTTTCTTCAAGACGCAATTGAAGTCGACGTCGACGCGATCTCCGACGGAGACATCACGCTCGTCGGTGGTGTGATGGAACATATCGAAGAAGCAGGTGTACACAGCGGCGACTCTGCGTGTGCTCTTCCACCTTACACATTGCCGCAACATGTGATCGATGAAATCAAACGGTCGACTTACGCACTTGCCGATGAACTGGAAGTTCGCGGGCTGATGAACATTCAATTCGCGGTCAAAAAAACAGAGATCGAATCCGGGGTCAACTATGACATCTACATTCTGGAAGTGAACCCGCGAGCATCGCGAACCTCACCGTTTGTCTCGAAGGCAACCGGACTTCCGCTCGCTGCGATGGCAGCCAAGGTGATGGCAGGCGTTTCCTTGAAAGAGCAGGGGGTCACGGAAGAGGTTTGGCCGAAACATATGTCCGTTAAAGAGAGTGTCTTCCCATTTTCTCGATTCTCCGGCGTCGACATCATCCTCGGGCCAGAAATGAGATCAACCGGTGAAGTCATGGGAATCGACGATACGTTCCCGGCTGCATTTGCAAAAAGTCAACTCGCCGCAGGGATTGAACTTCCTCGGGAAGGAACGGTTTTCATCAGCATGGCAGGTGCTCACAAAGCGGCGATGGTCGAGCCTGCCCGAAAACTGAAGCAGCTCGGCTTCCGCATTCTCTCGACCGCCGGAACTGCCAGAGTTCTGAACGAAGCGGGAGTTCATGCGGAACCGGTCAAAAAAGTACAGGAAGGCCGCCCGAACTTACTCGACATGATGGTCAACGGCGACGTGCAATTCATTTTCAACACGCCCAGTGGCAAAGGTAGCCGAACCGAAGAAGGACGCATTCGAGCCGCTGCGGTTTCGTACGGTGTTCCTTGTGTGACGACGCTACCTGGCTGCGAAGCGATGGTCAAAGCGATCGAATACCTGCTCGATCACCCTGCTCCACAAGTCCGATCCCTCCAGGAATGGCACGAAGCAGATTTGGCATCGCGAAAATAAATTCGTTATGAAGCGGACTTTGAATTCGAATTCATTCAGTCCAAACGAACGGAAATGGAGTTCAAGATGAGTCCGATTCTTATTCGCTCAACGAAGATTGTGATGTCGTTACTCACTGTGAATTGATTGGAAGCTCAGGATGATTCTCCCAAAAAACAGCTGACTGCGCCTCAAGTTGAGGTTCCCGAAGGGAGCGATATTCAGGGAAAGTGGGAGCGTTCAGTCAAG
>DAOUPA010000008.1 GCA_030626405.1 Planctomicrobium sp.
TAGATAAACAAAACTTGATCTCGTCACTCAATTGGACAGGTCAGGGGCTGTACGATATTGCAAATGATCGCTTAAAAGCGTGTGCCGAACTCAGCGAAGAGAAGCCCGGCATCCGCGACCTCTTCGCTGAGTCAGTGACCGAGCAAGAACTCATTTCCGTCTTCGATCGGCTTCGCGCACCGCGACATTTGTTCAAGTTTCTCTACCGGTTACTCGTCGACCATTGCTCAAAATATACAGAAGATTCTCCAGAATGGAAAATCCAGCGTGAGACAATGCAGTCCACTCTCGCCCTGTTCATGAAAGACCTGGAAGTCTACGACCAAAAACTCGGAACCGGGTGAGAAGTGAAGACGATTGATGGAAAATTTGGAATGGAGAGTGCTTCAACCCCAAGAGTAGCTCAGCCTATTTTGACTAGCTCGCGTAGCTGCAAGAAGTCTTCCCATGTACGTCAAACTGAATCAGATGCTTGAAAACAAGTAGACTCGCCATGCCATGGATCCAGAAGCAGATTTCGTTGCCGAGTTATCCGCGCGGGTTTCATATTGTGACTCGGCATGTTGTGGAGGCTTTGCCAGAATTGGATGAGACCAGTGTTGGGTTGCTGCATGTCTTCATCAAGCATACATCGGCGTCGTTAACGATCAATGAAAATGCCGATCCAGATGTGCTGGTTGATATGGAATCTTCGGTGAACGCCATCGTGCCGGAGAACTTCCCTTATGTGCATACCTGCGAGGGACCAGATGATATGCCGGCGCACGTGAAGGCATCGATGATGGGAAGTTCGGTGAGTATTCCGATCTCGAACGGGAGGCTCAACCTCGGCACCTGGCAAGGGGTCTACTTGTGCGAACACCGTAATCATGGCGGATCACGAAAACTGGTGCTGACGATTCAGGGGGAATGATGCGCGGCCTCATAGTCGAAACAAAAAGCACTAGTGGACCGTCAGCACGAAATTTCAGGGATGAGATAGTTGAAACGAGCGACAACGGAGCGGATTACGAAGAATCCACCTCTCAATTTGAGGCCTGACAAGGCACTAGGTGGAATCCTTTGTCGGGGGTATTGAGGGTTCAGGCCACTGAAACCACCTCTTAAAGACTCCCCCCTTCCAAGCACTCGTAATGACTCCGATATGGAGCAAAACGAGGCCAATCAGGAATTGTCGCAGGCCGTGCCAGCGGACTTGCTGATTGAGATAACGCCCTCCTTCAGTAAAGGCACTCCCATAGGCACACGCAGAGAGAAACGCCACCACCGCCAAGAATCCCTGTTTGGGATGAACGTAATTCAGCAGGACTGCAATGACAGTCATCACTAGAAGGTAGCTCGTCGAAAACAATGGTGGCCGAATTCCCAAGTATGAGTGCAGCGTCATTCGAGCACCTGCAATGATGAAAAATAAAACCAGCAGAACTTTGAATTCCTGCATTGTCTCATCTTGAAACCAGATGCTCAGCACAACGACTGCCAGAACAAACAAGTGAATCTGTATTTCGAGGACGGAGAATTCCCAACCGGCGAGTACGTTCGTCGTCCCAAATCCCAACGACAACCATGCTGCTGCCTCGATCAGAAACCGTGAGTTTTTGCGTTGAACTCCAACGAAACTGAGAAAAACTGCCGCCGCAGTGATCCATATCAAATTGACGTCCCCGGCCGTCTGCCAATCAACAGTCGCTGGAGTAATGCGGCTCAGCAGGAGCAGTGTGGTGACCAGACACCGCCGCGAAAATGGCAACCCGCGCCACCAGCTCATTGAATAAAACATCAGGCAAGCCAGCGTTGCCAACCAGACAGGTGAGCCGAAGAGTTGGGTATATTCAAGATAGAACCCTGCGAATGCCAGATTCGCCTGCCAGGGATGAACACTGAGTCCAACGCAAAGCATCGGTAAAGAGAGAGCTGCGGTTTGAATGAACCAGTGACGATGGACCAGGGCTCCTTCGACCAGCAACCACGCCAGTCCCAGAAGCATCGGAGCGAGAAGGTATCCTCCGAAAATACTCCCCATCCGCTCGTAGGCATCGATTCCGGAAAGCTCCAGAGCAGGATCGAAAGAGATTGTCAGCAGGTAAAGCCGAAATCCGAGGCAAGCCCAGACGATCACGAACAGCGACCACGGATGATATGGCCAAATCCACGGGCAGCCTTTGAATTCCACACGCTCTCGCGATGTTCGAATCGCAGGGATCAGAGTCAACATAGACAGGCCTGCGAACATGCTCACTCCGTAGATCGCCCAGCGCGTGAGCGATCCATTCTCCGAATCTCCGACGCTCATCGGAATGAAGGCGGCGAGCATGGCGAGACTGAGCTGCAAGAAAAACGGAATGCGATAAATGAGCGGCAGGCGGATTCGCAGAAAGCGAATAATAAACTCGGCGATCAGAAGAGCACCAGCAGTGATCCCCAGCAGACCCAGGATCGCGCCAGTCTGCTTCATCGAAAGAGCTTGATCGAAGCTGAGCGAGAGTTCCAGCATTAATAGGACAAGCGTGAGGAAAATTGACCGCGCGTCGTCCCAGACTTTCCAGAAGTGAACAATCCCCATCCCTATGATCGCGAGAAGAAGGAGGTACCCACCAATCAGTGAAAGTAAAATCGGCAGCGGCAGTCCATCGTTGATGGAAAGACCAGTGCTATGAATCACAAAGGCGGCACTCAAAAGGTAAAACGGATTCGCCGTCGAAAGCCGCTTGAGGATCGGATTCCGTTTCGGCTCACTGACTTGCGTTGAGTCTGGTGCTGCCGAGATCACTTCAACATCGTCGACATACGGATCTTCATCGCTGGAATGAGATTGATTCATCGCAACCCTCACCAATTCAATTGTCCAACAAGTCTGTTTCGTCCACGAACGGAACAACAGGATGTGTGCTCTTTGTTACGTTGAGTTGCCTCCGCTCGTTGGTTCTAATTCACAGGACAGAAAAAATCGTGAGACTCGTATTTTCTGCCATGAAAATTTGAACCTTGATGTGTCACCGTCCGTTCGCTTGAATGTTCTTGCGACGACCCTACTGAAATTTTCTCCGTGCCTCTGTGTCTCCGTGGTGAGTCACAGATTTCAGTTCACAGTCAACAATTCAGAACCAAGCAACTAAAAAGGAAACGTTTTGGCCGGTCAAAATCTTTCACCAGTTCCGAACCGCAACAAGCGTTTCATTCTGCTGGCAGTCCTTTCGATCCTGGCATTGATCGTCGGTCGGCACTGGGGCGAGAGGATCGGACTGGTGCTTGCGCTGCCTGTCATCATCGGCACGTACCGGCGATTCCGCGTCAGTCCAGGCTTGCTCAAACAGCGTTGGACGATTGCGTTTATTGATCGAGAACCAATCACCTTTAAACTCAAGCGTTACTCACGCATTGAAGTCAAATATGCGACACAAACCAACGTTGGAGAGATGATGATGTTCGGATTCATCGCCATCATTTTCGGCTGGGTACTCGATACGTTCTTTCCATGGATCGGTGGCACGTACCAGATTTGGCTCACGCGCGGGATCGACGAACAGGTTCTCGCCTGGCAGGGTAATTCTCAATTACACTACGAAAAAAACCTCGCGACGCTGGTTTCCTCCACCGGCCTGGAAGTCATGGTTCGATAATTGCACTTTTTTCTTAGTACAATATGCACCTAAGCCGCAGAATCGCACCCTGATCCTTGACATGCCCGTCGCGCCAGTGCAAGCTGTTTGTCTCTGAATTCTCTCTTCCCGCCTAAGGTACCTGCGATGCGAAGTCTGCAAGCTCTCCTCTTACTTCTTTTCTCACTCGCACTCATTTCACCAGCAATGGCTGAAGACGAGCCTGTCTCTGCTGCTGATGCCGAAGTCCTCGCCGGGCATTCCTATCATGGTGACAGCTTCAACGAGGGGCCGCGTCAGGCGGCGTACTTAATGAAGGGTATGGGGAACGTTCATTTTTCGGCGACTTGTAAGACGGAAGAAGTTCAGAAATTCGTCGATCAGGGAATCGGTCAGTTGTACGGGTTCTGGTACTTCGAGTCCGAGCGATCTTTTCGTCAGGCAGCCGCACTCGATCCTGAATGTGCCATCGCGTATTGGGGCATGGCGATGTCGACTCGAAATAATTCCAAGCGGGCACAAGGTTTCATTGAAGAAGCCGTCAAGCGGAAAGAGAAAGTGACCGAGCGGGAGCGAATGTATATTGACTCACTCGCGAAATACCTCAAAAAGAAAGAGACGAAGAAGGGAGAAAAAGTCGACCGTACGAAACAGAAGGAAGCAGAGAAGAAACGCCGCCAGGCTCTCGTGAAGGCCTATGAAGAAATTCTCCACAAGTATCCAGAGGACATCGAAGCGAAAGCGTTCCTCGGACTCGCTCTGTATGAGAACAAGTCCAAGGGAATTCCGATCAGTAGTTATTATGCCGTCGACGCGCTCTTCAAATCGATCTTGGCAGAGAACCCACTGCACCCGTGCCATCACTTCATCATCCATCTCTGGGACTACGAAGAACCAGAAAATGCCGTCGCATCGGCAGCGCTATGCGGAACGAGTGAACCTGCGATTGCACATATGTGGCACATGCCAGGGCATACCTATTCACGTTTGAAGAGATACCAAGACGCCGTCTGGCAACAGGAAGCATCTGCGCGAACCGATCATGCCTACATGATGCGAGATCGCGTGCTGCCGGATCAGATTCACAATTTCGCACATAACAACGAATGGCTGATTCGTAATCTCATTTTCATCGGTCGCGCGCACGATGCTCTCGATCTTGCAAAGAATATGATCGATCTACCGCGTCATCCGAAATACAACACGTTGAAGAAAAGAGGCAGCACGAATTACGGTCGTATGCGGTGTATGCAAACCTTGTCGACATTCCAGATGTGGGACGAAGTCCTGAATCTCTCGGAGACGATCTATCTCGAACCGACAGATTCGAAACCAGAGCAACTCAAACGCAAGGTCCTTGTTGCAAAAGCTTCTTTCCATTCTGGGAACGTCCTTCATGGCTGTGAGTTACTGACACAAATTAAAAATGATCTCACAAAATTAGAAACAGAACGAGACGAAGCGACTCAAAAAGCGATTGCAAAAGCCAAAGAGGAAAAGAAAAACGAGAAAGATCGGAAATCCGCTGGCGAGCGTGCGAAACGAGACTTCAGCACGAAGATAAGAGCTTTAGAAACCGCTGTGAATGAACTGGAAGGACATCTTCATTACGCACACAAAGCGTACGCAGACGCTGCCGCTTCGTTCGCGAAAGTTTCTTCTTTCGACAAAGGCTGGCTGGCGATGGTTCAGCAACTTGCTGGCGATAATAAAAAAGCGATTGAGACAGTCAACAAGCATGTATCAAGCCACAAAAGTGAAACGGTTCCGTTGGCCTGGAAAGTCTCCGTTCTCTGGAATGCCGACAAGAAAGACGATGCAAAGGAAGCCTTCACTGAGTTGCGAAAGATTTCCGAAACAGTCGATCTCGATGTGCCAGTCTTCCAAATGCTCAAGCCGATTGTTCTGGAACTAGGATTCACAGCCGACTGGCGGCAACCGAGAGAGGAATCGAAAGACTTCGGAGAACGTCCGAATTTGCACGAACTTGGCCCGTTCCGTTGGTCTCCCAGCGCGGCTCCTTCATTCGCATTACAAGACCACAAAGAAGAAATCCGCACACTCTCCGAGTATGCTGGGAAAAACGTCGTCGTCATCTTCTATCTCGGACATGGCTGTTTGCACTGCGCCGAACAACTCAAAGCGTTTGCACCGATGACCAAAAAGTTTGAGGAAGCTGGCCTCTCCTTAATCGCCATCAGCACCGACGGACAAGAGGACCTCAAGATTTCTCACGAGAACTACGGCGACGAAGAATTCCCGTTCCCACTGGTTGCAAACTCTGATCTCAACGTCTTCAAAGACTACCGTTGCTACGACGACTTCGAAAAACAGCCGCTGCACGGAACGTTTCTCATCGACGCAACCGGTCAAATTCGCTGGCAAGACATCAGCTACGAACCCTTTATGGAACCAGAGTTCGTCTTGAAAGAGTCAAAGCGACTTCTGGCACAACCCGGGAAAGCCTCCAACACCGGTCAGCAAAATGTAACAACATCACCATAGACGAAATCAGCAGACTCCAACCGGTAAACGCGCGGGTGGCCCCGAAAGATTTTTCTTTCGGGGCGGCGCAGCTGTAGGAGGGGAGGGTGGCATGTTCGAGATTTCGCTGGAATCATTCTACAGTGCAATGTGTGCCATGCCCATGTCGCGTCAGCAGCATGGGCATGGCACCGACTGTTGTCTTTTGCACCTCCCACCTCAGTCAAACTTATCAGTGAAGTAGGGCCGGTTCCACCGGCCGATGGCAAGTTCAGCGCTTAATGGCTGGTAGAACCGGCCCTACTTTCTACTCCGACTCGTTTTCGCTCTGCTCAGTATCAGTCGAACCGTCCTCATCAAGACTCTTCCTTGGTCCCATGATTTCTTCGAGCTGCTCTTTATCAACAACCTCGTTCTCCATGAGTGCGGTAACAAGTTCCTCAAGGATTTCTCGATTTTCTTCAAGTGTCCTGATTGCCAGATCCTGGGCTTCAAGCAGCACGACTCGCATTTCCTCATCGATCAGGAATGCGGTTTGTTCGCTGTATTTACGAGCTTCATGTATTTCCTTGCCCAGGAACGGTTGCTCTTCGTTATCGCGGTAGGCAACGGGGCCGATTTTTTCGCTCATTCCCCAGGTACTCACCATGCGACGGGCAATTTGTGACGAGCGTTTTAAGTCGCTTTCTGCACCAGCGGAATACTCATCAAAGATGAGCTTCTCTGCGGTGCGACCACCGAGCATCATCGCCAATTGTTGTCGGAGCCGAGTTTCGCCCATGTGGAATCGTTCTTCTTCTGGAACGAATTGAGTCACCCCTAAAGCGCGACCACGTGGAACGATGGTCACTTTATGCACAGGGTCCACTTCCGGAAGCATCCAACCGATGATCGCATGCCCTGCTTCGTGGTAAGCTGTCATTCGGCGCTCTTTTTTGTTCATGATATCTTCGCGTGGCACGCCCATCATGATTTTGTCGCGGGCGGAATCGAAATCATCCATTTCGACCGCATCTTTTCCTTCACGAACTGCGTGCAATGCTGCTTCGTTAATCAGGTTGCGAAGTTCAGCTCCAGAGAAACCAATCGTACCATTCGCGACTTCCTTAAGGGCGACCCCTTCGGCAAGTTTCACCTTCCGGGCGTGAACTTTGAGAATTCCGAGTCGACCTTCGCGGCTCGGACGATCGATCGCGACGTGGCGGTCAAAGCGACCTGGTCGCAGAAGTGCCGGGTCGAGAACATCTGGTCGGTTCGTTGCGGCGATGACAATCACCGCAGCCGATGACTCGAAGCCGTCCATCTCACTGAGGATTTGATTGAGTGTTTGCTCACGCTCGTCGTGACCACCTCCGACTCCTGCTCCTCGAACGCGACCGACAGCATCAATTTCGTCGATGAACAAAATGCAGGGAGCATTTTCTTTCGCAGTGCGGAACATATCGCGCACGCGACTGGCTCCGACGCCGACGAACATTTGAATGAACTCGGAACCATTGATACTGTAAAACGGAACGCCTGCTTCCCCAGCAACAGCACGCGCAACCAATGTTTTACCGGTTCCAGGAGGCCCCATCAGCAGAACCCCTTTCGGCATCTCCGCACCGAGGCGTTGGAACTTCGCTGGTTCTTTGAGAAACTCAACGACTTCTTGAAGTTCCTTTTTGGCATGGTCCATGCCCGCGACGTCATCAAATGTTGTCTGAGCATCACTCGGTTGAAAACGTTTTGCCTGACTCTTTACAAAGTTGCCAAACATTCCACCGGAACCCATGGGGTCTGAGGAACGACGCATCGCGAAAAAGAGAAATCCGACGAGTAGAATCAGAGGCAACAGGTAGAGCATCGACTGCATCAGCAGAATCGACATGTCTTCGTTCGTCGATCCATACTCGACGACACCGTTTTCTTCGAGACGACGTAACAGGGATTCGTTTTCCTGATGAGGAACATTCGTCACGAACAAGTCCGCAATTTTCGGAGCTTTCACCTCTTTCGATTTCTCTGTGACACCTGTGTTGAGCTCTTTAACCATCGCTTCCATTGCGGTTTTGGTTTTTTCAACATCCTTCCACTCTCCGAGCAGTTTCAGCCCTTTGAGAGACGCAATTTTTACGTTCCCATCTTCGAGCTGAGTCAGAAAGAAGGAATATCCGACTTCGGTGCGGTTCGCATTATTGATTGCCTGCCATCCCCACATAGCGAGTATGAGGAATAACAGAATCAGCAAATAGTACGGCATGCTGCTACGTTTCTGCGTGGCAGTTTTGTCCTGATTCGCGGTTCCGTCAGTCGATTCGTTCCGTTCCGGAGAATCCGTCATAAGTTAACTCTGATCCGAGATGTCAAATGTGTCTGCCTGAGAGCGAGATGAGACGCCTCAGTGACGGGCAACCCTACACAACAAAGGCATTTCTGGCAATTGCGGCGAACTCTAGAGCCTTGTCAGACCTTAAAATGGGATTGTGAATCTGAAGAAACCGCTCCGTTGTCGCCCCTGTCGGGTTTCTCAACATTCAAAATCAGGTGTTGAGGTCACGCTAGATTTTAGCCCACGAAGCGTTTTGACCACCCCTCGCAAGAATTTCTTTTTGCAACATCGCCGCGAAATGTTTCTCGAACTGGCGCAACCATCCCGAATTGGTTTGAAACCCTTCAATTCTCACAATTTGGCAAGGCACGATGGATTCAATCACTCTCACCGAACGCTGCCAGGACTGGAATCAGAATCTTTCGGTCGATGAAGACAACCGGCTCGTTAAGAATGTCGCTCTGAGCGGGGGACAGTCGCGAAACGGCTACACTTACTCGGAATCGGCTCTCCAGGAGGCAGTCCACCTCTACGAAGGAAAGCCGGTCTTTCTCGACCATGCTCGAGACCGGACCCGTCCTCAGGATCGCAGCACTCGTGATCTTGTCGGTTCTGTGACTCATGCGATTTTCAGCGAAGGCAGAATTCGCGGCGACATTCAGGTGCTCGACACCGAATCAGGGCAGATGTTCCTCAAACTTCTCGAAGTGGAGTCTCCCGGCATCGGCATGTCTCATGTCGTCAAGGCGAGACGATCTGCCGATGGAAAACTTGTTGAGCAAATTGCCGACGTCATCTCCGTCGATGTCGTCGTCAACCCGGCGACCACCTCGACGTTTCGTGAGTCAATCGACGCGGAGGCTCAACAACCGAATGAACAGACTGAGGTGATGCAATGCCTTGACGAACAGGTGCTGCAACTCGAAAGCGAACGCGATCAGCTACTCAGTGAAAATCTGGAACTGAAGGCGCGCGTCGAATCTTTTCAACGGAAAGATCAGGTCAGCAGTCTCATCGCTGAATCCAATCTTCCAGATCAAGCAGTCACCGACTTCTTTGTGAAACAGCTTGAATCTGCCAGCGATCACAAGACTCGACGGCAAATGATTCAAGACCGACTCCACATCGTTTCCGTCAATGGCGAACGTCAGCCTGCTATTCAAAGCCAGGAACGCACGCCTCTCTCAGAGTCGATCCAGAATGACGACCACTTCGTGCAAGCCATCTGCCGAAAGTAAGAGACGACGGAAATGGGGAATAGAAAATGGAGGAATGGAGATAAAACCTGGCCCACATCCTCCATTCCTCAATTCTCCATTCCCCTGCTCCTTCGCACTCCATCGAATCACAAATTACAGAATGGTCAATTCACCCTTCACCCCATTGCTTAAGAGTCGAACATTATGAACAAACTTCGTTTTCGCTCAGGACAAGTCCAACTGCGAAAAGTCCGCGTCGATGCCAACTCAACAATCGAAGCGGGCGATCTCGTCTGGATGGACGGCACCATCGCCAAGTCGGCAACGGATTTCGTCTGGAACACCGATCTCGCAACGACGCAGTCTGACTTCGCCGCCAAATTCCTGGGCATTGCTCACCAACCTTCAGGAGCCGGTGACTCGCTGCCGATCTCCGTCGACATCAGCCCTGACAGTGTGTACGAATTTGATTGCAGTCCCACGAACTACGAATTGGGACAGCCATTGGGCTCTGACGAAAATCTGGCGAGCCTGATGAACCAGCAACTCGAACCGGCACTCGCAGCCAATGCCATTGCCCGTGCTGCGGAATTCTCCAACGGCACCGTCTCAACAATTCGAGTGACGTTGACTTCTGCATATTCAACCTCCAGCGCGAACACCAACGCCAGTCTGGGGTAGGCCACGACGTCTTTTCTCTCGCATACTTCTTTCCAAACGAACTTTTCCAGAATAGATGAGGTCTCAATGTACGGAACTCCAATCAAGACCCTGATTGAATCGCACGGTGCCGCTGGCTTTTATCACAAAGTCGTGGAACTGTTGAACGAAAAGAAACTGACTCCTGATGACTTTTCCTATCGAGAACTTGCCGACGCCTGTGGTGTTCTCTCGCAATTACGATCGCTTCAGGAATCGAGTCAGTCGCTCGATGTCGCACTCAGTTCACCCAAGGCTCTGAACCATCTCCTACAGGAATCAAACCCAGGCGTCAGCAGCCATTTATTCCAGGTCGTCACTGGTGAACTGATCGGTCGAAAAGTGATCGATGGTTACGATGACGACTCCGGTTTCATCGGTGATCAACTTGTTACTGTCATCCCGAACAGCTTGCGAAACACTCGTATCGCAGGCTTTCGCGCTCTGGCAGGACCGACTGAAGTTGAGGAAGGTCATTCTTATGAAGAATCGACTTTCGAAGAGAAGTTCGTCACTTCGCAAGAGTCTAAGCAAGGACGTATTCTCAGCATTAACGAAGAACTCATTGCCTTTGACCAGACGGGCGAAATCAACCGCCGGGCGATGGCTCTGGGGTATTACCTGCGTCAGGAAAGGGAACGAACAATCGTTCGCGCTGTGACTGATGCCGATGCTGGCGCTGGAAAACACGTTTACCGACCTTCTGGAAGTGGAGAGTCTCTCTACGCAACAGATGGCTCGAACCGTAACTATGTCGGCAGTTCGAATACGACATCGCCGGACTTTGCAGCACCGATTCCACTTGCTGACTGGACGGACGTCGAAGAAGTTTTGAACTATCGAGCGACGGAAGTCAAAGACGACCGCATTGATGGTGACCAGCGCCCGATTGTTGTGCCGGCAAAACAGATCCTCGTTCCAGAAGCACTTCGAGGAACTGCCCGAAGTATCGTCAACTCAACGGAAATCAACGTCACGACCGCGGATGGTGAAACACGTTTCGCGAATCCGGTTCACAACATGATGAACGTTCTCAGTTCGCCATTCATTGATGAACAAGGATCGGCTGCGAAAACGGATTGGTATGTCGGTGACTTCCAGCGTCAGTTCATCTGGACAGAAATCTGGCCGGTTCAAACCTTTCTGCAAAAGTCAGAAAGCTCCGCAGCGTTCGACCGCGATGTCGTCTTGAGAGTCAAAGCCCGCTACTACGGTGGTATGAGTGCCGTCGACACGGCGTTCGTCACCAAGGTCAGTGGAGCCGCTTAAACGTCATCTTTGTTCGAGAGTCGCAAATTCAGGTTTTTGAATCTGCTGACGTTCAC
This sequence comes from Planctomicrobium sp., assembly GCA_030626405.1. GTDB lineage: Bacteria > Planctomycetota > Planctomycetia > Planctomycetales > Planctomycetaceae > Thalassoglobus. The sequence goes on from DAOUPA010000008.1 coordinate 11,618, forward strand.
TCCCCGCCATCCTGGGTGCCACTTCTTTGCAAGCAGCGAGATTCACGGTCACGTGATTCAACACTGCGAGCAAGTCCCGCAGCTCTCTCCCAATGCTGCCGGACCTGTGATTGATTCACGTCAATCACAGTGGCACTCGGGATTCTTTTTACGTTCGCTGTTCATTTGAAACGAACGATGTCGGGTCCGCTGTGCGGACCGAAGACGGACTCTCTATTCAACGGTCCGCAGAGCGGACCCGACTTGGTTGCTCTCAAAGAGAAAGTAGGGTGGGTGAAGTTCGTCAATGACCGGTCATGGTGGGTTACACAAGCAAGTGTGAGCATCCGTGACCCGTTCATCAACAATACAATCAAGAACGTAACCAACCGATTGACCAACGACTTGCTGCACTCACACTACGATTGATTTTTGCTCTAGAAAATCTGAGCGTGATTTTCGTAAGTGATGTCGTACTTTTTCATCTTCTTGTAGAGCGTCGTTCTATTGATGCCGAGCAGGCGAGCCGTTTCTTGTCGGTTCCAGCCATTTTGTTCGAGAGCATCCAGAATGATCTGCCGCTCCGGATTGGCAAGTGCAGATTTCAAGTTTGCGTTTCCTGCCAGACGGTTGATTGACATTGCTGATTCGACGGGATCACGCCGCAATTGTTCCGGAAGGTCATGAGAAGTAATCGTTTCGCTTTTCGAAAGCACGATAGCTCGCTCAACGATATTGACCAGTTCCCGGACATTTCCTGGCCAGTTGTAACGTTGAAGTGCCTGCATCGCTTGTTCGTCAAAACCACGGACTTTCTTCCCGGTTTGCGAGTTGAACTCTTCAATGAAATGTTCCAGCAGCAGCGGAATGTCCCCGAGTCTCTCTCGCAGTGGCGGTTGTGTAATCGAGATGACATTGATTCGGTAATACAAATCTTGGCGGAAGCTTCCATCTTGAACACGTGCTTCCAGATCATCGTTTGTTGCGAGAACCAAACGGACATCAACCTTGTGTGTTTTGCTGCCGCCGACGGCTTCGAATTCACGGTCTTGCAAGACGCGGAGAAGCTTCACTTGCAGGCTTGGTGAGGCTGTTCCGATTTCGTCAAGAAACAACGTGCCACCGTCGGCTTGGAGAAACTTCCCTTCTTTGTCGTGTGTGGCTCCGGTGAACGCACCTTGTACGTGACCGAACAATTCGCTTTCGAGAAGACTATCTGGCAGTGCTCCACAGGCGACCTCCACGAACGGTTTGTCTTTTCGGGAACTCATCTGATGAATCGCACGGGCGGTCATCGTTTTCCCAGTTCCGTTTTCACCGAGAATCAAAACTGTCGTTCGGGTGTCGGAGACGCTTTCGATCAAGTCGAACATCTTCGCCATTTTGTAATCGCGACCAATGATGTTTGAGATGCCGTGCTTTTCGTTAAGTTGCTTCTTTAATTTTTTGTTTTCTTCGACAATCTTCCGTTGCCCTAAGGCACGTTGGATCGAGAAATTCAGTTCGTCATCAATGACCGGTTTCGTAAGATAATCGAATGCTCCGAGACGAATTGCCTCGACGGCACTTTCGATAGTCCCGTATCCCGTTAACAGGATGACGGACGTCTCTGGCTTGTTTTCAACAACCCATTCAAGAAGCTGAAAACCGTCTTGGTCAGGAAGATTGACATCGCATATTACAATCTGAAAATTGTATTCTTTGATGCGATCTAAAGCTGCACGACACGTCATGGCCGTCTCGGTTCGATGACCGAGACTGCGGAGGTAGTCTGCCATGGCTTCGCAGATGTGACGGTCATCGTCAACAACAAGAAGGGAGCCTTGAGTGCTCATCGAAAATCTCTCTGTTCATCATGGATCGGACGAGCGATTGACTGTCACCAGGCAGTCGCATCGTTTTTCGGGCAATCGACAGTACAGAGTCAGGGAATTCTGTACTTACAAATATTCGCAAAGGCGAAGCATTTGACATCTCCTCCACGCCATAGCAGGAATACGTTCATTGCGGAGAAACTGACACAGAGCCAGACTCAACCAGCAATTGGTTCGTACACATTGCATCTGAAGTGAAGGAAACTCAACTCGACCTTGAGCTGAATGGACAACACTGTCGAATCACAAATTGCGTGATTTCTTTTCGAAACTGAGGGGGCAGCCTCTAAAAGTGCTTCTGTTCGCCGGGAGCCATGTTGTTTTGAGGGTACGAGAATCTACGTCACAGGTTGCAATGCGGCAACATTTTTCTAATTTTAGTGTCGACGGAATGCGACATCGATCAGTGGCATCTACGCAACATCATGATTCAACAACAGTTTACGACAACTCCGCCCATGCAGGAGGCGGTGTAAAGAATTTGACAAGTTCCCGAGATTGCGGGTGAGTCAGCGAAAGTTCCAGAGCATGCAGGCACATAGGCTCGCCAATTTCACGAGTTTGTGTATCGCCAAGTTGACGTTCCGGCAGATAGAGTGGGTCGCCAACAACAGGAAAACCAAGGTGCCATAAATGGACGCGAATTTGATTCGTCCGTCCGGTTTTCGGAACAACACGCAGCAACGTTGTCCCGTCGGCAAACGTTTGGAGTCGTTCAAACTGAGTTTCCGCGCTGAGTCCGTCTTCTTCATCGATCACTCGACCACCACGCTCGACGGCATCGCGGCTGATGCGTGCCTGACAAACCTGAGTTTCCCATTCAACGGTCCCTTGCACGCGCGCCAGATAGACTTTTCCGACCGTTTCGTTCTTGAACTGTGGTTGCAGCTCATGTGAGATCGCCCGTGACTTACAAAAGACGACAATACCTGTCGTGTTTGCATCGAGACGATGGGCAGGACGTAGTCGCAACGGGTGATAGACTTTGTTCATAATCCACTGCAACGAATTACGATTGAATCGCCCGCTCGGGTGGGTTGGAAGTGGAGCCGGCTTGTTAACGACAACGAGTGCGTCATCTTCGTGAAGGATCGTGATATTTGCGTTCACATCCGGTTCGGTCGTTGCCGGTTCAAGATGCGCGAACTGATACCCGGCTCGAACGATTCGATCTGCGGCAACCGGTTTTCCATTGCGGCGAATGTGACCTTTCTCGCACTCCGATTTCCAATGATCTTCTCCCAAATGCGGGTGCCGACCGACCAGAAATTCCAGCAAAGTCATTTGGTCAAATTTCTCCAGGACATTCAGTGGACGAACATTATCGTAAGGAGCACTCCCCGGCAGCGGAGTAGTCACAGCCTTGAGTTTTCCATCTCGTTTCTGCTGTAGCTGCCGCTGTTTTTCTTCCGGGGTTTCGTGGCAGTGAGGACACGCATGAGGAGGGTCGTAGAACTCCGATTTCTGATCTTCTACGGTCAATGGCTCGAGACATGCGTAGCACTGCGTCGTATCGGTTTCATTCAAATTTGAGTCAAGCGCAACGCGCTTGTCGAAGACAAAGCATTCGCCGTCGTAGTGGTCGCCACCGCACTCTTCGAAATATTTGAGGATTCCTCCTTCGAGTTGATAGATGTCGCGAAACCCGGCCTGTTCCATAAATGGTCCCGCTTTTTCGCAACGGATTCCTCCCGTACAAAAGGTAACAACCGGAAGGTCTTTGGTCTCTTCAGGCAATCTTTCGACGGCCTCTGGAAAGTCGCGAAAGTGGTCGACACCTATCGGAACAGCGTTTTTAAATGTGCCGACGCGAACCTCGTAATCATTGCGTGTATCAAGTAGCAATACTTCCTTTCCGGAGTCCAACCATTCCTTGAGTTGTTTCGCAGGGAGCCTTTTCGACGTGTATTCAAGCGGATTAATACCCTCAACACCGAAGGAGATGATCTCTTCCTTGATCTTGACCAGCATACGCTCAAACGGCTGCTCTTCACTCAAGCTTTCTTTCACTTCCAGATCTTCGAACGCAGCATCCTCGCGCAAAAAAATCAGCAATTCATTGATGGTCTCTCGCGTCCCAGCAATAAACATGTTGATCCCTTCAGGTGTCAGCAGGATCGTTCCTTTCAATTGCAAGTGAATGCACACAGAGCGTAGTTCCTCGCGCCGACGTTTGAGATCGTCAAGTACGACAAACTGATACGCTGCGATATTGACGAAGGGTTTTTCACCAAAGGTTGATCGCACAGATTCTAAAGGTTGTGAAACGTCGGTAGTCACGGGAAGTCTTCCTACAATCGAAAATTCAGTATTTGAGTGGGCACTATGCACCGATACTGTTCAGAGTGTACCAATATTCGCTCGAACGCTAAATTCTCAAGCTGGCATTCGGTCAAAGACTCTATAATCGAAGAACGGTTCCAACAAGAAGTGAGAATGACGATATGGCATCTTTACCCAATCCGCTTGAATCGCGCACCTCAGATCACACAATCGAAGAATTGTTCCTGAAACGCTGGTCACCGCGAGCGATGAACGGTGAAACTGTTGCTGCTGCGGCGGTCAACAGTCTGTTCGAAGCGGCTCGCTGGGCACCTTCAACGTATAACGAACAGGAATGGCGATTTCTTTATTCTCACAAGGAGTCTGAGTACTGGTCAACATTCTTCGATTTGTTAGTCGATGCGAATCAATCCTGGTGCAAGAACGCTGGCGTTCTGATTGTCGTTTTGTCCAGAACCACGTTTTCAAGAAACGGCAAGCCCAACCCGACGCACGAATTCGATACCGGACTGGCAACACAGAATTTAATGCTGCAAGCCGCAGCCATGGGGTTGGTTTCACACGCCATGGCTGGGTTTGACCGAGGGCAGTCAAAACGATCTTTGAATGTCCCAGATGGTTTCGAGCCACACTGCATGCTCGCCATTGGGCACCGCGGAGATCCCACAGAACTCCCTGAAAACTATCAGGGAATGGAGACACCCTCCGGTCGAAAACAGATCGCAGAAATCGCCCGCGAAGGGACATTCTCATTTGACGAATGAGCGATAGTAGGGCCGGTTCCACCGGCCGATGGCGACTTGAGCGCCCAATGACCGGTAGAACCGGTTCTATCTGAAGTGTTACCGAAGATCAACGTTCGTATTCGACCACAATCAAGACGTCCGAACCGCTCATGCGGTCTTGTCCTTTGCTTGCCGATTCTTGGGGTGCGATATTTCCGGTAATCTTGTGAACGGTCACCTTATTATCTTGAATCCACCCATTTACATCTTCCTCGAGAGTGGAAAGATCCCTTTCCACACCTTTGAATAGTTTCACTTGTCGCATAGATTGATCCTGATTGGAATGTTTAAGATTTAATGAAAACAGGCCGACGTCGAATCGTCAACGTCGGCCTGTTGTTCTTTTCCACTTTCAACTTTTAGCTCTTGAAGACATCCGTGACACCTGGAACAGGAACAGGATAGCGTCCTTCTGAATCAGGAACTGTTGGTGGTTTCAGATCCCAGGAAAGGTCTTCCGGGTTCGGGACTATTTTCGGTCCATCGCTGAGTGCTTTCGCCATGGCAATTTCTTTTCCGGAGTAAGTTGCCATGCGACCGAGGATCGATGTCATGGTACTCATCGCTCCATATTCGGCTTCACTGTATTCATCTCCATTTCGAATCGCGGCAAACAGGTCGTTGTGTTCGACCTGATAAGGATTGCTTGTATCCCCCTTGAATTGCTCAACATTGCTACTTTTTGACCATTCGATTTTGCAACCTCGTGGATTGCTACTGAGATGCACGGTTCCATTTGTACCGTGTGCATGCTCAGTGACGGAGTTCCAGCAACCGCGAATGTGGCGACATTCGCTGAACATCACAGTCCCGTCGTCGTAGGTAAATTGCACAGCATGATGGTCAAAGATTTCGCCGTACTTTGGGTCGGTGCGAACTTCGCGACCGCCCATGCCAATCGCGCTGACAGGGAACTTCTGCATAATCCAGTTGCCAACATCGAGATTGTGAATGTGCTGTTCGGTAATGTGATCTCCGCACAGCCAATTGTAGTAGTACCAGTTCCGCATCTGGTACTCCATTTCCGTTTTCACTTCGTCACGGGTCTTGCGAGGATCCCAAACTCCACCACCGTTCCAGTAAACGCGAAGGGCGCGGATGTCACCAACTTGACCATCATGAATACGACCGATGAGATCCTGGTAACAGGCTTGGTGATGCCGTTGCAGGCCGACACCAATTTTCAGTTTCTTCTCTTTGGCAACTTTGGCTGACTCAAGAACCTGGCGAATACCGGCGGCATCCGTTGCGACAGGTTTTTCCATGAAGATGTGAATGCCTTTGTTCACGGCATACTCAAACATCATCGGGCGAAAACCAGGAGGGGTCGCCAGGATGACAAGATCAATACCGCTGTCGATGACTTTCTTGAATGCATCAAAGCCAACAAACATGTTCTCTTGAGCAACGTTGATATGGGCGGAATCATCTTTCGCAACCGCCTTTTCGAGGTTCGTGAGTGATCGATCCATCTGATCCTGAAACGCATCGCCCATCGCGACCAGTTCAACATTTCCAGGAGACTTCAAAGCTTGAGACGCAGCACCTGTTCCGCGACCACCACAGCCAATGAGACCAATTCGGATGACTTCATCCCCACCAGCAAATGCTTTTGCTGAAACACTCGACAGCAAACCTGTTCCCAGTGCTGCTACTGCGGATGTTGTTTTGATGAAATCACGACGGGATGTTTCCGACATATCTTCTCCTATAAAATGGATTGAAAAGTTGATGTTATTACTGATGAAATGAGAGGGACTACCGACGCACAAATCGTCACGCAGACACCTTAACGTGAACAGCAAAGTCCTCGCCAACAGTATGATTGCAGAATCGCGCCAAAAAAACAGCCATCAGCAAACGTTGACGTGTCAGTACCGCGAATCAACTCAGGATTTCTTCAATTTCAGAATTGGCGAGAAAATTCATAACGAGGGGTTGCGAACCATCTTCCTGCCCTTGTTGCCATGTGGTGAACAATCCTTCAGTCGTCGTCAAGACATCAACGTAGCGGCTGCACCCCGTCCCGAAAGGACTGAGAAACATCGGCGCAAACTGTGAAATTCTCTGAATTGCCGACAAATCTCCGTCTGCGAAGTAAGCAAGACCACCGAGTTCTTCGCACGAGTACCCACGCGGTCGAGTGACAGCAGTCTGGTGTTGCTGAAGGTCTCGCACACATTCTCCACCATCATAAAAAACAAGCGTCGCATCCGTCTCTTCGAAGGCTCCGACCATAGGAACGTCGACCAGACATGTTCCCCGCGTCATCGCGACATCCCAGGATGGCCCGCGAGAAAAGAAATCGTAAACGGCACCTTCTTGCCTCGCATCATCAATGAAACCGGTGTTCGAGCTTGACCAACTGAACGGGTGCGTGCAGAAGAAAACCGTCGCGCCGCCCGGCTGACTTTCATACAGAAACGGGTCTTTGATGTGCAGATTGTTCGGATCAGCTTCTGACCAGAACGGCTCTACTTTTGACTGCTTGAGTTGACCAATCTCTTTTGCCGCGAGACGGTCAATGCTCCAGACACCAGTTCCCGGTTTGAGATAACTCTCGAAGCCAGCCGGATAGCCGACATTGTCTTTCTCAGTCGAAACATAGAGTTCGACTCCATCACCGGACCAACGCATTGCACTTCCTTCGATGGAAAGGACTGGGCTGTCCTTCAGATCGAGATCTGACTTGCTCCAACTCGCCACTTTCTCAAACGACTCTCCGCGATCCTCAGACTTGAAGATCGCCAGTTCGAGACCACGTTCGCCGGCACCGATACCTGTTCGAGAATCACCAAAATTGCGATAACGACCAACAACGTACAAGTCGCCATCAATCGACTCGATCATGTTCCCCCCACCAAACCAGAACCCCGTCGAGTTCTCCTGCGGAGACACAATCACTTTGGCCTCCTCTTGATTAACAAGAGCGTGTCCGAGTTGTGAGAGTTTACCAATCAAATCGTCGCTGAGAGACAATGCTGTATCCTTAATGTGTAACCGTTCTCGGTTGCTATGAATGTAATGCGAATCGCAAATAACATGGTAAAACCGTGTTCCGCTAGAGCAGAAAAGACCGACCTGCTCTAGCTGTGAGAGACGACTTCAAAAGATCATGACAGACATGAGAGTTGTTCGCAAATGTGTCGATGTTCCATAAAGCAGAAACGAAGGTTCTGTTGAGTCTTCCGTCGGCAGACATGGTTAAATCAAATGATACCGAACCTGAACTCCGGAAGGACTGTCCCATACAATATGAGAATTGTTGACTTTCCTTCCGCACCAATGACTGAATTCCTTTACCTGAATGCCGGAAGAGGGGCTGGTGCGTTTTATCAAGATCGGCTTCCGATCCACCATACACAAGTGAATCAGCTTCCAGAAGGACTCGACGCCGTGATCGTGGCGGCTGACCTTCAGGGACGGGAGCGATTTCAGGAAGCAAATGGAGGACCGTTGCGACTGCTCGGAGAAGTGGTTCCCCAGCGTCTGATCGATGAGATTTTTCCAGAACTCGGCCTCACTGATCCATTCCGAGTTGCAGCATTTCTTGCTGGGGACTTCTACACAGTTCCCGCTCTCGACAAGCGAGGCGGGACTGGGGATGTGAGTTCCGTTTGGAAGGCGTTTGGAGAAAACTTTGCCTGGGTCGCAGGTGTGGCTGGTAATCACGATACGTTTGGCGAGAACCGCGACGCCAGTCCTCGATTCCCGGGGCATCTTCACTATCTTGATGGAGACACGATCGAACTCTGTGGAATTCGTCTGGGAGGAATCAGTGGGATCATCGGCAACTCATCCAGACACCAGCGGCGAAGCGAGGATGATTATCTGTTCACGTTAGAACTTCTTCTGGAAGAAAATTGTGACGTGCTGCTCATGCACGATGGGCCGGAAGGTCTTGAGCCAAGTCAACGTGGCTCGCTAGGAATTCGAACGCTTCTCGAAGAAAGCCAAGATGCTCTCGTCATCCGTGGGCACTCTCATTGGGACGATCCATTCATTCAGTTCAACAATGGACTTCAGGTTCTGAATGTTGATGCTCGCATCGTTGTTCTGACGGAATAGAACATTCTTATGCCTGCACCTCTCTCAAAGAATCTCATCCTCGCATGGAACACTTCACTTGACGAGACGGAATTCTCAAAAATAAATCAAACGCTGCTCTCCGCATGCTGAATTTTTCTTTGCATGAGGCCGTCTTCCATTTCATAAATCGTATCGAAGATGTCGAGGGCGCGGTGGTCGTGGGTGACGACGATGACGCCGGCGCCTTGCTCGTGAGCGACTTGCGCGAACAGTTCCATCACTTGTCGACCACGCGAGCTGTCCAGAGCCGCAGTCGGTTCGTCGGCGAGAATCACACTTGGTCGATTCGCCAAAGCGCGGGCGACGGCGACTCGCTGTTGCTGTCCGCCTGAGAGCATTGACGGTAAGTTGTCGGCGCGGTCTGCAACGCCGAGATAGTCGAGTAACTCCATCGCTCGCTTGCGACCTGCACGCGGAGTTTCTCCGTTGAGTTCGAGCGCGATCTGAACATTCTCCACGGCGGTCAAAAAGGGGATGAGATTCGACTTCTGGAAAATGAACCCAATGTGGTGGCGGCGGAAGGACCGAAGATTCGTATATGCCTCCCCACCATCGAGCGTTAATTGTCCACCGATGAATACCTTTCCTGAAGTCGGCGGATTGATGAGACCGACCGCCGCGAGAAACGTCGATTTCCCTGATCCGCTCGGGCCGAGCAGGGCGACAACTTCACCGTTGTGAACCTGCATCGACGCATCTTTCATCGCAACAACTTCCGTGTTGCCGCTGCCGTAGATTTTCGTCAAGCCTAGCGTCTCAATGGCAAGGTCGTTCTTTGTTTCTTTCTTGCTCATGCCAGAGCCTCATTCGGCGAAACGTTCATCGCCTTCCAAATTCCCAGGAGGCTTGAAACGACCGAAATCAGCAGCACGATGCCTGCCAGTTGAAGTAAATCGGTTTGCGTGAGGATCACTCGACGCGGGAACATCGGGAACACTTTTTGACCGATGGTGTAAGCGATGCAATACCCCAGAACGCCCAGCACCAAAGCCTGCTGCATGATGAGTCCCAAGATCACCCGGTTCGGTGCGCCGATGAGTTTCAGCAGGGCGATGGAGTGAATCTTGTCGAGAGTCATCGTGTAGAGAATCAGAGCCATAATGATCGCAGCGATGACGGTGAGCAGAACCCGGAAGAGTCCGATCTGTCGACGAACCTTTTCGACCATCCCTTTTAAGAGAAGTTGGCGTTGCCCTTCCTTTGTGTAGACGGAAACATCACCCCAGCCGGAAATAATGTTGACAACCTGATCCAGATCAGTCCCAGAGGCGAGCGTGACTAAAACCGCACTCAGTTGAGGCCGCGCGATCGCTGGGAGATCGCCGGATGGCTTGGCAGCTTGATCGAGAAGCGTTGGTTGCTTCAAAACAAGTTCACTGACTTCGCCGCGTCCCTCGCGGGCTGCCCGCTCCAGTCGTATTGATTCACCTGGCGTGTCGAATTGAATTGCAAGTGCATCCGGGAGAGTCACAAACGCAAGGCCATCGCCGTTTAAGCTTAGCATCCCTTTGGTGATACCGACGGCTGTGTAAGTTTCTTTTCCGAGCTTGATCGTCTCACCAAGATGGATTCCGAGCGATTCATCGACGATCATTTCGAAGTGATTTTGCGTCAGCAGACGGCCTGCGATGAGTGTGACCCATTCCCCTTTATCCGTCGGCCAACTCAGCCCGAGCACTGCAATCCGTAGTTGTTTGCCTCTGTTTTCTCTTTGAATCGTGTAGTAAGCGAACTCCCTGGAGGCTTGAACGCCGGGAACCGCCAACACTCGGTGGACGAGGTTCGGTTGCACGCGGGAGACCTCAGCGAACGGGCCTTTTGTGTTGCGTTGAACAATCCACAAATCGGCACCGACTCGGTCCACGAGAATTGTTGCGTCCTCGACGATACCGCGATAGATCCCCCCCATCCCCATCACGACCATCAGCAGCATCCCCACGCCCAAAGTCGTGAGGGCGAAGCGTCCGAAGTTATGCTGAATGTCTTTTGCAGCGAGATTCACGGCGTCACGATCCTTTGTCCATCTCTGAGGCTGTTTTTTGGACTGGTCGGCAGGATAACCGTTTCTCCTGGCTTCAAGCCTTCGATAACTTCCATCTCGTCACGGCTGCGCAGTCCGAGGGTGAGCGGCTTCCATTTCGCCTGACCATCCTGATTGACAAAAATACCGGGGGCATCGCTACTTCCTGAAACATATTTCGCCGGCAAAATCACAACCGCTGCCTTCCGATCCGTTTCGATGTAAACTTCCGCACGCTGTCCAACGGCCCAGTTCTGTGGAAGTTCGTGGACGAGCACATCGACAATGAATTCACGCGTTTCACGATCCGCTTCGCGACCCAGACGAACGACGTTGCCGAGGATGGATCGATCCGGTTCTGAACGAAACACGACTCGCGCAGGCTGTTCTTCTTTCAACTTTGCCATCTCGGTTTCGTCGACCCACGCGCTGATCCAAAGTATATCGGTCGCTATCAACGTCAGAATCGAACTTCCAGGGACGACAACATCGCCCGGCTCCCGTTGGCGTCGAATGATCAGGCCATCGAACGGAGCCTTCACGACAGTGTCGGTCAATCTCGCTCGTTGGTACTCCAAGGTTTTCTCGGCAGCAATCAATGCCTTCTGTCCTTCGGTGATGGCAGCATCGGCTCGGGTCAGACCAGCATCCGCAATCGCGAGACCTTCCGTTGAGTTTTCGAGTTCTTCTTCTGTTGTCGCACTGCTCTTTACGAGTATCTGGACGCGGTCGAAATGAGATTTGGCTCGGCGGGCGACTGCGACTGCGCGAGCCTTGTCTGATTTTAAACGCTCGATTGCTACGACGGCGACATCCCGACCGGCTTCGGCAATCGCAACTTGCTGTCTGAGTTCTTCGTCGTCAAGTCGCAGGAGCAACTGCCCCTCCTGCACTGTATCTCCCTGATCCACGAGTACTTCGGAAATTCGACCGGAGATTTTGGAACTGACCGTCGCCTTCACGTGAGCTTCCAGAGTTCCGGTTCCCATCACCTCGGCAACAATTTCGCCCTGTTCAACTTGATGCTGAGTTACAGAAACTGGCGCAAAGCGAACTCGATAGACAACGCCACCGACAATCGCCGCAACGACAACAATTTTTAAAATCCGCCAAATCCAACGTCTCGACATTTCCCTCGGTTTCTCCATTAGCCTATGTTGAGATTAACACTTACAGCATGTCCACATCTGCGAAATCATAAATACCAAGCAAATTGTCCGAAAGACAACCTCCAGTCATCAGTTTTAGAGCCTGTTCGTGAATTGATCTTCGCCCCTCACTCTGTCCCCTCAGGGAGAGGGGACAGAGGTTGCCGCAATGCGGCAGCGATACGAATTTTCAAACACGCTCTTAAATGCACAGAGTCACCGATGAGAGTCTGCATGATTAACCTGAATTGGGAACAGGATGGTTCTTGCGAACTTCCAATTGTCCATTCTTGACGAACAGACTGACGACTCGTGCGTGTGCCTGAATCAATTTAACGGTGTAGGGATCATTCGATGTCTCGATGACGTGAACTCCTTTCGGGGTTGCAGTCAGTTCCATCATTGAGACTTTCTTCGCATTACGGAAGAGCGCGGCAAACAAAGGGTCGCGGAGATGGATCGGGCGTACTTGCTCGACTCGCTGTTTCATAGACTGAACATGTTGAACAAGCACGGTCCGAAGTTGTGGGTTGTCCGTTTCAGTTAAGGTCTCAACGCCATTCGGTAACATTTTGATTTGTCTTCGAATTTGACTCCGACCATTCAAGAGAGCGCGGATTAAAGATTGGTCCGCCTTCATACTTGGGTCCGACGCACCCATTCCTCTTTGACCACGATAAATCCCTCCACGCCCCTTTCCACCTCGCCCCGGCGGTCCAGCTAGTGCCTCTCGTTTCATCAGACTGGAAAATCCCACGACTCCAATGATCAACGACGCAATGAACGAACGTCGACCGGAATTGACAGGCTGTTCTTTCTGTTTTGCTGTTGTGTTCATGGCTTCATCCTCTTGCCCTGCTAGTAAGTCACTCTCCAAGCACTCCGCGGCCGACTCGATTTGAAAAAGCGTGGTCAGGCTCGTCTTAAGTACCTTAACCTCACCTGTCAATAATATCGAGATGTCTCGATATTACAATACAATTTTAATATAGAAAGGTATTTCGAACGATGAGTTGTTCCACAGCGGCTAAAAAAGACTGGCATACGCCAACAATAAAGGGGCTCAGGCGAAATGAATTTGCGTTGCCTCGCAGCGACCAAGCAATCGTCGATAAGCAAAGTCTGCCCTGGCGGTGTTCCTGTTTTATTCCTCTCGGTTCACTCCTCGACTCTCCGCATTGTTGTTGGCAGCCTTCGCTTCTTTGAGAGTATGACGCTGCTGGTCGGTATAGAAATCTGTTGTGAGGGATTTGCGTTTTTCGCCTGAGAGTCCTTCCAGCAATTTGAGCAATGCGTCCACGATTTCAGGTTCGGCGTTGACTTCTAGACCAGCAGTGCGGGAGGGCCATGTGGTGTAACCGCCGAGGTAGTGTTGCTCCGGAGGCGGGATATAACCTGCGGCTCCATTGGAGAGTGAGATATTAAACGTCGCCCGGAAAGGAGACTGGGCTTTCAACTTCAATCCGGTAATTCCATAGACCTCATTCGGAAGCGTGGTGATGGCAAGATCGCCGAAGCGAATTGCTTGAAGAACCAATTCTACGGACTGGTTTTGATCGAGCCATTCCGCTTGTTCGGCATAGACCTCTGGAGTGTTTTTCGGACGCGCTCCTGCTCTGGCTTTGTTGAGTTTCGCAGCCCAGGCAAGTCTGCTTTTGCTTGGAAGTCGGCGCTGGACGAGCAATTTTGATTCAACCATGTCAACTGTGATTTTTTCTTTGTATTCAATCTCCTGGTAAACCTTGTGAGCAATCTCCGCCAGTTTCGTGGAATATTCTTTCATGTCGGGATACTTCGAAGGTCCTGCGTAATTTTGCCAACCAGAATCGCCGCTGGTCCCCTGTGACATGGCGACCAGCATGTCGTCACTGTTCTTGTTTTTAGACACAATTGTTTCTGCCAGGGTATCGCTGAAGATTCCGAAATAATCAGCGGAGAAGCCGCCTGGTTTGTAACGGAAGTAGTGCATCGAGAAATTCGCCAGCAACGCAATCGGTCGGTCCCCATCCAGTGATCGGAAGCTCAATAACGACAGTTCATCGTCAACCGGACCGGAAGGATGATCGGCTCCGCTCAGCGTCGCACGGGTTGTCATCTCTCCAAACGGATCACGTTGATACTTGTCCGCTGTCCGAACCCAGCGTCGGCAGTGTGTGAAGTCCGGGACATTGATCCTCTTCCAGCCAACCTTGGCGGGCTCCAGTTTTGCATGTGCCTGTTCGATACCTTCAGCAATTATTGCAGCCAGCGATTTCGCGTAGTCTTCATCGGCTCGCAGCCCAAGAGCAAAGTTCATAACGCTCGGTGCCGCATGAGTGTGCGTCGCTGAGATGAGAATCCGATCCACCGGAATCCCGGTTTTCTCATGCGCCAACTTCTTCGCCTTATCACAAACACTGCGCGGAATCATGTTGGAATCGACAATCGCAATCGCCAGTGTGATCTCGTCATTCGCAACGACAATGCTTCGTGTTGAAAGCGGATCGAGAACTTTGTCATACCACAACTCGACCATCGTCCCCCCACAAATCGAAGGAAACTTCACCGGCGTGACATCGACTTGCGACGCCCCGACTTTGAGCGAAGAAGTCTCCTGAGCCAACACAGAAACTCCTGCATTGCTCACGCAAATACTCAGGACAAAAACAGCGAGATATCGAGAGGGACTCATTCAGGAGCTTTCATTAGAGTGGTCAGCGAAGTTGATCAGATCTTCATTGTTACTGTGAATAGCGAATTGTTCCATGGACAGGATGTTATGCTTGGAGTAATGAAGACAGAAAACACAGTGCCATTCCCACATCGCAAAGCAAGATGGGCATGAGAGCGTTACTACCGTTGAATGCCTCGAGTGAGCGGTCGTGGTGTTTCCAATGACACCTCACTCTGCATCACGTCACACTTCACGAAGGAGGTGAAGCTGCAAACGCCTCCATCTCCCGCAACTCGTCGATTGCGTGGCTCCCGATTTTTCTCATCTTGTCCACTGAAATGAATCACTCGTCAGTTCCGTAATTCGCCTCAAATGATTCTCCTACGGAATCTTGAAAGACCAACATTAAAGACAACACAACGCAGAACGTGTATCGTTCACTTCGCTGTTTTTCGAAACTCTTTGGTAAGCGAGACTTCAAAATGCGACAAGTATTCAAACTCACCGTAGTAGTTCTTCTCTACTGCTTCACATCACCGGCGATGTCAGAGGATGCGCTGGAGACAATTTTATTTGGGTCATGCATTAAACAAGATCGTCCCATGCCACTTCTCAGGCAGATGGCAAACGAAAAAGCGGATGCGGTCATCTTCCTGGGAGATAACATCTACGCCGACACGAGCGACATGGAAGTGATGAGAAACAAATACGCCCGCTTGAGAAACGACCCTGATTTTCAGTCCCTCCTCATGGCGTCTCCGATCTATGCCACCTGGGATGACCATGACTACGGCATCAACGATGGTGGAGCCGACTACCCGCAACGCAAGCTGGCTCAAAAAGAGTATCTGGACTTCTGGCAAGTCTCAGTCGATTCGCTTCGTCGAAAACAGGCAGGCGTCTACGACGCAGTCATTCTCGGTCCAGTCGGAAAACGCGTGCAGATCATTCTGCTCGACACGCGATATTTCCGTTCACCTCTCAAGAAAAGTGAAGAGCGTCGAGTCGGTGGTCCGTACATTCCGGATCATGATCCACAAAAAACGATGCTCGGTGAGGCACAATGGAAATGGCTCAAAAAGCAACTTCAGCAACCAGCGGAGATTCGCATTCTGGCGTCGAGCATTCAACTCCTCGCCTCCGATGCTGGTCAGGAGACATGGTCGAACCTTCCGCGCGAACGAAAACGGTTGCTGTCACTGATTCAATCCACCAACGCCAACGGACTCTTCATCATCAGTGGTGATCGACATTGGTCGGAGTATTCGAAAGTCGAGAAAGACCTCGAATATCCGATCTATGATTTCACTTCGAGTAGTTTCAACCAAATTCACCCACGTGGTACACCGACGGAAAATCGATTCCGTGCGAACTCCAAAACCTACCACAAGGAAAACTACGGCCTCATCAATATCGATTGGAACAAATCAGATCCAGTGATTCAGATTGAGATCCGTGACTCCAGCGGTGAGTTGCAAATCGAACAAGCCTTGAAACTATCTGAATTGCAGTCGAACTGAGCTTTCCCAGAACGAGACTTGGATCACACTGAAAACTGCGGGCAGTATTTGACCACCCCTCCTGCAACTGGTTGCAACTCATCCAGAATGCAGACGCGGAACGCTCCTTCAGGAATCCCTGGGAATTCGCAGCGCAAGCCAACGTCGGATGCGTCCTGGAAACCCCGTTTGGCGTAGAATGCAGGATCTCCAAGAACGACAATCAGCGTCGCACCAAGGTCCGTCGCTCGTGCAATCGCAGCTTGAATTAACTGCGAACCGATTCCTTTCCCTTGATGATCTGGAAGAACCGAAACCGGAGCAAGTCCCAACCCGATTGAAGAGTTGATGCCGGACTCAGTTGTTAACGAAACTGGTGAAAGCAAGACGTGCCCGACGACCTCCCCGTCAATTTCAGCAACAAACGATAAAATGTTGACGTTGTCTTCACGCAACTGCTCAATGATGCCCGCTTCCCCGTTGTCTCCATATTTGCTTGAAGCAAAAGCAGCGGTGGTCACTTCACGAATTGACAAAACATCTGCTGAAGTTTCTTCACGGATAACTGCCATGGACATAGGGAACTCTCTGTGTAACACGAACGGAAAGGTAGAAACGAGAGAAGCCTAACCCACACGCGATCAGAGAGGAAGAAGGGGCATGAGACCTTCTATTCCTTAACCGTAATCTCGTTCGTCACACTTTTCACACCAGGAACTTTAATTGCAATCGTCTGAGCGATTTGCTTGAGGTAATACGACCGCAGCCTTCCGCTAAGCGTGACGCGGTCGTCACTTTCGACGGTACAATCAACTCCGTCGAGCTGGCGATAACTTAACTTCGCTAGAGAATGTTTGACACGTGAAACAAGATCATTGGTCGACAATTGAGAATTAGATGCAGCAATCATTGGAACTCCTCCATTGGTTTCAAATTCAGATCACAACAGAACCCGCGAGTGACCTGTTGCTGAACAAATTGACTCAAGAGCATACGTCGTACCAACACGCGGTAGAAAATAATCACTTACGGTGTTTTCCCGTCATCCCACTCTGAAATCTATGATATTTCTCACAGTTCCCTGCGATTGTCACTTTTTCAGAGAATTCAATGAGCTTAATTTCGAAGTACGGCTGAGAGGACGATAGGCAATTCTGTTGTATTCTTGGGCAAAATCGCCCATTGATTTTGTGCTTATTGTCACGCTCTTGAAGTTGCTACAAGAAATTCGACTCGTCGGAACAGTCGACAATGAGCCGTTGAGTTGTTGAGAATACGTAATCGAATCGTTCAAGAACTCTGACTCCAATTTCTATCTTCCCCAAATTCTCAGATACCACTGGACATTCTCTCATCTCTCTTGCTCGAAGAAAAACATTCGCCATGACAGAAAAAATCTCACACACAGAAGAGGAATGGAAGCAGCAGCTTTCGCCTGAGCAGTATTACGTTCTACGCTGCAAAGGGACCGAACGTCCATTTACCAACGAGTTCGATGAACAGTTCGCAGCAGGTTTCTATTCGTGTGCCGCCTGCGGGCAAGAACTCTTTGAGTCGCAAACAAAGTTCAACTCCGGTTGTGGCTGGCCTGCGTTCTACGCCGCCAAGGCAGAAGACCGAGTCACTCTCACCTCCGATGAAACACACGGTATGAAGCGCGTCGAAGTGACATGCTCCCGCTGCGATTCCCACCTCGGCCACATCTTCAACGACGCCCCCACAACCCCGACCGGTCAACGATATTGTATTAACTCTGTCTCGTTGAAGTTTACACTGATTGAGAGTCCAGAGGATGAATGATGGCGGCGACGAAGCCATACTGCCCGATGCTATCGCCTTCGGCTCAAAGGAAAAATGAGCCGACGGTGCTAGCCGCCGGAAGAGCAACAGATTCGATTTCTGCCTGTGAAACGACGAGAGCAGTTCTCATGGAATTTCAATTTGTCACAAAATTCGGGGAGATTTTGGACTCAGCCCTCGTTTATGATGAAAGCTCTGTGCTGTTAAACGCCTTGTTTCGAAATCGGGATTGAATGTTATGTCGTATGCGTCTCTCGATAGAGTCACTACACGGTTCCTGCTCATACTGAGTCTTGTTTCCTGCCTGAACTCTAGTCTCACAGCACAAGAGGCAAAACCAGAGTCTCCCAAGGTGCCGGTCATTCCAGAGGAGCCGAAAACGGTCGACCCGGCAACACTGGTTCATCCCAAACTGGGGCAGAAAGCGACCGTTGAATTCAAAGAAGCATCGCTTGCTGAATTGGGCGTGTGGCTCGAAAAAGAAACCGTTCTGCCGGTCGTCTTTGATACAGCAGAGCTTAAGAACGAAGGGATTTCGCTCAATGACGAATACTCCGACCGACTCAATGATGCACCGATTTATTTTTTGCTGAACCGCCTGGAATCGTTCGCGTTAGGTTGGGAGGTTCGGGATGAAGTGATTCGAATCACGACTGAAATCGCTCTCCAGGAACAGTTAGGAACCAAAACGTACACCGTCGGTGATATGCTCGACGATGGATTTGATGGGGATGCTATAATTGAAGCAATCCAGGATGTCACCAGCGGTCCCTGGATGGATATCGATCAGGCCGGGGGAGACATTCAACTTTTGGGCGACGTCCTCTTCGTCAGGCAGACGAACGGAGTCCACATGGAGATCGCTGGACTTCTAAATGCCTTGAGAAAACATGGTCGTGAAACTTTCACTCTCGCACCGCCTGTCCATCTGCAAATCCGGGAACGTCTCCAAGACAAGATCTCGGTGAAATTCGAAAAAGAATCGTTATTTCGTGTTGCTTCTGTTCTTTCGGAGCAAACAGGTTTGGACGTTCGATTAGACCTGTCTGAACTCAGCAACGAAGGTATCAGTCGCCGTGATACCGTTTCCCTGGTTCTGCTTGACCGAAAACTACAGACCGTACTCGAATTGCTCTTTTCGAAAATGGGGCTGACGACGGTAACCGACAATGGCGTCCTCTTGGTCACAACGGAAATCAAAGCCTCCGAACTTTTACAAGCAGCGGTCTATGATGTCCGTGATCTTTGCCGTGATGAGTCCGAAGCAGATGCTCTGATCAGCGCCATGCTGGAACAAACTTCCGGTCCCTGGTTCAATATCGACTCTGAAGGGGGAACAATTCTTTCCCCCAAACCAGGCATTATGGTCGTCCGTCAAACAGAGGATGTTTTGACAGAAGTGCGGACTCTTCTCGAACGATATCGTGAAGCATTGAGAAACTCGAAACCACGTATTCGTGGAGATCAAGTCAACGACGAAGAAGTGATCACGCATTTCTATAAAGTTGATACCGAAATCGCCAAGAGCTTGTCAGCGGGGCTTTGGGATTTGATCCCCGACTCCAAAGAAGACAAGAAAGCCGAAGACGCAAAAGACCTCGGCAAGATTCAGATATTTCCTTCTCGTTCAGTTGTTCGCGACGCAAAGGGGAATGTGGTTGTTGGAGGCAAGCAGTCGAGCGCAACCGTGATGGTCGTCCCGCAAGCGACGATGATTATCACTCACCGCCGAAGGAAACATAAAGAAATTCAAGAAGTGATCAGTCGGATCGAAAATGGGGACTTACCCCTCTTCTCTGCGGACGGAACTCCGATCGATTACACGCCTTACGGGGGAGGAGGTGGTTACGGCGGTGGCGGAATGCAGGGAGGCCAACGGAAAGGCGGCCAACAAGGTGGCGGTTTCGGCGGCGGGTTCTTCTCTGTCCCGCAGAAGAAGTAAGTTTGAAGTCTCTTAAAAGAACCTTTCAGATGTACGTTTTGCCGCACACTTCCGGTGTGCGGCAATTTGTTCTCTGCACAGATCGCGGTTCTCCTTCACTCAACACTAGACCCTGGCCTCTGGACCAAATATCATCGCCGTTTTTCAGTTTTCGGGATGGGACTCTCCCCTGTGGATGAAGCAATTACCAAGGTCAAAGTGCTCGTCGAGGCACTTGAGTGGATTCGAAAGTTTCGCGACCGGTACATCGTCGTGAAACTCGGTGGAAGTGCACTGGACGAGCCGGAAGCGGTCCGCCGCTGTCTGGCGGATGTCGTCTTTATGGAAGCGGTCGGAATGCGACCAATTCTGATCCATGGAGGTGGCAAGTCGATCAGTCGTGGTATGGCGAAAGCAGGAATTGAGCCGCGATTCGTTCAGGGACGCCGCTACACCGACGAAAAAACATTGAAGATCGCGACGCAAGTTCTCAGCGAAGAGATCTGCGATTCGCTCGTTGACCAAATTAAAACGCTCGGCGGTCGCTCCGTCGGACTGCATTTGAATACTGAAAACGTCCTGCTGGCAGAGCAGTTACAGCTTCAAGATGAAAATGGCGAACCTGTCGACCTGGGGCGTGTCGGGTACGTGACCGGCATACGTGATGAGCTTTTGCACGCGACGTGTCGTGGCGGCGTGATTCCGGTTCTTCCCTCCATTGCTCTAGATACAGATGGTCAGCCACTCAATGTTAATGCGGACACAGCTGCGGCAGCAGTCGCCAAGCTTCTCGATGCTGAAAAGCTCGTCTTTCTCAGCGACGTTCCAGGGATCTTTCTCGACAAAGATGATCCGTCGACGCTTGTCCCGCACTTGACCGTCCGCCGCTGCCGAGAATTGATCGCCGACGGCACCATCGCAACCGGCATGGTTCCGAAAGTTGAAGCAGCCCTGGAAGCCCTCGAAGTCGGCGTTGGCAAAATCCACATCATCGACGCCAACATCTCGCACTCATTGCTCCTCGAAATCTACTCCAACAAAGGCATCGGCACCGAAATCGTGCCGTAATTCCCAGGTCTTCCTTCTTTTTCATGAGAAAGCAGGATGATTTACCACGGAGGCAGGGAGACACAGAGAAAGAAAATAGAATAAAATCCCGTGCTCTTGTTAGAAGTTTTCGTAGGTAATAAAAGAAGGAAAACTCATGGAGTCTTCCATTCCATAGACAAGTCACTGTCTCAAAAAACACTTTGAATCTGGGAATCAGTAACGAAACACTTTCCATTTTTCTCCGTGCCTCTGTGTCTCCGTGGTGAATTCATTGATCACCCATTAAATTTCCACGATGAAGCGAATTGCTTTCCCTGGCCCCTAGTCCCTCAACCCTAGCCCCTCTCCATGTCCAACGCCACACGATCCAGTCAAGACACCATCTCCCTGTTCGACAAGTACGTCATCCCGAATTACGGGCGATACCCGATTAGTCTGGTTCGCGGCGAAGGGAGCCACGTTTTCGATGCGGAAGGGAAAGAATATCTCGACCTGTTCCCTGGTTGGGGATGCAACATTCTCGGGTATTCACCGCAGCGAGTGATTGAAGCGGTCCAGGAACAAGTCGCGAAACTGATTCACGTGCCGAACACATGGTACACGGAACCGCAAGGAGAGTTTGCCGAAGCGCTCTGCACGCGGTCGTTCGGCAAAGCGTTCTTCTGCAACAGCGGCGCCGAAGCGATTGAAGGGGCGATCAAGCTCGCAAGGCTGCACACGGCGAAAGAGAAGTACAAAATCATCACGTTCGAAAACGGTTTTCACGGACGAACTTACGGAGCGGTCACCGCGACGGCTCAACCGAAATACCATGAAGGCATTGGCCCGATGGTCGCAGGCTTTACCTACGCTCCGCACAACGATCTAGAAGCCGTTCGACAACTTGTCGATAACGAAACCGCCGCAATTCTCATTGAACCAGTTCAAGGAGAAGGTGGTGTCAACACTCCAGCAGACGGCTTCCTGCAAGGTCTGCGAGAGATTTGCGATGAGAACGATATGGTTCTGATCTTCGATGAAGTCCAGACCGGCATGGGGCGAACCGGGGAATGGTTCGCGTATCAAACATTCGGAGTGCAGCCGGATATTATGACGATGGCAAAAGGCATCGCCGCCGGAATTGCCTGTGGTGCAATCATTGCGAAAGACGAAGTCGCCCCGTCTCTGCGACCAGGCATGCACGCCAGCACTTTCGGCGGAAACCCGATTGCCATGGTCGCTGGTCTGGCGACCGTCGAGACGATTGAAGCCGAGAACCTGCTTGAGAACTGCCAGCAGATGTCGAGCCGCTTCGAAGACTTCTTCACTCAGCTTAAAGAGGAACTCCCAATCATCGAAGAAGTCCGAGTCTGCGGCGCAATGATCGGTGTTGACCTGAGCATCAACGCGATGCCAGCGGTTCAAAAAGCAATGGACCGCGGCCTCCTCCTCAACGCCACCCACGACACCGTCGTCCGCCTGCTCCCAGCCCTGAACGTTACTGAAGAAGACGTCACTCAAGGCTGCCAAGTCATCGCCGAAGTCCTAAGAGAAATGGCGGATGAGGTGAATTCGAATTAAAAAACACCAAGTCCCGTGTGCCACTGCTGGCTTGCCCAGCAGTGAAGTTTAACCAGAAGGTGATTTTGTCGAAGACTGCCGGAGGTCAATCAGCACTAAACCTCCGTCCCCCACGTCTCACAGAGTACATGGCACCCAATTTATGATGAAAACCAAAGATTGAATCGGCTCAACCTGTCAACGAATCCCCAATTCAATCTGAGCACCCGGCATGAATGACGGTCGATTTCCATGCTTTACAGACTCGATTAATCAGCGACAATCTAGAGATCACCTCTCGTGATTAAAAAACATCAAAAGCATTAAGACGTTCGCTTCTGTCGGAATAACCAAGCCGCTCGTATGACGAAACCACTTTGTGACCTGACGAAAAAGATTAAAAACGACCCGCAAGCGTTTGCGATTTATGTCCGGAATGCGACTCATATTTGCAAGGACTGCGGGAGAGCGGCGAACGATAAAAATCGGCTGTGCGAACCAGTAAAACTGAAAGACTGATGACGACAACATCTCAATCGAAGCACCATCGGGGCTTCACGCTGATTGAACTTCTGGTCGTGATTGCGATTATTGCGATCCTTGTTGCCTTGCTGTTACCGGCTGTGCAGCAGGCGCGGGAAGCGGCTCGGCGCACGCAGTGTAAGAATCATCTCAAACAAATTGCGCTGGCGATTCATAACTATGTTGATGTTGCCACGGTTCTGCCACCAAGTGCTTGTATTGATACGGAGATCACGGCGACTGGCAATAATGGGTCGTGGGGAGTGCATGGTCGGATTTTGCCATTCCTTGATCAGGCGAATTTGTACAATTCCGTCGACTTGACGATCGCCTGGGATTTTCAACAGGCGATTGATGGTTTGAAGATACCAATCTACGCTTGTCCAAGTGATCCGCGCAGCGATGAATCTCGAAACCCCGGCAAAGGACGTCCGGTGCTGTACCCGACAACTTATGGCTTCAACTTTGGAACGTGGTTTGTCTTCGATCCGATCACTGGAAGAGGTGGTGACGGAGCGTTCTATCCGAATGCGAAACTGCGTATGGCAGCCTTTACCGATGGAACCAGCAACACGTTGCTGGTTGCGGAAGTGAAAGCCTGGACTCCGTATCGCCGCAACGGTGGGCCATCAACGACCACTGCTCCTTCAAGTGTGACTGAGGCAGAAGTCATTGTCGCCAGTGGTGTGCAATTTAAGAATACCGGGCATACCGAATGGCCTGATGGTCGCGTGCATCATCATGGCTTCACGACAACAATGCCACCGAACAGTCAGGTCAGTTGCAGTGATGGCTCGAATATCTTTGACGAGTGCGACTACAACTCCTGGCAGGAAGGGAAGAACGGCGTCAATGGAAGCCCCAGCTACGCGATCATCACGTCTCGCAGCTACCACGATGGCCTCGTCAACGTCGGTCTGGCGGATGGCTCAATCCGTTCGATTTCCGAGAGTCTCGACAAAGGAGTCTGGCGAGCATTGGGAACCCGCAACGGTGGCGAAGTGATCGGACAGTTCTAAAACGTTTTTCAAAGATGTCTTAGAGAGAAAACGGTTTGCCGTACACTCAA
>DAOUPA010000772.1 GCA_030626405.1 Planctomicrobium sp.
ATATCCGATGAAGAACTGTCTGCGAAACGTATGTTGTTGATCGTGCGTTGACCGTAATTGACAAAGTTCCAGTGATCATTCGCGCGGTCATTCGCCGAGCCGACCACACCATCGTAGTTCCCTTTGCCAGAATCGTAGGCGAATGTAATGTTGAGAAGGTCTGAAGTATCGCGACGTTTCTCTGCTTCGGGCCCACGCTCTGCTGACAGTTCAGCAATTGCAAGCTCATATTGCCCGCGATTTTTCGTTTTCGGCCAATAGTCAATGAAAAATGCGGAGAGAAAGATGTCTTTCGGATGCTTTCTGGGTGTCGTGAACGAAAGGGTTTCACCTGGCGCAAGTACCTGACTTTTCGTTGCGAAGCCATCTTCTTCATTCGAGCTATAAAAGATGACCACGCCTGGAAACGGATCCGCCTTAGGACCACGTTGTTGAGAAAGGAACGCTTTGCCGGATGCGGTCACCGTGTAGTGTCGATTCGGCAAGAGTTTCAGCTTGGCTGCTTTTTCTGTCGGTCGCTGCATTTCGTTGAAAAAGATGCAGTGCTCTTGTGCGTCGACGATGAGAGTCTGTTGCCCGGCGGTTTCCGTACTCTTCAAGTCGGAAGTCACCAATGATCTCGAATCCTCACTTACCGGAGTCTTCGCATCGAGAGAGCGGAGCCAAATCATTGCCGTCAGGCCACAAATTACCATTCCAAGATATCGGTTCATCTGACTCATCCTGATTTGAATTATATCGATGTTGATTCAGAAGTATTCAGGGCGTGATTCGCTTCTGAGACAATTCCACCTCACCCTCACTCACTTTGATCCTCTTTGAAATCAAGTGGAGCTCACAACCCCGGTCAATGACGTTTGACAACATTTTTACAAGATCGAGGGACCAACAATTTTCCATTGATTCCTGAGTGTGCCCAATTGTGCTACTTTTCTTTAGTGGGAGTATTTGTCGAGGACGATGGTTCCCGTGTTCTGAGTGGAGTTCCACTATTATTTAGATGTTTTTTGACCCATTTGGTGGATTCTTCCGTTCCAGGAATGAAGTCGGAAAAGATTGGTAAGTTTTGATGTCTATGACCACTTGAATTGCAATTTTGGTTGCCAGTCTTACAATTTGAGGACCAAGAAGGTCTCAATATTACAATTTGCGATGTAGGGAGAGAGTCCGTGAAACTTCTCGAAGTTGATCTACCATTTATTCTAGCGCAGGATGACGGTCTCGATCCGAGGGCGCTCGCGATTATGATCGGCATCTTTTTCGTTGTCGTTCTCGGATTGATCATGGTGTTTCTGCTTGGGAAGTACTTCAATCTTTGGGTACGGGCGTTTGTGACACGCGCGAAAATTGATCCATTTACCTTGGTGTTTATGTCGCTTCGGAAGGTGAATCCCAACGCGATCGTTGATGCAAAAATCAGCTCTGTTCAAGCAGGGTTACCTCATATCCCGACACGTGCTTTTGAGGCTCACTACCTTGCTGGTGGGAATATCCAGCGTGTTGTCAGGTCTTTGATCGCGGCTCACCGGGCGAACATTGATCTCGATTGGGATACAGCATCAGCAATTGACCTAGCCGGTCGTGACGTTTTGGAAGCGGTCCGCACGAGTGTTGATCCGAAAGTGATTGATTGCCCTGACCCTCGCCATGGTCGTTTGACGCTTGATGGGGTTGCGAAAGACGGGATTCAACTGAAAGCCAGAGCGCGTGTGACGGTTCGAACAAATTTACGACAACTCGTGGGTGGGGCAAC
>DAOUPA010000780.1 GCA_030626405.1 Planctomicrobium sp.
AATGAAAGCGGCTGCGAAAAGCGTTTCTCCCAGCGCAACTGCTGAAGTCCGCTTGAACGAACCATCCAGGCAACTTCATCCCACCACGCGACAGGGTGATCGTCGAGATAGCCACTGGCGATAAAAAAGAGAGCTGACGCATTGTGCTGCTGAAGAATCGGAAACGCGATTTCGTAGTTGTCAATGTACCCGTCATCAAAGGTGATCATGACAGCTCGGGCGGTCGGATCATGCAGAACCCTAGGGAGATCGGCAACGCCAATGACGTCAAAATTTCGCTTGAGGAATCGAACCTGCCGATCAAACTCCGCTTCGGTAGCACTGAACAGCGCATGGTCCAGCAGCGTTTCAGCCGGGTCACCAATTCGGTGGTAATTGAACACGACCAGACCATTCCACTGCCCAATTGTGGCCGACAACAGAGAACCGGTCCCTGTCCGTTCCAAGGTGTTCGCCAAAATGTCTCGCTTGCCAGTGAATGCGACCATTGCAATTTCGTTCGATTTGCTGCATTTCCAAGGGGTTTTTGCTTGCATAAGAACTCTATCTTCCCCGTTTGTAACAGGGGCCAACAGATGCAAAGAGTCATCTTTTCGTAAATGACCATGTGGAGTAAAATCGGGTTATGACAATTATCACACTTCGCATGCGAGTCACAGCAGTAATCCTGATCGCATTTTGCACAGTTGCAACTTCCAATGCGAAAACTGAGAACCCGAGTCTTCGGCTACTCAGCGATCAACACGCCTCAGTCCATTCACAGTTCGCAAAAGACATGAATGATCTGGCAGACTTTTGTGAGACGAACAGTTTCTTCACCGACGCAGAGAGAATCCGCAAGCGAGCGATGCCTGCTGATCAAGGAGTGATCGATTACGATCAATTGCCAACTCACGTCTTGCCCGAATTACCAAAGCACATGGCACCTGTGGAAGCGCAGTGGCGGACGAAGTTGTTGAAACTGGAGGAAGATTATGCAATTCAACTTTATCGATTGGCACTCAGGGCGATTAAACAACATCATGCCAGCTTCGCTTACCGTCTCATCCGCGAACTCGTTTACCACTCACCCGATCATAAGCAAGGCCGAAAATTACTCGGGTATGTTCGCTACGACACAGAGTGGACAACTCACTTCTCGCGTACAATGCGAATCCGCAAGTTTATTGACCATGCAGAGTATGGCTGGATCCCTGCCAGGAATGTCGCTCGATACGAATCCGGCGAGAGGAACTTCAACGGACACTGGATGTCTGTCGAGAAGGAAGCAACGCAGCGCAGCGATTTCCGAAATGGCTGGGAAATCGAAACGGAACACTTCTCAATCAAAACGAACCACTCATTGGAAAAAGGAG
Organism: Planctomicrobium sp.; assembly: GCA_030626405.1. GTDB lineage: Bacteria > Planctomycetota > Planctomycetia > Planctomycetales > Planctomycetaceae > Thalassoglobus. The sequence continues at coordinate 1,356 of DAOUPA010000780.1, forward strand.
TCGAAATCGGACGGCAACTGGAAACGTTTCACAGGTTCTTTATGAGAGAGTACGCCGCATTCTTTAGCACGCCACAACAAATGCAAAAACTCTTCAATGGATCGGCGACTTCAAGAAGAGCACTTCAAAATCGTCACCGCGTCTACTATTTCGTGAACCGAGAAGAATTCGTCAATGCCTTGAAAGTCAAAAAACAGACCAACTCAATTGCCACAGGCTTC
>DAOUPA010000442.1 GCA_030626405.1 Planctomicrobium sp.
CATCGACTGTTGTGCCTTGACCCAATTGATCGCCTGATTCGTCATATCGACTGTGAAGTGATAGCCTTCTGTTTTCGGCGGATTCACTTTGGTGACTCCGTCATAGACGAGTGGGTACCATTGATCTGTTTCGCCACCAATGAAGCCGTAGAATTTGTCAAAACCCTGATGGGTTGGCCAACGATCAAAGGGGCCCGACACGCTGGTCTCCCAGACAGCCGTTTCGTGCCACTTACCAAACGCGCCGGTGCTGTAGCCATTAAGCCTGAGCATCTCCGCCAATGGCGCCACGCTATTGGGAAGCTGCCCGGTATTGCCGGGAAATGCCGTCGCGGTCTCCATAATCGACCCCGTGTTGCATGTGTGGTGATTACGACCGGTCTTGATACACATTCGAGTCGGCGAGCAGAGAGCCGTGGTATGAAAGTTGTTGAATCGCAGGCCGTTACGCGCAAGCCGATCAAGCGTCGGTGTCTGGATTGGTCCGCCAAACGTACTGGTTGCACCGAAGCCGACATCGTCGATCAAAACGATCACGATATTGGGCGCTTTCTTGGGGGCTTTGACCTCAAACCGCGGCGGTGCCTCGACGTTTCGTACATCAAGCTCACTATAAGTAGCGGGTTTGGGCTCCTGGATCGGTAGCGTTGTGCGGTCGAGCTTTTCAAAAGCCGATGCGGAACTGGTCGCACAGGCGATCAGCCCGATGGAAAACAAGGTGGCTCTAATTAAATTGGAACGAATAGATTTCGTCATGGTTTTCTCCAAGAGATGTAAGGTGCCGAACGGCTTCGAATGAATGTCTGACTATTTCAAATGAATTCTGTTGTCGCAGAATTTCGAGATGTCGCCACATTTCTGACTGCTTAAATGAGGATTGACCTGCTGACTTTACCACGCTCGGTAGACGTTTCGTCTTAGGACTCGACGTCCTACTGGAACTCTTCGATATCCTCGAAATCCATATCCATATCCGGAGTGACGACCGTGATACCCATATGACGATGAGTCGCCGTAATCAGAGTAACCTTCTGTTCCACAGCAATCACCGGAGTGTGACTGGCTGTACATCGATGATGAATAATAAGAGGACGGAGCATAGTATGCTCCGCCGACTGGGTAATGTGCGTGTCGAGAATGGTAAATCGCTGCTGGTCGGTGAGCGATCACCTGTGCGTCGACGAGTTGCGTCAGTGAGCCTAGAATGGCGACTGTCAATAGTAAGCGAGTCATGACGATGCCTTCTCTTTGTTGAAGTATGAGTTCCGTCGATCCACAACAGAACTTCGATCAGGTGTAAATATCCTCGAAGTGAAATTCTCTACAGTTCTTTTGATTGTTCGTCAGATCAGGTGCAAACGCAAGCCCGCAGGCAGTTTCCTGCGTGATTTCATTCGCACTTGATGACCTGACATGACGGACAAAGTGTTACTGCACTCCTCCTTCAGGATCTTCCATGCGAATGAGCAGCCACTGCTGAGTCTGACCATCTTCGAAGTGCAACAGCGCTGGCGCTGTGTCCTGGGTGAGATTGGAATGACATGTTTCCATGATGGGCCATACATACCCAGTGATGATCCACACTGAGCGTTGACTTTTTGGATCGACCATTCTTTCAACAGATTGAGTCTGATCATTCGTCATATCCTCGAATGTCCCTGCGATGACGATGATGAAGCATGCGTTCGTGAAGAGCGTTTTCTACACCCGTCATTGAGCCCAAGTGAGTAAACAGTCTACTTACTCACTCAAGAGTCCACTTCAGGGGTTAACCTTGGAGGCTGACGGATTTGGTTGAGCAGAGTTTGGTAGGCGTCTTGTAAATGCGTTCGTGTTTCAATTTGAGCGGCAGAAACGTCGCCCGCGACGAGCGTTGAGTAGAGCCTTGCGTGCGACTCGTCCGTGCGGGCGTGTCGTTCGGAAGACCATTGAAGAGACAAGAGGTGGGGCTCTAGCTCTTCCATCAATGTCCAGAGCATCGCAGCCATCACTGCATTGCCGGAGAGTCGAGCGATCTCCAGATGGAAATCGATGTCGAGCCGGACGTATTGTTCTCCGCGCAGCTTCGGTGGAATCGTTGCCATCTCTTCCAGGATGCGGCGTAGCGGAAATAAATCCTGCAGCTCGCGCTTGCGAGCCGCTTGCGAGATTAACTCCATCTCCAATGTCTCGCGAGCATCAAGAAGGTGGAATAAATTCTGGTTTTGAGCGGCGAGCAATTCACGCAATCGCGATCCGAGTCGTTCAGCCGACGTTGCTGGCTGAGACATTTCTTCAACCGCTCCAACAAATGCGCCGGCACGCGGCAAGACCTTCACAAGTCCTCGGCCTTGCGCGTCCAACAACGCGTCACGCACAAGCCCTGTCTTCACGCCAAACTGCGTTGCCAGATCACGAATCGATGGCAGGCGATCCCCCGGCTGAAGGTTCTGTTCCGCAATGAAACGCCCCAGCGAGTCGACAAGCTCAGGCATCGCATTTTGAGAAGATGTCGTTGACACTTTCGTTGTTCTTTCAATTGAATTTTCGTGACCTGCTTGACGTCACCTACAGCATTAGGCAGACTGATGCACAATGATAATCACTGGTGGATCAGTTTGCAATCAGTAGTTTATTGAAGGAAACAAATGAAAACTCAAGCGCTGGCGAGATTTCGCGACAAACTTGCACGCAACGACTCCGTCCACGGGCTCTGGGTCACGCTGGAATCAGCAACAATCACAGAGATGGCAGTCGCTCTCGGTCTGGACTGGGTTGTCATCGACGCAGAGCATGGTCACCTCGATTGGAAAGAAATCAACGAGCATATCCGGGCTGGACTTCGCAGTGACACTGTTGTTCTCGTCAGGTTGGCGGAGCGCAGCACGACACTCACGAAGCGGGCACTTGATATCGGTGCGGATGGAGTTGTCATTCCCTGGGTCGAGACCGCCGAGCAGATTGAAGAGACCCTCCGCGATTGCCACTACCCGCCAGAGGGCCGTCGTGGAATTGGTGGTGAGCGAGCAACCGTCTGGGGGCAATGCTTTGCAGAACATGCGGCGGAAGCAAATGGTCATGTGATGGTCGTGCCGGTCATCGAAAGTGTTTCTGCGACCCCTCACATTTCTGAAATGTGCAAGGTAGATGGCATCGACGTCTTCTTCTTTGGCCCTGCCGATTTTTCATCGACCGCAGGCTTTCGCGGACAATGGGAAGGACCAGGAGTCGCCGAACAGATCCTCGAAATGAAAGAGACAATTACTACTTCCGGCAAACACTGTGGTCTGATTACAACCAGTATTAAAGACTTACAGCAACGGCACGATCAGGGATTTCGAATGCTCGGCTTAGGTGCGGATACGGGACTCTTGTTGCGGTCAATGCATCAATCTCTTCAGGCAGTGAACAGCGACCGCATGCCAGCGACCAGCCTTGATTCGGCTGACGGGAAAGTCGTTCGAGAGCCACTGCCGCAACCTCCTAAATACATGCAGCCAGATCGTGATGAAGTCATCACAAATCTTGGAGACGGCCCGACCATCGAAATTCAAAGTGGTGTCGACTTCACCGCGCTAGCGGGTGAGTTCAACACATCTCGCAATCTGACGACAGGCATTGCGACTTTACAACCGGGAGCCTTTCTCGACTGCCACACTCACCCATGCAGTGAAGCTATTACAGTTCTTGAAGGTGAAGTGGAATTCATAGTCGAAGGCCGCGTCTACCATCTCAAACCATTGGACAACATCGTCATTCCGCGCTGGCTGCCACACGCGACTCGGAATCCTGATCTTGAAAACATCGCACGACTGCATAATGCGTTTGGAATGAGTAGCCCGACTCGTGAACTAATCACACAGGATTTCACTCCTGTTCAAATGCCTGACGATTCCGATGGAGTTTCTGGTTACGAACGTGTCACTCGATTCCAAACAGCCAAACGCACTTTCGGAGTCGGCCCTGGAGCGGAGTTCATAGATTTCTTCAACGACGAACTTGTTCCAGGCATCGAAATGAGCGGCGGCTTCGGAAGATTTCAACCTGGTGGGAGACTCCCATCGCATTTGCATGACTTTGACGAGTCGATCTGCATCATCGATGGAGCCGCGAGTTGTCTCGTTGAAGGACGTCCGTATTCTTTGGCGAACTGCACAACGGCGATGATCCCACGCGGTCGCGTCCACTACTTCGTGAATGAGTCTGAGGCAACGATGGACATGATTTGGGTGTATGCCGGCCCCATGCCTGAACGGATTGTCATCGAGGAGAGCTACGTCGATTCAAGCAGCAAATCAGGGAGCCAGAGCCATGAGTAATCCACCACGGCCTCCATTTCGAATCGCCCAGACAGCAGACTTTTACGACGATGCCGGGGAACCGAAGTTCGCTGACCTGGGTCTTGGACTCTTCAGCGATCACAACAACATTCAAGTTTCAAAGTTTGCCGAACATCGACCGGAAATCACACCGGACCAACTTGCAAACTGCAACGGCGTCATCGTGTTAAGTCCAAGTGTGACAGCGAATTCCCTCGCCGATTGCGAAGACCTCCTCGCAATCGGGCGATTTGGAGTCGGCTACGATTCTGTTGACATCGATGCCTGCACTGAAAATAACGTGCTGGCAATGATCACCGCTGGTGCCGTTGATCGTCCCGTGGCGGAAGCGACTATCGGCTGGATGATCGCCTTGACGCATCACATGCTCGTGAAGGACCGACTGGTTCGCACCGGGCAGTGGAATGACCGCACGCAATTCATGGGCTGCGAGTTGAGAGACCGAACACTCGGCGTAATCGGTCTTGGTGGCATCGGACGAACGCTGGTTTCGCTATTGCAGGGATTTGGGATGCAACAACCGATTGTCTTTGACCCGTTTGTGCATGCGGAACTTCTCGAAGAACATGGCGTTCGATCTGTCGAGCTGGACGAATTGCTTTCTACGGCTGACTTCGTCTCGATCCATTGTCCTTTAACGGAACAAACGAAAGGCTTAATCGGCGCCGCAGAACTTCAACAGATGAAACGCGATGCATACTTGCTAAACACCGCACGCGGCGGCATTGTGGATGAAGACGCGTTATTTGACGCTCTCAAAAACCATCGCATCGCCGGCGCAGCGCTCGACTGCTTCGAAGAAGAACCGGTCACGACACCGCATCGATTTCGTGAACTCGACAACGTCATCTTGGCCCCGCATTCAATTGCATGGACAGACGAATTATTCCGAGACATCGGTCGTACCGCCTGTCAAAGCATGTTGGACCTGTCGCTCGGTAATCGCCCCTGTGGAGTTCTCAACCCTGTCCTCTTTGAGAGAGAGGAATTTCGCACGAAGTGGTCACGAGTCACGGGAATCGCGCAGGAGGATTTGGGATGAGTGGAAGACTCGCCGGGAAAGTCGCGTGGATCAGCGGAGCCGCATCAGGCATTGGTGCGGCGACGGCGAAATTGTTCGTCGCCGAAGGTGCTTCGGTGATGATCGCCGATGTCCGCCTCAAAGAGGGACAGCAACTCGTGAGCGACATTACTTCCTCCGAAGGCCAAGCGGACTTTTCGCAATGTGATGTTTCTCAGAGTGAGCAAGTACAGGCATCCATTGATTCAACAGCCGCGCAGTTCGGTGGACTGGACATTGTGGTCAACTCTGCTGGCATCGTTCATATTGGCTTGCTGCACGAATACGCTGAAGAGGACTGGG
>DAOUPA010000583.1 GCA_030626405.1 Planctomicrobium sp.
AAACTTCATCTTGGAAAACCACCGTATTCCCCTCAGAATAAAGGGTAGCGATTGATTGTAAATGCATTGAGGATAACACGTTCCTCAGCCTGTCCTCACTGTGATTTCCGGTTCGACAAGGATTCCCTCCCCATACAAAAGACCACAATACGGACCTCGGAGAGAGCGCTGATATTCCGGTAGTGTCTTTGAAATAGACCGTTAGCGAGTTCGAGTCGTCATCGATCAAGGATGACGTTTTCAGCGAATTTCGAACTTTCACCTATCTGCCGAGAAGCACAGGCTTGGAACAACAACGAGCGTGGCCATTCAGCCAGAGAGAATCTGCCACCGAGTTGGAGTGAACACTCGGAAGAAGTGCAGACCATTAAGCTGAAGGACGTTGCTTGCTCAACTCGACTCGGTGGACTCCTAAAACACGATTGGCGACGGGCTGCTTGAGGCCTCTTTTTTACTTGAATATTGAAAGTCAACTGCGATCGCGTTCTGTGCAGAGAAAATTCGTGACGCTGTAAAATGGCTCTTGCGTTGTTGATAGCTGAAAATCAGTCATTCCAAAGTTCAACGTTTCTATTCTCTCTGCGAGTTTCGACCTGAAATTCTCCTGGTCAAAGGTGTACAAGGTTTTTGTACCCCGCGAATCTGTTCATTCATAAATCAAGCGAACAACTCTCGAATTACTTCGCCATCGGAAATTGGCGTTGGTCGAGTGATTCTCGGAAAGTAAGTCCGGTGGGGATCAATGCCCAGGGCGTGAAATATCGTTGCGCCAAAGTCCTCCGGAGTGTATGGTTGCGTGATCGGTGAGGAACCGATTCGGTCAGTCGCTCCCACAACGGTTCCACCGGCAATGTCGGCTCCGGCCAGAAGGACACTGCCTGCTCCCGGGTAATGATCGCGCCCTCCGTCTTTATTGATTCTCGGAGTTCGTCCGAATTCCCCCATCGCGACTACCAATGTTGTGTCGAGCATTCCCCGATCGTCCAGATCGTCAAGTAGCGTCGACAGAGACATATCGAGTTGCGGCAGATTTCCCGGCCCTTTTGTCGAATGCCACTTGTAACTGCCCGGGATGCTGGCCGGTTCGGATTCAAACGACATCATTGATTTGAACAGAAGATGATGATTGTCCCACGTGCCGTTTGTCGGACCGGCACCAAAGAGCCCACCCTGGACGGCTTGATTGATCGTCACGAACCGGGCTCCGGCTTCGAGAAGGCGACGTCCAAGCAGAACACGCTGCCCGTAGATGTTGTCACCGTACCGCTCACGAAGAGCCAGCGGCTCCTGATCGAGGTCCATGGCTTTTTGCATGGCTCCGCTGGTGAGTAGAGCAACTGCTTCTTCTGAAAATTTATCGTGAGCCTGGATGGGACCGCTGCCTGTTTCAGCCAACCGAGAAAGATTGTCGAGTTGCGTCAGCATCGACTGGCGATCCTCAAACCGGACTTTCGGTAACGATGGACCATCGAACTTCAGCTCCGGATCAGCCGGGTCGCCCTTGATGTCATAGGCGTCGACGACTGTCCCCAAGTACCCAGACGGCTTGGTATAACGGGCCGCAACGGGAAGTCCAAAATGTGCCGGGACGCCGGACACCCGATTGCCCTTTAGAGCTGAAAACAGGCAACCGAAATTCGGCACGTGCTGGCCAGCTGTCGGAGGAAAAGCTCCGCTGGCAACATGTTGAGACCCGGTCGCATGGGATCCGCTGCGTCCTTTCCACGACCTCACGATTGCCACCTTGTGCATCCGCCGAGCCATTAGCGGCATCTTCTCACATATAAATGTCCCTGGAACACTGGTCGAAGTGGGATCCCAGAGTCCTCGGATTTCCGGCGCAGCGTCAGGTTTTGGATCGAATGTTTCAAATTGAGATGCACCACCGGCCAGAAATAGGAACAGGCAGGAAATGTCCCGCTGTGCGGCCCCTGTCTGAACCGCTTCTAGAAAACCAGGCAGATTTAGCCCGAACAGTCCGGCTCCGATTTGAAGGGCGGCCCGGCGATTCATCGAAGATGGATCAGTCTGTAGTGAAGAGGGCATCCAGAGTCCTTCGTGAAAACGACATCGCGAACACGCGCGCCCGATTCACGCCATCCACGGGTCGTGCCTGTAGGGTAATCCGGTTGGCAGTTTCAAATCAAGTGCTGAGACCTTTCCGAAGCAGGACCACTCACCCTTCCCCTCTAATAACCATACCAGTTTTTGGTAGACATCTATGATACTGGTTTCGTTTTAGACAAGGAGAAGAGGAATGCCTCAGGTACGTTACACGACTGAACAGATTATCTACATTCTTGGTACAACAACGAACACGGTCATTCTGTGAGAGGGAATCTGCCGCCAAGTTGGGGAATCCACCCCGAAGAAGTGCAGACCATCAAGCTGAAAGATGTTGCCTGTTCAACTCGACTCGGTGGAAGGACAGGCAAATCCACCGCGTGACATAGACGCGCGCGCTCGTGCGAGTTCGCTCAGTTTTCCTCCGAGAAATCGGTCAATTACAAGAACTTTCGCCCCGGGGAATCTGCCAGCTTCAGCTCTAGAACCGCCCTGTCTGACTGGTACTTGTGTTGTGGTATCAACCTGGCTCCTGAACGCAGACGAAGAGCGTGCCGAAGAAATTCGGACCGGCACTCAAATTGAGGGACATGGAACGCTTACTCCACCGGATCTCTGAGGAGTTGATGGCAACGGACACACGATTCGGTCATCAGCTGAAAAGATTTCAGCGAGCCATCCATATTCTTATCATCTGCGTGACGAACGAGTTCATTCGTTGCAAACTCAAAGGCGTGGAGTTGAGCCTTGTAACCCGACTGGTTCTTGAAGTCTTCGTCTCGAAGCCATTGCTCAAGGTGATGAACAAATTGCATCCGCCGTGCACTTTCTCCCATCTTCTTAAAATCGCCTGCTGTCAGGTGCGCGAGAACCTGCTGTGACGAGACCAACTTCACCGTCATCCAGGCATCGTATTTTTTCCCAGGTGCCTCCTTTGGTTTATCGTCTGCTACCGCTTGGTCGTTTCCTACCACTCCCAACAGGACAAAGCTCATCATTCCGATCATTGCAATCACGGCGGTCATCGGTCTCACAATAGCCATCTCTTCGCTCCTTAGTAAAGGTGGTGACACGTTAGGGTGGTTCCCCGCAACTTCCGTTCCAGTTACGGTGAATTCGCTGTCAGTCAACGTCCTTGAGCGAGCAACGATTCCCGCCGAGGAGAATGCCATGTCGGTTGAGTATTTACCCCAGGAAGTCTTCGAGGCATCGGCACCAAGCTGTCCGACAATTTGTTCGGATTGTTCGGAAGATGAACGTCAACTCGACCGGATCGAGAAAGCCCAATTCATCAACGTTCGCAAAAGAGGAACAAGGAAACGATGCTCGCGTTCCCAGGAAATTGGAAATCTCTTCAGTAAACTCGCGGAGTCTTACTGCATTGAGATGCCCCGAATTCAATATCTCATTGGCGAGATCCTCCCCGTACACGACCACAGTACGAACCCCGGAGAGAGCGCTGATATTCTGGAACTGTAAGTGAAATCAGCAGTTACCGATTTGGCGTCGTCATCGATCAAGAGTGACGTTTTCAATGAATTTCGAACTTTCGCCTATGGAACGAGTGGTGCAGACATTGAAGCATGAAGTCTTAAATGAGTTCGTGGTGGTCTCTGAAAAGCATCTCAAACACATCTGCCGCGAAGCGCAGGCCTGGTACAACAATGAACGCGGTCACTCGGCGAGAGAAAACCTACCGCCTAGCTGGGAACAACCACCGGAAGAAGTGCAGACCATCAAGCTGAAGGATGTTGCTTGCTCAACTCGCCTTGGTGGATTACTGAAACACTATTGGCGGCGGGCTGCTTGATGCTTCTTCAAAGTGAAAGGAGAGTGGTCAACCGGGATCACACTCTGCGCGGAGAAAATTCGTGACTCGGGAAAAACGCTCCT
>DAOUPA010000758.1 GCA_030626405.1 Planctomicrobium sp.
GTCATTGCGATTCGAACCGCACTCGAAAACCATGAAGGAATGGACCCGGAATTCCCGCCGCGCGTCTACTTCAATGATTTCAACGTAGACTCATTCAATATCCGCGTGATCTACTGGTATTCGCCACCCAATTTGTGGGACTTCTACGCATTTAGCGAAAAGGTTAACCTTGATATTTTCCGTGCATTTGAGGAGTACGGAATACAATTCTCGCTGCCGCTCCGTCACACCTACTGGAAGCACGACGACGAGCAAGGTCCTCTTGAGGTCAGCGTCCTCAGTGATGGAAGTTCATCTCCATCGGCCTCGACCGGGAACAAACGGTGATTTTGTAGAGAGTACGGAACACGCTGCCTAAACTGTTCGAGATGACTCGATATCTTAGTTTGAATCGTCGCCATCTCATCCAATCTTTTTGATCCCCATGGATTGCTGCAACGTTGTCTAACAGTGTACGTTTGCTGGATGCGAATTCTTTTGTTGGAGAGTGTTGATGAAATCGATGGCTTTGTGCCCGAATTGTCGGGTTTTGTTGACTGCTGATCAAGCAGAACCAGCTCTTTTCACTTGCTCGAAATGTTCTGGGCAGTTCATTCGGCACGACTCGGAACTTGAAGTCGAAACGGAATTATCGACGCTGCCACTGCCGGACGGAACAACACCGTTGTCGTGCCCGGACTGCCTGGCGGAGATGGCTCTTGTGGAAGTTTCCCCGCAGCAGAAACATCAGTGCGCGGCGTGTGGCGGTAAGTGGGCTGAAGCCGCGACTGAAGCGAATTTACCTCCCGATTCGTCAAACGCACCAGAGAAGGACGAAAAGGTCGACGACGCTGGTTTTGTGAAGTCGCTGCTGTATGGGATTTCGCTGCCTGAGCGAGCGGTGCGGTCTGCGGTCGGGATGACTGCTGGGACTCTGCGAGAAGCCGCGACCTTGATGGTGCCGCAGGCGTTTCAAAGTTCGAAGTCTTATGAAGTCGCCATATTCAACTCATTGAATTTCCTGACGGATACGGTCGGCGGTTTTGAATCGGAATCGGCGGACGCGAGTGACGCAGGCGAGCATATTGCCAAGAAAGCGATTGGTAACTTTGTCGACATGGCAGGACTGGCGACCCTTCATGTTTCACCAATGTGGATTCTCGCAGCGGTCAGTGATGTTGCCTATGGATCGTCGACGTACATTCGTGAACTGGCAGTTGAACTGGAGAAGCAGGGGATCATTGATGGGGCTTCGACAATTCACAACGTGGACGACATCCTCGATGCAATTCAAAGTACAAGCGGAAACATGGCATCTTCTCTCGACAAGCCACCGTTGTCTGTCGATGAACTGCGTGCCTTCGTAAAGGAAACTCGCGAGACAATGACTCAAGCGGACCTGCGAACAATTTTGCCAGAACACGAAGTTCGTAAGTATTGGGAATCGCTTCAGGAGACGGCGACGAAAGAGCACATTTCACTCTTCGAAGCAGCGACCGCCGTGGCGATGCACACAGCTCAGCAAGCATCCACAATCACAATGGGAACGGTCACTGGCGTGAAAGTTGCCGGGAGCTTGCTACAACGGAACGTCCTGCAACACTATCAAGATTCTCTGGTGATGCTTCGTGAAGAAGGATTTTTGACCGTCATACGTTCGACATATCAACCGTACGTTGGTCAGGTCTGGAATAATTTTTCGTCAGAACGAAAATCGTGGACAGAGACTCTGCTCGACCCTGCCAATGTGCTGCGTTTCTTTCAGAAACCGGTAGCACCTGAGTGAATCAAAGATGTTTCGCTGCATGCTTGAAGTGTGCGGTGAAACTTAATTCTTGATAGAAATTTTATTCGAGACGCCGCGGACTCCTGGTTCCATGCGGACGTAGGATTCGAGGAGTTTGCGTTCGCGAAGTGTTGCGACAGAACCGCTCAGTGTGACCAAACCTTTTGCATCGACTTGAATGTCGATGACGCTGGTTTCTCTGGCAATCGGCGGGAGACTAATCGCATCCGTAGTGAGTTGCGCTTGCACTTGTTGTTGCGGA
>DAOUPA010000441.1 GCA_030626405.1 Planctomicrobium sp.
CACGCCCTCTGCGACAATACGACGAGAAGATGCCAAAGGAACTGGAACGCATTTGCCACAAGGCGATGGCGAAGCGAGCAAGCGAGCGGTATTCGTCAGCCCATGACTTGGCCGAAGACTTAAGACACTTCTTGGCCGAGCAAACCGTGATCCACAGCGGCACATCGCCGGGTGGGATCACGTCAGTCGCTTCTTCGACTCAAAGTTCAACACAAGCCTCCACATCCGTTGGTGCGGTTGCTGATTCCTCGGCTTCGATGAACTTAGGCTCTTCCGACAGCCAGCCGATCAAGATCGTCCCGAAAGGTTTGCGGTCTTTTGACGCCCACGATGCCGACTTCTTTCTGGAATTACTGCCGGGGCCAAGAGATCGTGACGGGTTGCCCGACAGTCTGCGGTTCTGGAAGACTCGGATCGAGGAAACCGATCCTGACAATACATTCTCGGTCGGGTTGATCTACGGACCATCAGGCTGCGGCAAGTCGTCGTTGGTGAAAGCGGGATTGTTGCCTCGGCTTTCCGAAGACGTGATTCCGGTTTACATCGAAGCCACGCCGGAAGAAACAGAAACTCGCCTGCTGCATGGCTTGCGAAAACGCTGTCCAGCACTCGAAGACAATCTGAATCTCAAGGACACACTGGCAGCACTCAGGCGAGGGCAAGGCATTCCGGTTGGTAAAAAAATTCTGATCGTTCTCGACCAGTTCGAGCAATGGCTGCACGCCAAGAAAGAAGAAGAGAACACCGATTTAGTGCAAGCTCTGCGGCAGTGCGACGGAGGCCGAGTGCAGTGCATTGTGATGGTACGGGACGATTTCTGGATGGCGGTGACTCGGTTCCTGCGGGAATTGGAAGTCCGGCTGCTGGAAGATCAAAACCTAGCCTCCGTCGATCTTTTTTCAGAGCGTCATGCTCAAAAAGTGCTGGCAGCATTCGGTCGGGCGTTCGGTGCTTTACCCGACGACATCAGCGAAACCACGAAAGAGCAAAAAGACTTCCTCAAGAAATCGGTGGCTGGTCTAGCCGAGGACGGCAAAGTCATTTGTGTTCGATTGGCGTTGTTTGCCGAGATGATGAAAGGCAAGACGTGGACGCCAGCGACACTGAAAGAAGTCGGCGGCACAGCAGGTGTTGGTGTCACGTTCTTGGAGGAGACATTCAGTTCGTCCGCAGCGTCACCCGAACACCGCTATCACCAGAAAGCGGCCCGTGGGGTCTTGCGAGACTTACTTCCCGATTCAGGCACTGACATCAAAGGCTATATGCGGTCTCATGCGGAGTTATTAGAAGCCAGCGGTTATGGCAACCGCCCCAAAGACTTCGATGATCTGATCCGCATTCTCGACGGCGAAATCCGGCTGATTACGCCGACCGATCCCGAAGGCAAGGACGCCGATGATGATTCCGTAACACAGACGCAATCAGGCCAGAAGTATTTTCAACTGACGCATGATTATCTGGTGCATTCGCTGCGGGACTGGCTGACTCGCAAGCAGAAGGAAACACGCAGAGGCCGAGCGGAACTCAAACTGTTCGATACGTCGGTGACGTGGAACGCCAAGCCGGAAAACCGCTTCCTACCGTCATGGTGGGAAAACCTCAACATCCGATTGCTGACGGATAAGAGGAAATGGGCTGAGCCGCAGCGGAAGATGATGGGCAAGGCGGGGAGAGTGCATGGGATGCGTTCCGTACTCGTCCTCGCTGCGTTGGTTGCAATCGTTTTCGGCGGTATTACGATCCGCAGCAGTATCGAGAAGAACCGGCAGGAACTTGTTGCCCAGAAGCAGGAAGAACAAAACGACGCCGAAGCGACCCGGCTTGTCGAAGGTCTGCTGCAAGCCGATACATCGCAGGTCAAAACGATCATCGGGAATCTGTCAGACTACCGACAGTGGGCCAAGGACGATTTGCAAAAGGAGATTGCCGAGTCGCCCGATAATTCCAACGCCAAACTCCATGCGGCACTGGCGATGTTGCCGGATGACGAATCGGTGCTGCCGTTTCTCAAGGAGCGATTACTGACGGTATCCCCCATGCAGTTCGAGCATGTCCAAAATCTGCTGGTAGACCACAAGACTGATTTGACTGCCGACTATTGGGAGATCGCCAAGGATAGTAGCCAACCCCCAGCACGCCGTTTTCAAGCGGCCTGTACTTTGGCGAGTTACGATACCGCCAACGAAAACTGGCAGGACGAGAAGTTCGTCGAGTTCGTGGCCGGTCATCTGTTGAGCGTACTGCCTTCGGAACTGCTTCCGTGGCGAAATGCCCTGCGTCCTGTCAAGGATCATTTCACCGCATCGCTGGCGGGGATTTACCGTGACACTAACAAGGGTGAGCAAGTCCGTGGCTTCGCCACCGATACACTGGCGAATTATTTGAGCGAGGATGCCGAGGGACTGTTTGATTTCTTGGCCGATGCTAACGAAAGGCAGTTTGCTCCGATGTATGACAAACTCACCAGCCATCGGGAACGGGCCATTGCACTTGGTAACGCCGAAGTCACTAAGACTCTGCTGCCACCGACCATGGATTGGACCGTCCGATTCTATGAATGGGATAAAACAGAACCGCCGCAGCCCCCCGTCGACTGGGAGGCGGTTCTCAATTCGCCAGTGCTGGATGAATTGAGAACTGCCCAACTCGATTTACGAGCCGGTACGGAATCGCCCCCGCCTCCAACCGACAATGTGTCCAGCCAGTTTTTCGCCAGCCTCGCTACGACCGAAGTAACGCTGCGGGATGCGGAATACGACCTGTCGATTACCTTTGACGACGGGGTACGAGTCTGGTTGGATGACAAACAGGTGTTTGAGAACTGGTCAGCGAACTCTACGACCACCAAGAGCGTGACGATTCAAGGCAAACGAGGACAGCATACGCTCAAGGTTGAGCATTTCCAGATGAGCGGCGGATATGCGTTGAAAGTGGGCATTCGGCTTTCCGAGGACGCCCAAGAAGCGTTGGCGAAGCGGCAGGCGAATGCGGCGGTGGCCCTATTGAGGATGAACGAACCGGAGAATGTGTGGCCGCTGTTCAAGCACAGCCCCGATCCACGAGTTCGCAGTTACATTATCCACTGGATTAGTCCACGGAGTGGCGATCCCGAGGCGATCATAGCCCGCTACGAAACGGAAACCGATGTCACAATCAAGCGGGCCTTGCTGCTCTGTTTGGGCGAGTTCGATGAGTCCCGTTTGCCGGAAAGCCAGCGGCAGCCGCTGATCGAGACGCTGCTGACGGTTTACCGCAGCGACCCCGATGCGGGTCTGCACGCTGCCGCTGAATGGCTGTTGCGGAAGTGGAAGCAAGCTGAAAAGATCGCCGTTATCGACAAGGTGTTGCAGCAGAAAGAGGATCAACTTGTCGCCGCCAAGGACAACAAAAGAGAGTGGTACATCAACACACAGGGCCAGACTTTCGCAATCCTCGACGCCGGTGAATTTCAGATGGGATCGCCGGACTCGGAGGCGGGACGCGCTCCGAATGAGAGCTTGCATCGACGCAAGATCGGCAGGCGGTTTGCGATTTCTGCCAAGGAAGTGACGAAGAAGCAGTGGCGAGTGTTCGCCGAGTCACAAGAAGGAAAAGTCTGGGCAGCGGATCAGGAGCAACTGAAATCCACTATTCGCACCGACGATTCCCCAATGTTGGCGATGACGTGGTATGAGGCGGCTCGCTACTGCAACTGGCTCAGTGAGCATGAGAGGGTCCCGAAGGAGCAGTGGTGTTACGAACCGAATGACAAAGGGGAATATGGCCTCGGCATGAAAGCGAAGGAGGATTTCTGGGAACTGACCGGGTATCGCTTGCCGACCGAAGCGGAGTGGGAGTTCGCTTGCCGAGCGGGAGCGAGAACCATTCACTACTTCGGGGTAACGGAGACAGTGTTACCCAACTACGCTTGGTATCAGGTGAACGGAGACAGCCACTCATGGCCGGTGGCGAGTTTGAAGCCGAACGACTTTGGTTTGTTCGACATGCAGGGCAACGTCTTCGAGTGGGTCTACGACGTTCACAGCGGCTACCCATCGGGTTCCAAGAATGCTGCTCCCGACACACCGAACAGCCGTGCCGTTTCGGAAACAGATGGCCGTTCGTTGCGTGGCGGGTCGTTCTTCAATCGCTCGTCGCTCGTCCGTTCCGCCGTCCGTAGCAACGGTCAGCCGTCGAACCGGGACAGCAGCTCTGGTTTCCGTCCGTCGAGAACTTACTACTTATCTCCTTAACAACTTTACCTTTTACCCGCCGCAGGCGGGGCGAAATTTGAAATCGCCGCCTGTCTTTTTTTGCAAACACACTCTTCGGTCTGCCGTTGGCGAGAACAACGGAGGCTTCGATGAAGAAATCCGAAGAACTGGTGATTATCACGAAGACCCACGACCCCAACACTGGTACCACACTGAGGGACTGGACAACTCTGCTAGAAAGAGAGGCCAGTCTCAAGTACTCCATACGTTTTCTGATTCAACGAATCCGTCCCAAGTACGCCATACGTTTTCTCGGAATCTGGGTTGATTTCGCTTCGATCTTGAGAAGCCTCAGAAAGTGGTAAAACGTACAGCCGTTTTTCCAACGTTTCTTCGGAATTCGATCCAACTTACGCCACGTGGCAGATCTCTATCGGGAGTCGTTAACTCCTGCAGTATCAACTCAACTTATACCAACCTTGACCGTTTACGAATTGTTATCCGGAATGGAAAATGGGAATGAACGGCTCGCGAGTTGGTTTTGGAGCGTTTAAGACGGGTTGCGAACCGGAGAGATCAACGATCTGAGACCGCAAATGACTTGTCGCAGGCAAGTTCAGGCCTGGGAGCCGGGAATTCCTTTGGATTTTGCGAAAAAACTCCAAGGACTCTCCCGCCACCTTGCGCCTAGTCTGATGGATGGCGAATGCACACTGTTCCCCAAGCCTGGAAACCTCCGCCAAAATGAGAAGTCGTTTTTCTGAGAGTGTGGACGTCAGGACATATCTGTTTATGTCTACCCACCTCATGCTGGATGTCTCTTTCTAAGAAGGAATGTGAAAATGATGATTTATCGTCGATTGTTATCTGCTGCCGTTATCTGTGTTGCGTTGCTGACTACCACTGGAACTGCAAAGGCGGAAATCGTCTGGAATGACCTCTTCTCTGTCAGCTTCGAGTCTTTCAATGACTGCACCGGCGAATTGATGCTGCTCGAATTAGATGTCCACATCATTGCTACCGAAGTCGAAACGAGCGATGGGACTATCCGGTTTAGGCAGAGTGTAAATACTCATGGCTGGGGAGTTGGCTTGGATTCCGGGGATATCTACCGCTATAAAAGTAACACCCATTTTTTTGAAACTGACCCAATGGGGATTGCGTCGATACGGAAATCGAAACGTCAGGCTCAACTCATCGGATTAGGAAAGACTCCGAATCAGCGTCGGGTTGTTGACTATGAATTCGTGGTTGACGAATTCGGTATTGTCACCAACGTGTACATCGTCGATGTTATCTGCCAAGGCGACTGAACGTTTTACGATCCCGTTTCAAGGTGCCCGCTTCGGGGTTCCTGGCCCTTGCGGGTCCGAGGATTGACGGTTGTGCCTTGTGGCAACCGAATATTCCACCAGCGCTTGTATTGCAGTAGATTCACCACGTCAGCGAGACATCGTCGAACCGGAGAGATCAACGATCTGAGACCGCAAATGACTTGTCGCAGGCAAG
>DAOUPA010000148.1 GCA_030626405.1 Planctomicrobium sp.
CCGATCACGCGCCTCATCAACGTCCATAGACCGGCGATGGAAGTTTTCCTTCCAAAAGGAAAAGGAAACGGGACTGCCGTTGTCATTCTTCCAGGTGGTGGGTTCGGCAAAGTCGTTCCTGACCTGGAAGGCTCCGAAGCTGCCGAAAGACTGACTCAACACGGGATCACAGTATTTGTTGTGAATTACCGAACCAACGAAACAAAACCCACAGAGGAACCGAACTGGAAGCGGCCGTTGCAAGATGGTCAACGGGCGGTCCGCCTGATTCGGTCACAAGCAACGAAGTGGAAGATCGATTCAGACAAAGTCGGACTGCTGGCGTTCTCCGCCGGCGGTCAAGTCGGAGCGATGCTCATCACCAGCACCACTGCGGAATACAAACCGATTGATGATGTTGACAAACTCTCCTTCCGTCCCGACTTCGCCATGTTGGTCTATCCCTGGCAGGTGTTGCAAAAGGACGGCGAGAAACTCCTTCCTCAAATCAAAATCACCAAGGAGACCCCGCCGACATTCCTCGTACATACTCACGATGATCGCTCATCGTCACTCGGAGCTGTTGAAATCTACTCTGCATTGAAGCGAAACAATGTTCCTGCCGAACTGCACATCTATGAAAACGGCGGACACGGCTACGGCATCCGCCCCCGTCCCAACTCCAACATCGGCACCTGGATTGACCGTGGCGTTGAGTGGCTACAAGTCCGAAAACTGGCCAAGTGACTTCCCAAGAAGTATCGATGCCTTCGAGACACCACGATGAGACCAACATCGCCAACAACAACGAGCCAGATTCTTGTCATTTGCTGGTGCTTCGTATTCGCACTTTTTGCATTCGGGATTTTTCTAGTTTACATCTCGTACGGACAGACGGTGGGGAAGCTTGATGTTGCCGTTCAAGTACGCTGGAGAGGAGCCGAGGCGATTGGTGCGAGCTTCGTTTTCGGTTTATTGATCCAGCTGTTCCGTCGATTTGTACAGTCGTAGTTTTTCACGAAGAAGATTGTAAGGCGAGGTGGCATCTTCGGCGGTCAGCGGATTCAACTTGTCGGTCTCTTCACCCGGCATTGGAGTTGTGCAACCCCGTCTCTTTCTCGATGATGCTCTTCAATGATCCAGCTCGCTCAATCTATCCTGAGTGATCTTCGCGATTTCACTGACTTCACCCACACAGACAGGAATGTCTGTGCTACCTAATTTCTGGAAGACTCGACATGCCCGGCAAGAAGCCGTTTTATAAATCGAAGCCGTTTGTATTGGCGGTCGGAATTGCGATTTCGGTGGTTTGCCTGTGGCTAGCAATTCTCCCTTTGCTGGAAACCGAAGATGCCTGGGGTCAATTTGTCAACGCGTTCAAGTCTGCTGATTACCGCTCGTTGCCGTTGATTTGGCTGACGCTGATCGTATTTTACTGGCTCAAAGCCTGGCGCTGGCGGCTGATGCTTTCACCGGTCGGGAATTACCGCCCGACGAAGGACCTGCTCCCACCGATTATGATCGGTTTTTCGTTCAACAACATTTTGCCTGCCCGAATTGGTGAAGTGGCTCGTTGCTTCGTTTTCTCTAAACAGCAAAAGCAGCCCTTTTCGGTCGCTGTGTCCAGTGTCGTGCTGGAACGTTTTTTCGATCTGATAGCGATTCTATTCTACTTAGGGATCGGGCTTGTTTTCGTGAAAGGTCTCCCTCCAGCGGTGCAGCAGAAAGCGATGATTCCTGCGATCATTGCTGTGGTCGGCATGCTGGGTGGTCTTGCGTTTGTGATCTGGACAAAACCGGTGCTGGGGCTATTCGAAAAGATCATGAAATCGATCCCTCTGATCCCTCACTCGCTGACAGATAAAATTTGCGGCATTCTGGAAACTGGTGCCCAAGGGTTGGGATCGCTGAAGAACGGTCGCCTCCTAGCGGCGATGCTTGCGATTTCGATTATCAAATGGGGATTGAACAGTTTCCTGGTCATGCTTTCCTTGTGGAGTTTCGATCTCCCAGCAACTCCAATGATTGCATTCGTCGTGATGGGCGTCGTCGCATTCGGGGTCGCTGTGCCTGCAGCACCCGGTTTCTTTGGAGTGATGCAGCTTTGTTTTATGCTGGTCCTCCAATTGTTTGTAAAAGCAGATGATGGTGAAGCTGCGATCATCGCCGCCTCAATCTATTACCAAATGACGCAGTACATTCCGGTGACGCTCATCGGACTCTTCTACTTCTTTAAATCCGGACTCAGCCTGCACGACGTCGAAGAAAAGCAAGAAGCCGACGAGGCTGCCGCTGCCGACACTCTCCCTGATGCCTCCACTTAAAGAGAGCAAGACGTTCCAGGCGACTGCGTTCGCTATCGTGTCAGAAAACTCGTTTCTTCGAGATGAACTCATACACGCCATTTCTGGTAAAATTGCCAATTGGGCATTGCCAGAGCCACAATTCTCGTGCGTCTTTACTCTGCAATTCATTATCCGTGAACGGCATGGTCCATTTTTTTCATCAATTCGGTTGATATCGATTGGGTCGCAACGGTAGCCTCACTAAGAAGTCGGCTGAATTGAATGTGAGGTCCATTGTACAAGATGTCTGTCGAATACCATTATCAGAACGCGGGTCGAATTTCTGGGCCGGTTACCTTTCGAAACCTGGTGAGGAAAGTACGAGACGGAGACCTCACTGTTGACGATCTGGTGAAGCCTGATTGGGAAGAGCATTGGACCCCAGCGGCTGCATTGGTCGGGCTTTTCCATATGGCCGGTCGAGACGACGTTCTCGCCAAATGGGAGGCCGAACAGCAATTGAAATCAGATTCGCTGCAACTCTCTGCGATCCCAGATTCCGAGATTTCCGTTCAAAATAGCCTTTACGAACAAGACACCCCCCCTGAAACCGATTGGGGAGCAAGAGCTGTCGAACTTCAGGAACAAGAGCTGGTCCAGCAACGTAAGGACTACCAGCGGCGCCAGGATAAAAGAGAGGGTGAGCAATCATTATCAAGCCCGCATTCTTCAGCGCGGCTCGCTAATCACATTTCTGCGGCAACGAACGCAATTGACCATCGGAGCAAACGCCATTCGCCTTCCAGGCTAGCGAGATTTTTTGATAAAACCCAAACACTTTTTCACGATGAAATGTTGCATCGATGGTTTCGATGGGGAAGCACTTTTGTTGTCGCAAACGTGGTCGGCATCGAAATTGTCAGAAGGTCAATCGCACAAATGCAACGATTTCCTCAATCGGGTCTGCAACCATCGATCCCAACGTCATTCCCATTTTGGGGGGAGTGTTCTCCAACACTGTTCTTCGTTCTTCTGCTCGAGGCCATGCTGTTTGCAGGAATCATCGGATACTGGGGAGCACGAGGGCTCGAACAACTGGTCGATGAATGAGCTAATGAGAATCCTGAGCCCAAGTGGCCTACTCTTCACTCTTTCCGAACCTCCACTCATTTGACTGAGTTTCGCTCAACCCCAATCGCAGGCTATCGACGCATCTCCGCTGAAAAGTAGACACTTTGCCGAATCTTGATCCTTGTACGAGCTCGCTATTTCAGGCGGAATTCAATACTCGCATTGTGTCGTCCGGTCGACTTTTATAGTGTCCAAGATGTATTTCAATCGAGTGTTTTCAGCGAAGCACGGTTTGGAATCAGTTGGCTGCGTAAACGGTGAAAGCAAGGATGATAAAAACGATGAATTGGAATATTGGTTGGCAGGTGACGATCATCGCCGTTGGACTCAACATCATCCCAATCGAAACGATTCAGGCTCAAGGCCGTGATCCATATGCCGCTCAGCGAGCGAAGATGGTCAGCGAGAACATTGAGTCCGAAGGTGTCAAAAATCCGCGTGTGCTCGAAGTCATGGGGCAAGTGCCGCGTCATCTTTTCGTCCGAACAAACCTTCGCAGGTTCGCCTATACCGATCAGGCGTTGGACATTGGGTTTAAGCAAACGATCTCTCCGCCATTCATCGTTGCCTACATGACTGAAATTCTTGATCCCCAACCTACAGACAAGGTGCTCGAAATCGGGACGGGCAGCGGTTACCAGGCGGCGGTTCTCTCCGGATTAGTTGATCAGGTGTACTCAATTGAAATCGTCGAACCGTTAGGAAAGAGAACGAAGAAACTGCTCGAACGCCTCAAGTACGACAACGTGATTTGTAAAATCGGAGATGGCTACCAAGGCTGGCCAGAGCATGCTCCGTTCGACAAAATTATCGTCACCTGTTCTCCAGAAGATGTTCCTCAAGCACTTGTCGAGCAACTCAAAGAAGGAGGACGCATGATCGTTCCGCTCGGGAAGCGGTATCAACAGGTGTTTCATCTTTTCGAAAAACAAAATGGTAAGCTGAAGAAAACGAAACTGCTGCCAACTCTGTTTGTGCCGATGACAGGACAAATGGAAGAGTTACGAAAAGAGAAGCCTGATCCAGAGAATCCCAAGATCTTTAATGGTGGCTTCGAAATTGATGAAAACAACGACTCAGTCGTAGATGGCTGGCACTACATGAGGCGCGGCAAGGTTTCCGACGATGCGATGAGCGGTGAGAAAAGCATTCGCTTTGAGAACACCGAATCTGGTCGAATCTCACACATGCTACAAGGTATGGCAATCGATGGAACGAAGGTCTCGCAAGCTCGCATCAGTTGGGCAATGAAGTCCGAAAACATCCGCCCAGGTCGTTCCTCTAACGAGCAACCTGGAATCGTTCTCTACTTTTATGACTCCCGCCGCATTCCCATCGACCGCGTCGCGATTGGTCCCTGGCTTGCCGATCAATCTGACTGGAAGCGATCTTCCACGGTCATCAACATTCCACGCGGTGCAAAAGAAGCCATCGTTCAGGCTGGTCTCAACGGCTCTACTGGGACTCTTTATCTTGACGAGTTAAGTTTATCTCCAATTCGATAACGCAAGGAGTGGGATGATTTTCAATCCGTTTCCGGTGGGACTCCCAGAGATTTGCCGCCATCGATGGTGAGAGCGGTGCCGGTGATCATCTTCGCGGCGTCGCTGGCAAGGTAAAGAATGGACATCGCGATCTCTTCCGGAGAAATCATCCTGTCGTGCGCCCTGGCGAGCGGACTGGCGTAGATGAATTTTCTCACGGCGGCATCTCTGTCTTCGTACTCACGAAGCCCTTCTTCCATAATTTCCGTATCACCAACCGGTCCCGGGCAAACGCAATTCACTCGGATGCGATCTTTAGAATGACACAGCGCCAAACTTCGCGTTAAGCCGACGACTGAGAGCTTGCTGATCGAATAGACAGGGTCGTGCGCCCGTGGCAAAATCCCTGCGTTGCTGGCAGTGTTGACGATGCAGCCGCCTCCTGTTTTTTGCATGTGTGGAATCGCGAATTTCGATCCAAAAAAGGCGGACTTGACGTTCGTATCGATGCAGCTGTCCCAGTCCTCTTCGCTCACTTCTGTGACTTGTTTGACCATAATAATGCCAGCATTGTTCACCAGAATATCGAGCCGTCCAGTTGCCTCTGCTGCACCATCGATTAGTGATTGCAATTGAGGCAGTACTGTGACATCACAAACCTGTTCACGAATTCCAAGCTCTTTAAACTGTACAGTGGTTTCTTCTCGAAGTTGAATATCCCCAGCAAAAACGTTCGCCCCAGCTTCGGCAAGACAAATCGCGGTCGCCCGACCAATCCCACTACTGGCACCAGTCACAACAGCAGTTCGATTTGAAAGATCAATGTTCACTCGAATTTCCTACTTGTTCGTCTGAGATAGTAATTCCCTTGCCTCTCAATCCCTCTCCTCTTGCCCTATTTCACCTCGCCGTCCAGCCACCGTCGACGGTCAGCATGCTGCCGGTCATGTAGCTGGAAGCGTCGCTGGCGAGGAAAATTGCGGCGCCTTGAATTTCTTCCATCTTGCCCCAGCGATTCAGAGCGACGGCGCCAACGATAAACTTTTTAATTTCTTCAGTTTCCGCGAATGGAATGTTCATCGGAGTCAGGAACGGACCAGGACAGATCGCGTTACAGGTAATCCCCGAGCCTGCGAGTTCAAGCCCGAGACCGCGCGTCATTTGCACGACGGCTCCTTTACTGGAAGTGTACGGCGTGCGATTCGCCAAACCGACCAATCCGAGCGTGCTGGCGAGATTGATGATACGACCGTACTTTTCTTTCTTCATATGCGGAATGACAGCTTTATTACAGATCCATGTCCCGTTGACGTTTGTATCCTGAACCTGTTTGAACTCTTCGAGCGTCAGTTCTTCGATCGATCCACGGATATTGATTCCAGCACTGTTAATGAGGACATCGACTTTGCCGAATTGACTGAGAGTCTTCTCTACAATACCTTTGACATCCTCTTCACTCGTCACATCGGCAACCAGACCGACCGCTTGCGTTCCATAGTCAGTTCGAATTTCTTCGGCGGCAGCCCCTGCTTCTTCTCCGTTTCGGCTCACAAGAACAACATTCGCTCCCGCCGATGCCAGCCCCTCCGCCATCGCTTTCCCCAAACCTTTGGAGCCTCCTGTAACAATCGCGACTCGATCAGTCATATCAAACAGCTTAATCCCCGGCAACATTTCGACTCTCCATTACTATGATAATTGAGACGTAACAGGTCTCGCGGAATTCTCTCGTAAGAACGAGAGCACTATACTGGGCGGAATCATCCGTTGTCGACAAACCATCCTAGCGATTTCTTTCCAGTTCAATAATTTCACCTGTGATCGTTTCCAACACCTCTCCCGCCGAAAAGAACATTGTTCCCGCCTGGGTTCAGGGACTTGCCTATGCGATGATTGGAACGATTTTGCTGTGGTTCGAACTACCTGTGTGGCTCAGCGAAGAATTGCGTATCGAACGATTAAACGGCTGGATGTCTGGACGCAAACCGGACTGGCTGCCGTTCGTCCCGTTTCTGATTCTGTTTCCGCTCTGCTGGTTTGGCTTTCGGAAGAAACGTCAACGAAAATCACCAAGCCGTATCGCAGCGTGGCTGAACGAATCGCCTCGAACGGAAACATCGCTGGGAACAGCGTGGATCATGGCGACCATAGTGTTTGCTGTCGCATTTGGAATGAGTTGGCGAATGAGTCTTGAATTTGAAGGTTTGCCGCCAGCTTATCACGATGAATACAGCTATCTCTTTCAAGCAGAGACATTCGTGAAAGGACGCTGGTCGTATCCCAGCTTCGAAGCGAACCCGGAACTCTTCGATCAAATGCACGTTTTGAATGAAGGTACCTTCGCCAGTCGGTACTTCCCAGGGACAGGTGCTTTGATCGCTCCATTTTTGATGCTCGGGATGCCGTGGTTGGGGCATCAACTGGCACAAGCATTCGCAGCAATGATGATCTTCTGGTGCGGTCGCGAACTCTCGAATACCGGAACCGGTCTTCTGGCGGGGTTATTGTTCGGACTCTCACCGGGACTGATTCTATTCAGTAATCTTTTGCTTGCACATCACCCGACGCTTATCGGACTCACACTGTTTCTGTGGTCCTTCTTACGCATGATGCGAACCGGATCGACGGCTTCCGCCATTGTTGCCGGAACAGGACTTACGTACGCAATGCTCTGCCGACCGATGACCGCCGCCGGATTTGCCTTGCCGTTCGGAATCGCCTTTCTCTGGTGGTGGATCTCTGGTCGCTGGACCGTGATCAAGCGGACCGATGCTGAATCTGAACCAACCTCACTACGGCGAAGAAATCGTCACATCATTGCGATGGGACTTCCGTTAGTGCTTGGCTTTCTCGTCATTTTCGTTCAGAACTATGCCATCACAGGCGATGCCCTCAAGCCCCCATATCAAGTCTACACGGACACCTACACTCCCCGGCATGTCTACGGTTTTAATAATGTGATTCGCGGGAAACTACAACTCAGCCCAAAAGTGATCGACAACTACGACCGCTGGGCGAAGAATCTTACTCCGCAACTTGCAATCGAGAACGTGCAGACTCGCCTTGTGAATAGCTTGCGCTGGACGCTGGGAGTCATTCCGCTCTTGGCAGTCGGATTGATTTTTCTTTTGACTTTACGAAGAGGTGATCGTCGGTGGCTGCTGATTGGCCTCTCCATTTTAACTCTGCACATCGCTCATATTCCGTACTGGTTTACTGGAATCATGGGCTGGCATTATGTCTTCGAAACGGCTCCGTTATGGTTGCTGCTCTTTGCTGAGGTCACTCGCCGACTGTTTACGCAGTGGCAAGCCTCTGGTCGTTGGGCGATAAAATATTGTTGGCTACTTTTCATCGCGACCGCAGTCAGCGTGAACCTTTGGACCATCGCCCCGCTCTGGCCTGCAAAACTGGATCGCGGCGTGGTCGAAGTAAAATTCCCACGGCAAAAGTACGCCAGTTTTCGAGAACGAGTTGAGACACTGAGAGGAAAGCGAAACGCCATCGTTTTCGTCCTCCCGGACAAAGATGATGTCAGCATGGATTACGTCACGAATCCTCCCGACCTGAATGGCCCCGTGTTAGTCGCTCGCATAAAAAATCGAGAGCAGTTGCTCGACGCAGCGAAGCTCTTCCCTAAGCGAGTTTTGTTTCTCTTTGACGTAAAACAAAACCAACTCACTTCCCCAACAGATAAGTAGTCCGCAGGCAGCACATCATGAAAGTCGGAATTTTCGCCGATACACACGATCACCTCGATAACATCCGTCGCGTTGTGAAGATGTTCAACGATCTGAATGTCGATTGCGTTCTCTTCGCAGGCGACCTCGTCTCGACCTTTGCCGTGCCACCGCTGCGGCAACTCAATTGCAAAATCTTTGGCTGTTTTGGAGATAACGAAGGGAACAAAACGGGCCTACTCGGTGGCTTTCGAGTGATTGGAGAAATTCAGGATGCGCCAGCACTCTACACTCTCGAAGGCGGAACGCGCGTTGTCATCGTGCACATGCAATCGCAACTGAGTGATTTTCACGAAGAGTTTGACATTGCCATCTACGGTCATACCCATCGACCTCACGTCAAGAGGGACGAGCAAGGGCGCCTGTTCATCAATCCTGGCGAAACGTCCGGCTGGACTTTTAATCAGCCGACAGTGGCTCTGCTGAATACTGAATCTGAAGAGGTCGAGATTTTGCCTATCGACATGAGTTCTCCTCTCCCAAGTTGGGAAGAGGACCGCCGCACCAGAGCGGCAACCTCCAGTAAACGTGTTTCTTCGCTTGTTGATACACCACGGGATCGCGGAGAGACGAAGGAGTAATCACCATTTGTGCTACGTCCACCTCGCGAAGCAGAGTGGACATGAATCGACGTTGTCGGAGCACTCAGCATGCCCATCCTGCTGACGCGATATGGGCATGGCACGAAATCTTCTTACACTTCGGTGACCGTAGGGTGGGAGCAGATTGGTAAACGGTGGGTTCCGTTCGCAAAAAGAATTGCGATCCACCCTGAGTGATGATCTTTCCTTTACTTGCGTAACTCACCAAACTAAAAATCCGCGATCTCCACCCACCCTACTTTCTAAAAAACGTTCTATTACCGGTACTTCCATGTTGATCGATTTTCTGATTGGCGTCTTTGCTGCGAATGCGTTGCCGCACTATGTAATGGGTCGCTTGGACGCTCGCGTCTTGGGCTTGTTCGGTTACAGTTCCCGAGGCAATATCGCCTATGCGATTTTCTGCTCTGCGATTTCGCTGGGACTGTTTCACTTCAAGTACGGTCTCGGTTCGATCAGCGAGCATATGATATTGCTCGGCGTGTTATTTGTTGTTGGAAGTTACTTCTTCGGCTGGCCGATCATTGATCGGTACTTGAGAGACCGTTCCTCTGAAAACTGATGCGCCAATTCACCAACGATTCCCAGTCAAAAGCACTTATACTGATTTCATGGTCGAGCAAAATTTAAATTATGATGTCGTGATCATCGGCGGTGGTGCTGCTGGATTGATGACGTCGATTTTGCTGGCTCGTCAAAACAGCGACTTAAAGATCGCCATCGTTGATGGTGCAAAACGGCTCGGAGCGAAAATTCTTATCAGTGGAGGCGGTCGCTGTAACGTGACAAACCGTTCTGTGGTTGCGAAGGATTTCAATGGTGGCAGCCGAAATGTCATCAAACGTGTCCTGAAAACGTTTTCAGCAAAGGCAACTGTTGAGTTTTTCGAATCGATTGGAGTCCCTCTCCATGAAGAACAACATGGCAAACTCTTCCCGGATTCCAATAAAGCTCGCCATGTTCTCGAAGCACTGATTCGAGAAGCAGAATCTCTGAGGGTTTGTTTGATGACCGGCTGCCGCGTTGAGAATGTTGAAGTCGATGACGATCAATTTCGGATTTCCAATAGCAGGGGCGAAATCGGCAGCCGTGCGGTCGTTCTGGCAACCGGTGGTCAATCCGTTCCAAAGACTGGCAGCGATGGCTTTGGGTATGCACTTGCAAAGCGTCTCGGACATACGATTCAACCAACATTTCCAGCGCTGGCACCTTTGCTTCTCAATGGCAATTTCCATGAACAACTGTCCGGAATTTCTCTGGATGTCGAACTCTCTCTGCACACCACAAATGACAAACCGAAACGATTCACCGGTTCGATGCTCTGGACGCATTTCGGGATCAGTGGTCCGGTCGTTCTTGATCTCTCCCGACATTGGCACGCTGCAAAACTAACCGGGGCCGACCCAGTCGTACGTTGCAGCTTCTTACCGAAGTTCGATTCACAACGCATGGAGAATGAAATCCTCGTTTGGGCCGATGAAAATCCAACAGGCCTGCTCAGCAAGAAACTCTCTCAACACCTGCCGCGTCGGTTCGTCGATGCACTGCTTCAGGAACTCCAGATTTCGAGTGAAGTGACTTTCTCGCAATTCCCCAAACAGCAGCGTCGAAACCTCGTCCGAAATCTGATTGAACGAATACTTCCGGTGACCGACAGCCGAGGATTTCGATACGCCGAAGCAACGGCAGGGGGCATTCCTTTGAACGAAGTTGAGCCAACTACGATGCAATCGCGAGCCTGTGACAATCTCTTTTTCGTCGGCGAAATTCTCGACGTCGACGGTCGCCTCGGTGGTTTCAATTTCCAATGGGCCTGGTCCTCAGCCGCCGTTGCTGCGCAAGGGCTTGCGAGTCTCTTTGCTCCTTCTTCGAATAAATAATGCCTTGCAAAAACATCCTGAAATTATCTGCTGTGATTGGGTGGATTCCAAAGTCAGGTTCGTTAAGATAACCACCTAGTCGACACACGTTCAGGCACACAGATGATCAAGCGCATTGAACTGAAAAACTTTATGTCCCACGAGCACACCGTCATCGAACCGGCGGCGGGGCTGACGGTGTTGCTGGGTGCGAATAACGTTGGGAAGAGTGCGATCATCGCGGCGCTTCAGATTCTCTGCTACAACGAAAATTCGACTTACGTCATGCGTCATGGTGCCAAAGAATGCTCGGTTAAAGTTGAAACGGACGATGGACACGTCATTGAATGGCATCGCAAGAAGTCACCCAGCTATACCATCGACGGTCAAAAGTTCGACAGGTTGGCACGAAGTGGTGTCCCAGAAGAACTTCACAAGGCACTTAGACTTCCCAAAGTTGAAGGAACGGGGAACGACGAATTCGACGTTCATTTTGGATCACAGAAAACGCCGATCTTTCTTCTCGATCAATCCGGTGCAACCGCGGCGAGATTCTTTGCCTCTTCTTCAGATGCGATTCGGCTCGTCTCAATGCAGCAGCGGCATAAAGAGAAAGTCCGCGATGCGAAGAAAGAAAGATCTCGACTTGACGCGGAATCGAAACAACTCAATGCCGAGTTGGCAGCGCTGCAGCCAGTGAGCGAAATCGAGCGTTGCGTCGAGAAAGTTGAAGCTGAGTATCTGCGACTCATTGATCTCCAGCGTCATTTTGGTGAATTAGAACGTGCCGAACAAATTCTGACTCAGCAGAATCAAATTGTGGCTACTTATGCCGCAAAGACAGACGCTCTTTCATCGTTGCTTCCTCCTCCGGAATTGACTCCGACCAAGTCGATTGAACAACTGATTGCTGCCGGTACAGCAGCTTCACTTCAATCAGAACTGGCTTCGATTCGTATCGAGGCGACTCAAAATCTAACGCTCCCCCCTGCCCTGTCGGAGACAGCACAACTGGAGAAACTCGTCAAGAACCTCGCTCAGTCTGACCTTGAAGCGGAAGATTTTGGCCGAGAGAAAATCATCCTCAGTGATTTGACCGAGCCGCCTCACTTGTCGTCACCTGAGGCGTTTGAGTTGCTCATCGATCAATTCAAACAGACAGAATTAGAACTCGAACTATGGAAAAAACAATCAGCGTTACTTACCGAAATTAAGCCAATAGAATTGGGCGAAGTGCAACCGCTCACCGAGTTGTTGTCTTCAATCCAGACAGAACTTTTCGAAGAACAGACTCTGCGGCGTCAAATCGATTGTCTTGAAATCATCGAAGCGCCGACTTTGCCAATCGACACGGAAACTATCACCGACCTCATCCAGAAGCTCACACTCTCTCAGCAGGAATCAAAAAAACAACGGTCGCAAGTCGAGAAGTTGGCGGAAGAATTGACTGCACTGGAGAAAACCTTACGGCAAGCGACTCTCGACAAGGACTGCCCCGTTTGCGGCGGTCCGCTCGATGCAGATCGACTACTCGAACAAGCCGAGAGATCCGTTTCATGAGCGACTCCCAATACACTGGTTTACTCATCATTGGTGACCCTCATCTTGAAGGACGTCAACCGGGATTTCGCAAAGACGATTACCCGAACGTGATTCTCGACAAACTTGAATGGTCGCTGGAATACGCGCGAATACACCATCTTCTGCCTGCGATTCTCGGAGACCTGTTCGACAAACCTCGCGACAATCCAACCTGGATGATTGGGCGACTCATCGAGATTCTCCAGGGCGAAATCCTCAGCATTTACGGCAACCACGATGTTCATTATCAGCCGGAGTTGACGAATGATGACACACTGAGCTTGCTCGTGAAGGCCGGATGTTTGCGGATGGTGAGTGCTGAATCTCCCTGGTCTGGAACGATGAACTCTCGCACGGTCATTGTTGGAGGGTCGTCATATCGTCAAAAAATCCCGAAACAGTTTGACACTCATACGCACGCTAAGAAGAACGAAAACAATCCATTCGTCGTCTGGCTCACGCATCACGACATTCTGATTCCAGGCTATGATGAGGGACGAATCAAACCTGTTGAAATCGAAGGAGTTAATCTGCTGATCAATGGTCACATTCACCGTCGCCTTGAAACGGTCACTACAGGCAGCACGGACTGGTTGACGCCTGGGAACATCAGTCGTCGTTCCAGGAGCGACGCGACTAAGGAGCATGTCCCGTCTGTGTTGCGGATCGATATTGAAACGTCATCCGTAGAAACAACGTTTATTGAAGTCCCGCATCAACCGTTCGATACTGTTTTCCACGATGCCATTATCGATTCGGTCGCGAAGATAGAATCGTCTGCGTTCGTCGCAGGGCTTTCAGAATTACAAGCAAGAAAAACGAGCAGCGGAGCGGGACTGAAGGATTTTTTAAAACAGAACGTCGATCAATTTGAACCGAGAATTATCGAAGAAATTTGGAAACTGGCGGAAGAGGTCACTGATGAGTAAAGAGACAAGCGGTAACGAACAAAGTATTGAAGAACTCCAGAGTCGCTACTCCGACTTGAACACTCGCAAAATCCAGGCTGAAA
>DAOUPA010000419.1 GCA_030626405.1 Planctomicrobium sp.
ACTGCATGGAATCAATCGCAACCGAATATCTGGTACTGTATTCATTGACATTCGCAGTCCGATGCCGAATCCACTGCCGCCAACAGTCCATCGGAACTCGGACGAGAAGTTTCACTTCTGCCATTTCGAATGGTGTCGTGTGACGATGGCGAAGCAGGTAGCGAATAAGGTTGCGGTCGCTGGAAACTTTCTTGGTTCCAGCTCCGTAACTGACCCGAGCAGCCTGAACGATGGATTCGTCATTGCCCATGCAGTCAACGAGACAGACAAACCCGTCATTTAGAACAGGAAATTTTTCCCAGCGTAGACGTTCAATTTCGGTCGCATTTGAAGACATTGAGATTTTTATTATCCGTACGGTGTTCTTGTAGTTTGAATTACTGATGTTCAGGGATTATGGATGGCAGCGACGGGGAGTTCAATCGAGCCTCGCTGAGGAATCTCGATGTTCGGAAACTTCCTTGCGGATGGGTTGAACTCTAGGGTGACGCCAGTCATTCTCCCGTTAAACAATCTTCCCCAGGCAGAAAGAACGATTTCCGTGCCAACAACAGAGTGGACACCGACGACATCCAGTGAATTAAGCCGTATCGTCTCCGACAACTTTCAGGGAGAGAAGCTGCCATTCTCTCCGGTCGGCGGACGAACTTCGCTGAGTTCTGGCGGGCAACTTCCACCAGAGACGGTCACTTTAGCAACCGGTGAACTCCAGCAGATTGTCGACTACCCTTCACTTGACATGACGATTACAGTCGAAGCAGGGATCCGGATCGAAGCCCTCCAGGAAGAGCTCGCCAAGGAACATCAACATCTTCCGATCGACATTCCACAAGAAAACAGGGCGACTTTGGGAGGAGCGATTGCTTCAAATGCATGCGGGCCATCACGATTTGGGTACGGGACATTTCGAGACTATGTGATCGGAATCTCTGCCGTGGATGGTCAAGGACGCCTGTTTTCGGCAGGTGGTAAGGTTGTCAAAAATGTCGCTGGGTATGATCTCTGCAAACTACTGACCGGCTCCATGGGGACTCTCGCGACGATCACCGAGGTGACGTTAAAGCTGCGACCGTTATTCGAGAAACAAGTCCTGATCGTTGCTGCCTTTGATCCAGAACAGTTCACTGAACCCGTTTTGGCGGAACTCAACAGAACAAAGACAACGCCAGTGATGATTGATGCGTTGAACCCCAAAGGCTCCAGGCAGCTCAGCGGGGAAGGAAGCCGCCACTTCCCGGACCAGAAAACGTTACTGTGGATCGGATTTGAGGGTTCTGAAAGTGAAACAAGTTGGCAGGCAGCGACCATTGTTGAAGAATTGAATCGCCTTCACCCCAAGGAAATTATCACTCTTCAAGACGACGAGCAGAAACAGGTTTACGAAGCTTTGGTGGAATTCCAAACTGCCAGCGACGACCCGGTCACGTTTCGCGCGAGCCTTCCGAAATCGCGCTGTGCAGAGTTTTTGAAGATAGCAACATCGCACGAAGTCGCCGCACAAGCACATGTTGGAAATGGCGTGATCTATGGGCATCTCCCGGATCGCTGCACATCGGCAGCGCTGACGAATGAAATCATCTCCCCCCTGAGAAACTTCGCAGAGCAAGCCGGCGGTGCCTTAACAATTCTGCACTGCGATTCAGAATGGAAATCTGAAATCGACCTCTACGGAAATAAATCTGACGCATGGAAGATCATGTCCGGAATCAAACAAGTCCTCGACCCAGCGGGTCTGCTTAGTCCGAACCGTATGATTTAAGAGATGCATTTCGCGTACTGCTTGCTCAGTGATAAATCGCCCGAGTCGTCATCAACGCTCAACTCTGTCTCCCTTGCCCCTCCATCCCTAGCCCCCTTAATCCATTTAATGACTGAAACTATCGAACATCCGCGCACGATGCGTTGGAATGGAAACTCAATTGGCTGGTTGACGATGATCGACCAGACCATGCTGCCGGTTCAGTTTAAGGAAATCGAATGCCGGACAGTCGAAGAAGTCTGGGAAGCGATCAAAATGCTGCGAGTTCGCGGCGCTCCTGCAATCGGTTGTGCGGCTGCTTACGGAGTGATCATCGGATTGCAAACATTGGAATCAAATGCAGACCGAAATGCCTTCAATGCTCGACTGAATGAAGTGACTGAGTATCTCGCTGAAAGTCGCCCGACGGCAGTGAATCTATTCTGGGCGCTCGATCGAATCAAGAGTGTCTCGCATGCACACGCATCGCTTTCGCCTGCCGAAATGCACCAGCGTTTGCTTGTGGAAGCAAAAGCAATTGAAACCGAAGATCGAGAAATGTGCGCCGCGATTGGCCGCCATGGGGCAACATTGATCGACCCAGGAACCGGAATCCTCACCCATTGCAACGCCGGTGGACTTGCCACCGCCGGAGACGGAACGGCTTTGGCAATCATGTTTGCTGCTGCTGCTCAAGGTAAGGATATTCATGTCTACGCCGATGAAACACGCCCACTTTTGCAAGGTGCAAGACTGACAACGTGGGAACTTCAGCAACGCGACATACCCGTCACGCTCATTTGTGATTCCATGGCAGGCCAAGTCATGAAGGAAAAACGCGTGCAAGCGGTCATCACCGGCGCTGACCGAATAGCGGCGAATGGAGATGCCTGTAATAAGATTGGAACCTATTCCATTGCCGTCCTCGCGAAGGCTCATGGAATCCCGTTCTACGTTGCTGCTCCGTCTACAACTTTCGATCTGTCACTCGAATCGGGCGACCTCATTCCGATCGAAGAACGTCATTCGGAAGAGATCACCGCAGGCATGGGCAAGCAGACCGCGCCAGAGAACACTAACGTCTACAACCCAGCGTTTGATGTCGCCCCAGCGGAATTGATCGAAGCAATTATCACCGAGAAAGGAATCATCCGTCCGGTGACGACAGAGAATGTGAAAGCGATGATTCAAGAGTGAACTGTTCGCCGCACACTTCAAGTGTGCGGCAAAGCTTTAATTTATTCAAACGCTATTCAATATAGATCGAGATCAACAACGATGGTCTACCTCAATAAAATCTATACGAAGACAGGCGACTCTGGCGAAACGGCACTTGGGGACGGGACGCGGGTTTCCAAAACCCACCCACGTATCGGTGCTTACGGCGGCGTTGATGAACTGAATGCCAGTCTCGGTTTGGCTTTGGCGTGCGGTCAGCTTTCTGCCGAAATGAAGCAAACACTCACGACGATTCAAAATGACCTGTTCGACGTTGGCGCCGATCTCTGCATCCCTGAATCAGACGAACCGAAAGACTACGAACCGCTGCGTGTGACGCAACCGCAGATCGATCAACTCGAAGCATGGATCGACCTGCACACCGCCGAACTGACACCGCTCGAAAGTTTCATTCTCCCTGGCGGTTCAATCGGCGCAGCGCACCTTCATGTTTCAAGAACGATCTGCCGCCGCGCAGAAATCGGTGTTCAACTGCTCGCGGAAACTGAACGGATCAATTCACTGATCCTGGTCTATCTCAATCGCCTTTCCGACCTCCTGTTCGTTGTCGCGAGAACAGCTAACGATGGAGGCAATGCCGACATTCTTTGGAAACCCGGCGGGGAGCGGGAATAGTTGTCTCGTAATGAACAAGAAGATTTCGTGCCATGTCCACATCGCGAAGCAGGGTGGACATGAATCGACGTTGCCGGAGCTTTCAGCATGCCCATCCTGCTGACGCGATATGGGCATGGCACAAATCATGTTGAACCGAGTCTGCCTCCATGATTTTTTCAATGGTGAGGACCAAAGCTGCGTTACGTTCGCACAACGCCGCTTAACCAACCGGCGAAGGTGCTGCCAAGAAGAAGCGGTGCCCAGGCGGCTTGTTCGGCTCGAATGACACCAGATTGTCCGAGAAATCCACTTCCCGTTGAGAGTCCATAGACAATTCCGAGGACGAGCATACACAAAGCGATATTGCTCACCTGTTGCATATTGCTCATGCGGTCTCGACGGATGATTAGCGGAATAACAATGTACAAGCCGACCAGTGTTAACAATGGACGCGTCAACCGCGAGTGCAGGTGCATCAACATACTTCGGCGGGAAAGCACGCTGCCGTACGGTTCCTGAAGTCGTTGAAAAAGTGTCGCAGAATTCATCAGGCTGAAGTTCGAAGTCTTGCGGCTCATCTGACTGAACGTCAAGTGGCAGTCAACGAAGGCATCGGTCCCGTTCGGCTGTGGAACGATGACATCCCTGCCTGTCTCGGAGAGTGAGAGTTCGTCAACGGTCGGTGAGACATTGATGAGGAGCCAGCCTCCTCGCTGTCCTCCGGTTGGTGAGAGATAGATCGCGTCGTCAGCAGACAGCGTATCCTGGTTCGGAGAAATGACCGGAGGCAGCCGAAACTGTGGCATGTGCAATCGTTTATCGGCAGGGTAAACACCTTCCCCTGAAACAAAGATCTTCCACTTCGGATCAAATTGCGGGGAGACTTTTTGTGCATCATCAGCAGTATCCCCGTGGCTGCGTTGAAGCTTGGCAGCGACGTTGGGCAAAATGAATTCCTGATTGATCAACAAGAGCCCATTCACCAGACACATCCCCACCAACAACGACAAAGTCGCCCGGTAGGTCGGAACTCCTGCAGCCAGGAGAGGATGGAACTCACCTTTTTTCAGGAACGACGCGAGCGCCGCTACCACGGAAATCACCACGATTGACGGACCAGCAAGGTCAAAAATCATGAATGATTGAAAAAAATAATGATCTGCTATCAACCAAAAAAGCATCAGCGTGCCACCATCACTTTTGTCAGCGGTGTACTGAAATTGATCGAGATTGAGAAATCCATCAACAACCGTAAACAGCCCCGCCGCCGCACAAAAGAACACGGCAACAGTCTGCAAGTATCGGGTCAGAAGATAACGGTCGAAGGTGTTCAAGGAGGGGCTAGGGGCTAGGGGCTAGAGGGGCTAGGGTGTTGAGCCTTCTTCAACGCCTCAGTGTCGACCCTCAACGAATTCCCTGTGGATTACACGTCAAAACCACGATTCAGGTCAAGATGTCCTGCTGGCGAGGCATTCTTGTCACGTAGATCAACATTGACCCCTTTTCCGTATCCACCGTAAACTTACAGTGGATACGATCTTTCCGACCTCATACTCTGCACTCAACCTATGTCCAGTCCATCACCGGAATTGACACCAACTCGCCTAACAGACGGGTTGCGCGCACAGTTGCGCTGGGTGACGGTCCCAAGCTGGTTACTCTCGGGGCTGTTTCATGGGGTGCTGGCGGGTTTGCTGATTATTCTTTCCCAGTTACCAAGCTGCCAGGCGGACATGGCGGGTGACGAAGGCGATTCCTTTCGCGTTGTTGGCATTCACACCCGTTCGAGCACTTCGGAAACTGAAAACGAGACAGAATCCGAGAGTGACGACGAACCAACTGAACTCGTTTATGAGAATCCATTAGCGGTTCAAGAGCCAAAACTTGATGAGGCTCCGCCTGTTGAACTGAATCTTCCGAAGGTCGACATGGCTCGCCCCGTGATTGGATCGGGAAGCATTCCCGTTCCAAGTACACTGGTAACGAATGACCTGCTGCAACCGAATAATTCCACGAATTCGCGTCCAACCCAGTCTGCCTCTGGGGCACCGGTGGCTGGCGGAACTTCGTTTCTGGGAATTGAGGATGTTGGGCGGCGATTTGTTTACGTGATTGACCGATCCTTCAGCATGGACAACGACAATGCACTTCAAGCAGCAAAAACAGAACTTCTGTCAAGTATCGCTCGGCTGAATGAAACGCAACAGTTCCAGATCATTTTCTACAGTGGCACAGTTCAGGTCCTTGAACCTCGTCACGGCCGTTCTCTCATGTTCTATGGAACAGATATTCAACGCATCCAGGTCAGCGGCAGGCTGAATTCCGTCCGCGCTTCAGGAGGAACACGTCATTATCCTGCTCTTAAAGAGGCTCTGAAAGCGAACGCGGATGTCATCTACCTGTTGACGGACGGTGCTGCGGAATCAGCCTTGAGTGCGGCTGATTTAGATCAAATCAGAAAGCGAAATCGCTCCGGAACGCGGATTCATTGCATTGAATTTGGACGTTCAGCAAAACCAGCACTCGACGGTGCAGGCAACTTTCTGCGACAATTAGCGAAACAAAACCACGGTCAGTATGTTTACCGCAATGTGAAGCGGAGAAGATA
Organism: Planctomicrobium sp.; assembly: GCA_030626405.1. GTDB lineage: Bacteria > Planctomycetota > Planctomycetia > Planctomycetales > Planctomycetaceae > Thalassoglobus. The sequence goes on from DAOUPA010000419.1 coordinate 6,183, forward strand.
GTTTTCGATTCAAGT
>DAOUPA010000426.1 GCA_030626405.1 Planctomicrobium sp.
ACTCCCCAAGCTCGGACTGGTCTTTTCGAGAATCACTGGGCAGGATTCCACAAAAAGTTAAGTGTGCCATGCCCACATCGCGTAGCAGGGTGGGCATGCGAGCGTTGTTGTCACTGAGGGTCTAAGCTAGAACACGTACTCAAGAAATACTTCAGGAGACAATCAAAGATGATGAAACTTGGTTTTGTAAGTGCGATCTTGCCGGAGGCATCGCTGGAAGAAGTTTTTGCTACCGCGGCTCGGTTGAAATATGACTGTGTTGAGTTGATGTGTTGGCCTGTCGGAAAGGCCGAGCGTCGGTACGCAGGCGTGACTCATGTCGATGTTGCAAAGTGCGACGACGCAGGTATCGCGGAGATTCGTGGATTGTCTACGAAGTACGGCGTTGAAATCAGTGGGCTGGGCTACTATCCCAATCCACTCTCTCCTGATGCCGCCGAAGCCGAGCAGGCGGCGGAGCATTTGTTGCGCATCATTGAAACTTCAGCCAAGCTCGGCATCCGTCAAGTGAATTCCTTTATCGGTCGCGATCCTGGCAAGTCGATTGACGATAACTGGCAACCGTTTCTGGATCGCTGGACACCGATTGTTGCGTTTGCTGAGAAGCATGATGTCCGGATTGGAATTGAAAATTGCCCGATGTTCTTCACTGACGACGAATGGCCGGGCGGTAAGAATCTCGCGATCAGTCCGGCGATTTGGCGGCGGATGTTCGAGGCGATTCCGAGTTCGCACTTCGGGCTGAACTATGATCCATCGCACTTGATCTGGATGCAGATGGACTGCGTCGCCCCGATCAAGGAATTCGCAGATCGTATTTTTCATGTCCATGCCAAGGATGTTCGCGTCGACCGGGATCAATTAAACGATGTCGGGATCATGGCGAATCCGTTGGAATACCACATCCCGAAACTGCCAGGGATGGGTGATATCGACTGGGGCCTCTTTTTCGCAGTCCTTGGCGACTCTGGATACGATGGGCCAGTCTGTGTGGAAGTGGAAGATCGCGTGTACGAAGGCTCTCTGGAAACTCGTGAATTGTCATTGAGGCAGTGTTGTACGTTTCTACGAAACTACATCCCGCGTGCCGAGCCAACTACATGATTTCACGAGCTGTTTTGATTATTGAAGATAAATAATTTGTCATCTGGAGAAGTGATGAACGCCACATACGAAGATCTTGCGAAGATGATTGACCATTCGCTTTTGAATCCGGCGCTCAGTGTCGAGGAACTCGAAGCTGGGATTCAACTGGCGTTGGCCTACGACGTTGCCAGCGTCTGCATCTTGCCGTACTACATGAAGAAGTGTGCCGAGTTACTCTCAGGCAGTACGGTCAAGGCATCGACAACAATCGGCTTTCCGCACGGCGGACACACGACAGCGATTAAGCGCGCGGAGGCAGAGCAAGCGGTTGCAGATGGCTGCGAAGAACTCGACATGGTTGTCAATATCTCAAAAGTCCTCAGTGGTGATTGGGACTACGTGAAGCAGGATATCGCCGCAGTTACCGAGGTTGCTCATACTGCAGGTCAGAAAGTGAAAGTCATCTTCGAAAACTGCTACCTCAACGACGAACAGAAAACTCGGCTCTGCGAAATCTGCACAGAGTTAAAAGTGGACTGGGTGAAAACTTCCTCCGGTTACGGCACTGGCGGTGCGACTCACGAAGACCTCAAGTTGATGCGGGAGAAATCTGGTGCCGATGTTCAGGTAAAAGCCGCAGGCGGCATCCGCGATCTGGACGGTTTGCTGGCGGTCCGTGAACTGGGCGTCAGCCGTTGCGGAGCCAGCCGCACTAGCGATATCCTCAACGAAGCGCGGCAGCGCCTCGATCTACCACTCATTGAAGTTGCAGCATCCGGAAACTCTGGATACTGATTAGGACGACGCCCTGACCGCGAGTGTCCCGAACATTGCCACTGTCTGGCCACTCGCGATGAAAGGGTTCTTCGCAGATCAATGTCTAACTTTTACGATTAGTGAAATTCGAATGACACACGATATTTCTGCGAAAACCTGTCCAAGTTGTCGAGGTTCGTCATTACAAGGTGGCAAGCTTGGAGTGCATCTTCAAACATTCATTCCTCAAGGCCGCTGGATGTTGGCGGGGTATACGCTCAAAGCATACGTTTGCCTAGATTGCGGTTTTGTTGGTCAATATCTGAGCGAGAATGATCTAAACGAAATCAAGAACCGCTAGGGCGAGTGTGAGTGGAAGTAATGGACCTCTTGCTACTCTTTCTTCTTTCCGCACAAGACCCCGCAGTGAATCAGTGTTTCGATCGGACCGGTGACGGACAGACCGGCGTTGTTCATCCATTCTGCGAACTCCGCAGCACTGTAAGCTCTGCCTTGAGTGAGAGTGAAGAGGGCTGCTGAGTAGAGTGCGATGGGGAGAGGTCCGGCATGGTCATCGTCGAGAAAGACATCGTGAATGAGCAAGCGTCCTTGAGTCGTTAATCGATTTGCACATTTTGTAACCAGCTCTGCACACTCAGGCACATCCCAGTCATGGAGGATATTCGAGAGCAGGATGACGTCTGCTTCCGGGAAGTCATCAGCGAACATATCGCCTTCGAGAAGTTCGAGACGGTCGGCGACCCCGTACTCTTCTGCAAATTCAGCGGCGACGGAAAGCACTTCCGGACGGTCCATTACAATCGCTTTTAAGTGATGATTCCTGGCGAGATACGCAATCGCATAAATCCCGCTACCTCCACCGACATCGAGTAAGGTCTTCGCGTCATGTAATCGAAAACGGTCTGCTAGAACGGGAGCGACATTCTTGGCGCGACCAGCCAACGACAATGTGAAGTGCCGGGCGAGTTCGGTTTGTTCCATCGCCGAAGACATTCCATCTCGATAGATAAACGCCGCTCCGTTTTCATCCGTCTCCAAACCGAAAGGCGTGTTCGTCCGCAGCCGTTCCACCATCGCCAGAACATCAGGTGATGTCGCCGCCAGACCAATATAGTTCGTCACAGCAAACTGTCCGCCTGTCAGAAGATGCTCTGCAGCAAGTGCAGTGGCGCCGATGGTCTCGCCATCTTCAACGAGCAGTTCCATTGCTTTGAGTGCTGTGACCAAGACGTTGAACGGTCGGTGTTCGAGTTCAAGTTCCAGTCGTAATTGTTCGCGAGGCAAAGACAACTTCTGATTGCTTGTCAGCTTGCCGAACAGGTCAAAGTGTGCCACAGCGGCGGTGAGCAGCTGAGTTCCATATGCACCGCGAAAGTGTTCAAAGATCAGCGTGGGATCGAAAAGAGGAACCTCTTGAGCGTTGAAGGCCTCCATACTGCCACCGAATGAAAGGAGATCGATAAGGGAAACGGTCACAGCCTTTGCATCATCACATTCCTGCCAGTCCGCAGGAGAGGATGTGCGCACCGCAGAGCGAATCGGATGCAAGTCGTGACCAGCTTCGGTCGACCAGCCGTATTGCACAAGGAACTCATCTTCAGTACCCAGGCGGGAACACTGTATCCAGCGGCTGAATTCATCGTGTAATTCGGTGAGTATGTAACAGGTATCTGAACACTCGGAGAGTGCCTCTGCCCAGGCGGACATCATCTGCGAAAGAGATGTTCTCACCCTCAGTGGTGCAGGCACATCTTCATCCGAATCCTGAAGTAAATAATACGAGTCAGAAATACTCACGAACCCCCCAAGTTGAATCGTGATATCGTCGTGTGAGGCGCCATTGTCGTCGTAAGTGATTCGCAACATACTGGAACTCGTTTCGGCGTAATTCTCTGGAAATTAATCGGAGTCGCTTCGTACGAATTCTAGCAACAATGAACCGGCACCACATGGGTTCGCACACAAAGCCGCGAATCAAAATTTAGCCCCCGGTGATCCACGGGAGAACGACAATTTACGCTGCCAACTCCTATCGCCGGTGAGTGAAAATACCCAATGCGTATTGATTCACTGAGTGATTCACCCGGTGCTAAATCAAAGCCTGGACAGTGAAGTACTCGATTTTGGTCAATGCTGGAATCTTTGACGACACTTGAAACACCGAATCTCGAACCTTTGGCTTCTCAATATCTCTATTGTCAGGTATTGTTGTTGCTGTGGAGTGATTCAATTGGATGTTTCGCTCTACACCTGGATTGACTCTGCGAAGACTTTGCTTGTCGATCCGGTTCACAGAATACAATTAGTCAGAACGAGGATTGAACTGATGTCGATGGAACCTGATGAGATTTTACTAGACGCCGATGACCGCATGCAGAAAGCGGTTGACGTTTTTAAAGATGCCCTTCAGGGATTGCGAACGGGGCGTGCGACGCCAGGGCTCGTGGATAACGTCCGTGTTAACTACCACGGCTCCCCGACACCGCTCAAGCAACTTGCAAACATTAGTTGTCCAGAACCACAGCAGATTGTGATTCGTCCGTTTGATCAATCCGTCGTCACCGAGATTGTTAAAGCGATTCAGGCGAGCGATGCGGGAATGGCTCCTAATTCCGATGGCAGGCTCATTCGCATCAATGTTCCGGCACTTTCAACGGAACGACGTCGAGAGTTGACTCAACGCGTTGGAAAAGCAGCGGAAGATGCTCGCGTCTCGATTCGAAACATCCGCCGCGATGCGAACAAGCATGTCGACGTCTCCGAAAAAGCGAAAGTGATTTCAGAAGATCAACAAAAGGACGTCAAAGATGATGTTCAGGAACTGACGAAAAAGTTTGAAAGTCAGGTCAACGATCAGGCGAAACAAAAAGAAAAAGAGGTCATGGACGAGTAATGTCCTCACTCTTTTGCCCTATGCGCTTCTGAATGTGTGAATGAAAGTATGTCGAGGTCGGTGAATGTCGACCTCGACAGTTTTTCTTCTTCAAAGAATCGTGTGAGAGCGACAGGAATTTCTGCAATGCTGAACATTCAATCTGAATCAGTCGGTCGATCTTGCGGGATTTCTCGCCGTCAAATTCTTTCTGCAGGCGGTGCAGGTCTGCTGGGGGTTTCTCTGTCGAAGGTGATGGCAGCGGAGCAACAGGTGGCGGTCTTCGGACCTGCAAAGGCGAAGTCGGTCATCTTTCTGTTTTTGTTTGGTGGACCGAGCCAGCTGGAGACGTTCGATCTCAAGCCGGGAGCACCTCCGGATATTCGCGGTCCGTTTTATCCAATTGCATCACGAACGCCTGGTTTGTTGATTGGTGAACATCTTCCGAAGTTGGCGAATGTCTCCGACAAATTTTCTGTCATTCGAACAATGACACACACATTCAACGACCACAGCGGGGCAGGGCATTACCTTCAAACAGGCAAACGCTGGCACGTTCCGGTCGGAGCCGGCTTCAGCGCGACTCCGCAAGACTGGCCTTCCATTGGATCGGTGACAGAGTATTTAACGCAGCAGCTTCCAGGTGGGCTCCAGCGCGATCTTCCGAATTATGCTGTGGTGCCGAACTGGCTTGGGTGTCTGCAAGACAAAGGACAGTACCAACGACCGGGCGAATACGCTGGTTGGCTGGGGCAGGCGTACAATCCTCTCACAACCGCAATTCCGAAAAAGAACATTAGCGACAATCCCTACTGGCGAGATTGTGCTGATGACGAACTGAACTTTGAACTCAAGGGGCTCGCGCCGGAAGTTTCTCTCAAAACACTGCAACGTCGCACTTCTTTACTTGATCAATTCGAACAGCAACGCCGCTTGTTGGGAGAATCGGAAGGCTCCGCTTACGACCAGTTCCGCCAACGTGCAATGGCGTTAATGACTTCGGGGAAAACTCGTGATGCTCTTGATATTCGTAAGGAATCGAGCGAACTTCGCGACCAGTACGGAAGGCACCTGTTCGGGCAATCTTGCCTGATGGCACGGCGTCTTGTGGAAGCAGGCGTGCGGTTTGTCACGGTTCATTACGACTGCGTTGACGGCTACAGCTGGGATTCACACCGCAACAGTGATGACGTCAAGAAGAATTTGCTGCCAACGTTCGATCAAGGCTGCGCGACGTTGCTCGCCGATCTCGATAATCGGGGTTTACTTGATGAAACACTCGTTGTCGCCATCGGAGAAATGGGGCGTACTCCAAAAGCAAACGCCAACTGGGGACGCAACCACTGGAGCAATCT
>DAOUPA010000042.1 GCA_030626405.1 Planctomicrobium sp.
CGGGAGCTTGTCCATACAATCCTTGATTGATTTCAGCATCAGTAGCATCGACACCGATTTGCAACGTCCGCACTACAACGCCGCGCCCTTCGGGAACCATATCGAGTTGAGGTTCCTCAATTTCGACGATGTGGGCGCTGCTTTCCTTCCCTGGAATAACTGCAAGTGATTTCATAAGTCGTTGATTCACTGTCGGTTACGTCACTTTCGGGAAAGGTGGAACAAGTTAGGTGTTCCACAGCATCGCAACCTCCCCCTGTCACTGTCAAATGCCTGTAAAAAAGCTGATTCAGAAAGCCAGTTCAGAGAAAGCTGAAGAGCCACATTGTCGCAAACGAATCGATCTCTCTACAATATACGAATCTGCATTTTCAGCACATTGCTTACTGTGCTCTGGAGGAAACCGTTCTTTTTGCTTGTGTGGCAGACAGAAGCCTTCCAGACGAGAATGCTGACCAATTGAACACCCACTATGAAACCCGAATTTATTCGTAACTTTTCGATCATCGCTCACATCGACCACGGCAAAAGTACGTTGTCTGATCAGTTATTGTTGAAAAGTGGTGCGATCACGCAGCGTCAATTTCAAGAGCAGATCCTCGACGACCTCGATGTTGAACGCGAACGCGGAATCACCGTCAAAGCCCGTGCGGTTGCCATTGATTACGAATACAAAGGCGACACGTACCAACTCAACTTCATCGATACACCAGGGCATGTCGACTTTCATTATGAAGTTTCTCGCAGTCTTGCCGCGTGTGAAGGTGCGTTGCTTGTCGTCGATGCGTTTCAAGGAGTTCAGGCTCAAACAGTTGCCAATGCGTATGCCGCCATCGAAGCCGACCTGGAAATCATTCCGGTTGTGAACAAAATCGACTTGCCTGTCATTCGAGTTGACGAAGTTCTCGAAGAAGTTGAGAACATCATCGGTCTTGATGCGAGCGATGCCATCAAAGTGAGTGCGAAACAGGGCATCGGCATCGAAGAGTGCATCGAGGCAATCATCGAACGCATCCCCGCTCCGACGGGTGACCCCGATGCGCCTCTCAAGGCTTTAGTGTTTGACAGCAAGTTCGATCACTACCGAGGAGTTGTCACATACGTCCGTATTGTCGAAGGGACACTGAGAACACGAGACAAAATTCGCTACATGCGAGGCGAGACCGTTCATGACGTCATCGAAATCGGCCAGTTTCGCCCAGAGATGGAAGAGACTCAATCTCTCGGCCCAGGGCAGGCTGGTTATATTGTCGCAGGTGTGAAGTCTCTCGGGAACATCCATGTCGGCGATACCGTCACGCTCCAATCAAATCAAGCGGATGAACCACTGCCAGGTTATAAACAGCCGAAGCAGGTCGTCTTTTGCGGGATGTACCCGATTGAAGTCACTGAATTTGAGAAGCTGCGAGAAGAACTCGAACGCATGGCGCTCAACGACGCCAGCTTTTCGTTCTTGCCTGAAACGAGTGACGCTCTCGGGTTCGGTTTTCGCTGTGGCTTCCTTGGAATGCTGCACATGGAGATCATCCAGCAGCGTCTCGAACAGGAAGCCGATGTCGGTCTGATTCAAACAGCACCGAACGTGACTTATGAACTCAAGTTGAACACCGGCGAAATCATGAAGCTCGACAATCCGGCAGATGTTCCGGACTCAGGCTCGATTGATGAATTTCGTGAACCGATCGCGCGCGTGACATTCATTCTTCCAGCGACAAACATCGGCTCGCTCATGCAATTGTGTGCCGACCGTCGAGGGATCTACAAAAACACAGAATTCCTCGGAACCGACCGCGCTCAACTTGTGTACGAACTGCCGCTAGCGGAAATTATTTATGACATGCACGACAAGTTGAAGTCCATCACACGCGGCTACGGGACGATGGATTATGAAGTGATCGGATTCGTCGCGGCGGACCTCGTCAAGTTGGACGTTCTCGTCAAAGGAACACTCGTCGAAGCGCTCGCCACAATTGTTCATCGTGATACCTCCGAACGTCGCGGCAGAGCACTCGTAAAGAAACTGAAAAAAGAAATCCCGAAACATCAGTTTGAAGTCGCCTTGCAGGCAGCCATCGGAGCACGCGTCATCGCTCGCGAAACAATCTCGGCCTTCCGTAAAAACGTCACCGCCAAGTGCTACGGAGGAGACATTTCCCGGAAACGTAAGTTGCTTGAAAAACAGAAAAAAGGAAAGAAGCGAATGAAGCAGTTCGGGCAGGTCGAAATTCCACAAAAGGCGTTTCTGTCTGTATTGGAAGCAGGAAACGATGGTTGACGACCTCTCGTTTGAGACGGTTGTTCGGGTCATCACGCTTGCTTGCACCGTTCCGCACAGTCACACTCGCTGATGTGGCTTGATGGTTGTTGCGAAATCTGCCATGATTTTTTGGACCATCCAGCCTTCCTTCCATCGGAGAATCCGGTGCCGCACCTAAATCCGCTTGAATCACATCATTCGCGTCGTTCGTTTTTAGGACGAACAGCATTGGGAGCGATGGGCTTCGGAGCCTTGAACATTAGTCGGGTGGCGGATGCTGGCTCCACTGGCGGTTCAAAGAAATCCGTCATCTATATCTTTCTCTCGGGCGGTCTGGGACAGCAAGACAGCTTTGACATGAAACCGAATGCCCCGGCGGACATTCGAGGTGAGTTTCAACCGATCAGCACGGCAACTCCCGGACTTCAAATCTGCGAACATCTTCCGCTTCTGGCACAGCGCAGTGAGATCTGGTCAGTCGTACGCAGTTTTTCGCACGCTTACAACGAACATTCACAAGGGCACATGGTAATGCTCTCTGGACGCAATGTTCTTCCAGTCGGATTCGATCCATCCAAGCCAAAACCGACTGATCATCCGTCGATTGCTGCCATTGTCGGCGCGATGCTTCCCGACCAAGGGAGTCTGCCTCCGGCGATGGTTTTGCCTGAAAAGTTGATTCACCGAACGGGGCGAGTTCTTCCTGGTCAATTCGCAGGAATCATGGGAGCGCACCGGGAACCTCATTTCCTAGCTGCCAGTCGATTCAATGCCCAAACCTACGGCGCCTGGCCGGAGTATGGTTTTCACCACCAACGCGGGGCTGAACTTGATAAGTCACTGAAGTTTCAGACACCGATTCTGACCCCTCCTGAAGGCGTCAACGCTGTTCGAGCCGATCAGCGATTACGATTGTTGGAAACGATTGAAGGCTCTGGTCAATTGCTCGGTGACTTACACGAAACAGATTCAGTCAGCCGCTATCGCGAACGCGCGATTACGATGATGTCAGACCCCAAGATGCGTCAGCTCTTCAACGTCACCGAAGCACCTGCGAAAGAATTGGATCGATACGGACGAAACACTTTCGGTTGGTCGCTTCTTCTGGCGAAACGACTAGTCACAGAAGGAGTCAATTTCGTTCAAGTCAACTTGGGAAACAACGAAACCTGGGACACGCACGGCAACGCCTTCCCGCATCTCAAAGATTATTTACTACCGCCCTTTGACCGATCCTTGTCAGGCTTGCTCGACAACCTCAAAGAGGAAGGAATGCTGGACGACACACTCGTTGTTGTCGCGGGTGAGTTTGGACGAACTCCCAAGGTTTCTCGGCTGCCAGCCCACTATGCACTCCCAGGGCGCGACCACTGGGGCGCGTTGCAATCGGTCCTCGTTGCTGGTGGCGGAACTGGTGGCGGACAAGTTCTCGGATCATCAGATATCCAAGGTGGGCATCCGAAAACGGATCGACAATCAGCTGAGAATCTCGCAGCAACGATGTATCATACGCTCGGTTTCACTCGCGGTGCACACTGGTACGACCTGAGCGAACGCCCCATCCCGCTTTATCACGCCGAGCCAATGCCGCTGTAGTCACGTAGGGCGGGCTCCCGCCTGCCTTCCTCAAGTGCAAATCCGACATCGATACAAAGCTAGAGGCAGGGAGGACCCTGCCCTACTAGACTGTAACTTCACTCATTGAGTTATTTACCCGATGCTTCCCCAAGTTCTTCTCATCGACAACTACGACAGCTTTGTCTTCAACCTGTCTCGGTATCTGGAAGAACTGGGCGTTGGCACAGAGGTCGTTCGTAACGATGCGATTACGATAACAGAGATACGCACGCTTGCGCCGTGTGCGATTGTGCTTTCTCCCGGTCCCTGTACTCCGCAAGAATCAGGAATTTCCGTAGAGGTTGTTCGGCAGTTTTATCAATCAATCCCGATTCTTGGAGTTTGCCTGGGGCATCAAGCAATCGCGGCTGCATTTGGTGGAAAAATCGAGAAAGCCGCAGAGCCGGTACATGGTCGGGCATCGGTGATTCATCACGATGCGTTGAATCTGTTCGATGGTTGCGACTCACCCATGACGGTCGCGAGGTATCATTCGCTCATTGTTGAAGAAGAATCCCTGCCGACTGAACTACAAATCACATCGCGGACTGAAGATCGCGTTTTAATGTCTTTCCAACACCGCAAGCATCCGGTCTATGGAGTACAGTTTCACCCAGAGTCAATTTTGACTCATTCCGGGCATCAGATTCTCACAAACTTTTTGAAACTGGCAGGAATCCCGGTCGCTGCAAATGTGCCACAGGGGGACATGCTCGATGTCGCAGCATCAACAAACGATTTCTACCAACGCCAGATCGCTCCGAACGCTTCACGACCTCTTTGAAAGATTTGCGTGCGTTTCTTCCGCTTCGACGCTATCCTTTGCATTCAGCACCGTTGTTTAATTTATTGAGTCGGTACTGGGTAGGGAAAATTGCAGCAGTACTGGTCAATCTCTTATCCTATCCACTACCCACTCTTGAGTGGGTGAAGCGCGACCAAGTCTGACTGACCAGAACGATCTAAAAGTAAGTTGTCGCAGGACTCACCCTTACTTCAGAGAAACTCATCAAGGATAAAAGCAAGACATGATGTCATTGGCTTTAATTGCGAGCGAGACAGTCGGGCATCACGCTCCCGAAGTGGCGAGTTGGATCACTTATCTCTTCGCTACGATTTTGATGCTGATGATCGCTGCGCTTGCTTTTGAAGAGAAACTGCACGCGAAGAAATCGATCATTGTTGGCACCTTCGCTGGACTCTGTTTGATTCTGGAGACGATCATTGCCTGGGCATGTGGCGAACGGATCGTTCCGTTCGGTCAGGTGACACTTCCAGACGGTCACGCGATCAGCTTGCCGGTTTACATACCAGCCATCGACTGGGAAGTCATCACAATCATTCTGGGGGCGAGTCTATTCGTTGAAGTGACAAGTAAGTCGGGTATCTTCACTTGGCTTGCAATCAAAGTGACAAAGCTGTCGAAGGGTGATCCCTGGTGGTTGCTGATTTACTACGGATTGCTCACAGTCATCTTCTCAGCCGTCCTGAATAACGTGACAGCGATGATTATCGTTGGGAGCTTAACCGGTGTTTCATTGAGAAAGCTCAACCGTAGCGACTTACTGTTGGGCTTTCTGGTCACCGAAGGTTTGCTGACGAATGTTGGAGGACTGCTGACCTTGATCAGTAGTGTTCCGAATATCATCGTTGGAAACTCTGCTGGCATCAGCTTCGTGAAGTTCTTTCTCACTGCGGCTCCGTACGTCATTGTCGCGACGGTGGCGACCTTGTTTATGGCGAAGTGGCGGTTCAAAATCACTGCACTCAAAACAGATGAAGAAAAAACCGTCGCTGCCGAACTTGTCAATGGATTTGATGAAAACGAAAATATCCCGAGCAAAGAGTTCTTCTGGTTTTCGGTCGGTGCGCTGGTTTGCTTCATCGGAGCACTCTCAGGGCAGGCGTATCTCCCTTGGAACCTCGACAAACTCGGCATGGGATTTATCGCGCTCTTTTTTGCGGGTGTCGTTCTGCTGGCGTATCGTCACGATGTCGACAAGTTTTATTCCGCCATCGACTGGGACTTGATCGCCTTTTTTGCAGCTTTGTTTGTCGTCATCAATATGATGGAACATGCCCTCGTTCTCGATCTCATCGGGAACGGCATCGCAAAGATGCTCTCATTGCCGACGAGCCTCGCTTCGGGCCTGTTGCTCGTCTCTTCCGCAGTTGCGAGTTCGGTCACCGATAACATTCCACTGGCGGCAATGCTGGCTAAAATTTTGGGAGGAATGCAGACGCCGTCGGATTCCCAGTACTGGTGGTGCGTGATTCTTGGTGCCAATCTCGGAGGTAACCTCACTCCGATAGGATCGGCTTCGACCGTTGTGGCGATGACGATCATTCATCGGGAGAAAATCCCGTTCTCATTCGTCAAGTTCGTCGCCATGGCAGCCCCGTTCGCGGCTATGCAAATTGTACTCGCAGTTGTGTATGTGCTCATTGCGTTGTAGATGAAATCGCATTGCGTCATGAGAAGCGGTCTTGCAATATCTGTACCACGCGATTGTTGCCGTCCGGGAAATTGAGAACGTCGAGCTTGTGAAGTTCTACCCAGCGAAACGGTTTGTTCACAACGCTGGTCTCTTCTCCATCAGCGGGGTGACACAGAAAGAAATTCAACTCGACGCTTCGCTCTTTGTAATCGAAAACTTCGTGATGCAATCGCTCGATGATATCGACTTGTAGCCCGGTTTCCTCTTTGCATTCACGAATCGCACAGGCAGCTGCCGACTCGCCTTTTTCACTTTTCCCGCCCGGGAATTCATCCATTCCCCCCAGGTGAGCTAATTCGTCACGTTTCCCGACAAGGACGCGATCCTCAAAAACGACAATCGCGATTCCAATCGAAAAGAGCTTCTTTTGAGGCAGTTCTGTTGAGTTCATAAAGACTTTATTTCGCAAGTTGATTGGCCCCCTTGCTGATGGAGACAAAAATCGAGACCATGGAGTTTGAACAGAGTGAAATCTAACCAGATGGAGTCGAGAATGGCATCCGTTACTCAGGAAGAAATTGAACAATTTGAAAGGGACGGCTTTGTCGTTGTCGATGGGCTATTGAGCGCTGACGAAGTTCATCTCCTCTCTAAAATCGCCCGTGCTGATAAGGAACTGTCGGAATCGGCATATGGTCGTGAAGATGGAGATGGTGCTGTTGTCACACTTTCGGTTCGAAATGAACTCATTGACGACTACTATTCCGCGATTGCCCGCTCTGAACGAATCGTGAACCGGATGCAGGAACTCCTCGCTGACGAAGTTTATCACTATCATCATAAGTTGATTCTCAAGGAGCCTCGCACTGGAGGAGCCTGGGAATGGCATCAGGATTATGGGTATTGGTACAACAACGGTTGCCTCACTCCCGACATGGGAAGCTGCCTGATCGCTATCGACCGCGCGACTCAGGAAAACGGCTGCCTGCAAGTGCTCGCGGGATCACACAAAATCGGTCGAATTGATCATGGCCCAATCGGTGATCAAACCGGAGCAGACCTTGAACGTGTCGCAATCGCTATTCAACGATACAAAACCGTGCATGTGGAACTCGAACCTGGCTCGGCAGTCTTTTTTCATTCGAATCTGCTGCACCGTTCTGATCAAAACACCAGCGAAAACCCACGCTGGGCACTCATCTGCTGCTACAACACAAAAGCCAACGACCCGTACAAGGAGTCACGGCATCCGCGATATTCTGCTTTACAAGCTTTCACCGATAGCGAATTTCTGAACGTCGTCGCGAATCAAAGAAATCGCTTCAATCAACAATCGCTGAATTCATCGAAAAACAAAGATTGAAATTAATATCCATGACAAAGGATCAGCCACCGGGGACACCACCCGATGCAAATCAAGTTGCCAATGCGTTTGTTCACTTTTGTGAAGTTGTCGCAAAACTCAGGTCTCCAGAAGGGTGCCCGTGGGATCGCGTTCAAACGATGAAATCGATCAAGCCGTATACGCTTGAAGAAACATACGAACTCCTGGAAGCCATTGACACTGACGACAATGACAACATCAAAGAAGAGCTTGGCGACGTCCTCTTACAGGTCGTTTTGGATTCCCAAATCGCAGCTGATGAGCAGCGATTCGACGTCATCAACGTGATTGAAGAAATCACCGAGAAGATGATAAATCGGCATCCTCATGTTTTCGGAAATGCCGTTGCCGAAACCGCAGATGATGTTCGCTCTCATTGGGAAAAACAAAAGGCGAAAGAAAAATCGTCGCGTAAGTCAGCCCTAGATGGAATTCCGGTTGATCTTCCAGCTCTCGCGAAAGCAGCTGGGATTCAGAAGAAAGCTGCACGCGTTGGATACGATTTTCCGCATCGGGCAATGCTCTTTGACAAGCTTCGTGAAGAGTTAGAAGAACTACGTGCGGAACTCGATCCCGATGGAACAATGCCGGAGATCCCGGCAGCGGTCGATATGGAACCCGTTCCGGATGTGCCTGTCGACGACGCGGCTCGACAAAACCGAATTGAAGAAGAGCTTGGTGACGTTCTGTTTGTTCTCGCGAATATTGCCCGGCGCTGGGAAGTCAATCCAGAAGAAGCACTCCGACGTTCCAATCGTAAATTCGCTGGCCGCTTCAAGCACATCGAACAAGGACTTGCAGCCCAGAACAAGACAATACGCGAGGCAACGCTGCTTGAAATGGAAGAACTCTACCAAGCTGCAAAGCAGATTGAGAAAACGAATCTCTCCGATGGCAAATCAGACTTATGATTGGTCAGAAAGACTCTATGACACTGTGTATTCGAATTTTGAGTGATCAACAAATGTTGTGTTGTAAAATGTGTCAAGTGGCGTTGATTTCCGGCAGGGTGGCGTCGACGCAGGGAAATCAGAGGTACCCAGAAAGTTAAATCCATTTACTCGACGATTTCTCCGATGTACGAACTTCAACGATTCGTGCATGGTTCAGCCCGTTAGTTTGTATGACTTGAATGCGTAGTCGAGTCGCGTCACAGGGAATATCCAAGTGATGTCTTCGCAGACGTTCGTAGTTTCCTGTCACCTGTGCAACTGTCTTCCATTGTTGACCATCGTAGACTTCAATCATGTAGTCCCGTACGGTTTCAGGTTGCGCTTTGCCCCACTGCATTTTGGCGGTGTATCCGTCGTGGTGGCTCAGGGTTAGATGCCTGTGAAGGCCAGTGTCGAAGATGAGTTGAACCGTGGCGATTCTCACCGGTTGTTCCCACTCCAATTGCAACCATGCTGGCAAACCTTCGGCAGGATCCGACATCCAGCGGTGGGTCCCTATGACTCGTCGAGGCGGAGGAGCCCCCCGCTCGCCATGAACTGAACGAGTCGACCCGGAAACAACATTCATCGCTTCTCCACCAGGAATTTCACTCGATACTGTGATCTTGGCAAGTTTGACGAAGTCTTCCGGTTCTTGATGACATCGGTGAATCAAGTATGAGTCATCTCTGAGCAAACGTTGTTGAATCGCTTTCATCGCTGATTCGTCGGCAGTGAGATTGTTGACACTGATGTCGTGCTGCACAGCATAAGCCGCAGCGGTTCCGACGCCTTGGCCCACAACTGCGCAAGTCGCCATGACTCGTGTAGATGAAAACGCAACATGTGTCGCCGAGAGATTTCGACCTGCGAACAGCAAGTTCGTGACATCGCGTGCGACACAACATCGCAGAGGGATATCATAGAGGTAAGGAACCGGATGCTGACAGCACGGTTGTTCATTGGGAGCATCGATTCCTTCCGGCGGATGCAAATCAAGCGACCAACCACCGTAGGCAATCGCATCGTGAAACTCTCTCGATTCCAGCAGATCCCGCTCAGTGAGAATGTGCTGCCCGATGAAGCGGCGGCTCTCACGTTTTCCTGGCAGAAAACCGATCCAGTCTAGCGCCCATTCCGAAGCCTCAAATGGATCATCAGATTCACCTTCTTCTGGTGGCCCATTCTTAACGTGATCCCAAATCCCGAGTGCCACGGCGAGTAATTCATCGCGAATGATTTCGTTGTCTTTAATCGTATCCAGCGTGCCTCCCCATTCAGCCCACCAGTAACCATACTCGTGAGTCGGAGCTTCATCTCCAGGCGTTGCGTAGAGCCGTAAGCGCAAATCATGTTTCGAAAACGATCTTGCCCAACCTGGTGCGATGAATGGCATCGGTTGGGCGTGCTTACGAGCCTGTATCAAAATCGTTGAGCCGAGCCGTTGCTGATCGCTTTCACTCACTGCTAGAGACTCTCCGAATTGCTCGCAGTCTTCCCGATCTTCGGTGAAGGCAGCGCCAGCTTCGGCTCCAAGTCGACCATCTCCGGTACAGTCGATAAAAACCTTCGCGTGGATATGGAAGCAATCTTCTGTGCTTTGACGATCCGCGACCGCGTATGCGATGCGTTCACCATCCATGCTGACACTCGTCAATGCCGTGTTGAGTAGTAGCGTCAGGTTCTCTTCTTCGCGGCATTTGTCGTAGAGAAGCAAATCGAAAACCGACGCGGAACGCTGCGGATTACGAACAGAGTTAGCCAGTCGAATCTCTTCGATGATCCCCCCTTCGCGGGCTTCGGTTTCAAGTTCGCTCCCGCGCTCAGAATGACCAGTCCCATTGGCTCCGACGATGTGCATTCGCACTTCACTTGAAGCGTTTCCCCCTAAAACCGGTCGATCCTGACAAAGGATTACCTTCGCTCCGCAACGTGCGGCTGCCAATGCACAAGGAACACCTGCCGCACCGCCGCCAGCGATCAGGATATCACAGTTCAATTCATGAGTTTCTATGGGCATTGACAAGGTGCCTGGTTTTGTATGTAGATGAGGTTGCGTTCGCAGGTTCTCGCAGTATTGAGGAGTGTCGCCAAAACCGCTCAGCCGCATAAACTACTCGATGTGTCAAGAATTCTCGACCGGTTCGACGAAGTTCGATCGACTCTCTATGATTCAGACTTCATTCACTCAGAGGAGAAAAACAATGTTCAACAACGACTTAAACCGCCGCCATTTTTTGCAGGGTGTCGCCGCCACAGCGTTGCTTGGCCCGCTTGTTGCCAGCG
Source organism: Planctomicrobium sp. (assembly GCA_030626405.1). Taxonomy (GTDB): domain Bacteria; phylum Planctomycetota; class Planctomycetia; order Planctomycetales; family Planctomycetaceae; genus Thalassoglobus. Next base: position 10,915 of record DAOUPA010000042.1, read on the forward strand.
GACAGACAACCAAAGAGAAAATCAACATCGCCTGTGTTGGTGTTGGTGGGAAAGGCTGGTCGGACATGCTGGAGACTTCTGTCGGCCACAACATCGTTGCAATTTGCGATATTGACGAGCAACGACTTGCCAAGGCAGGCGAGAAATTCCCGAAGGCAAAACGATATACCGACTGGCAAAAACTTCTCGAACAAAAAGATATCGACGCCCTCACAATTTCAACTCCGGACCATATGCACGCTCCGGTGACGATGTCGGCAATGCAGTTGGGCAAACATGTCTACACGCAAAAACCGCTTACACATGATGTGTTTGAGTCACGCCAACTGACCAAGGTGGCGAATGAGAATAAACTCATCACCCAAATGGGCATTCAGCACCATGCAACAGCTCGGTTGAAACTGGCTGTCCATGCGATTCAAAGCGGTGCCATCGGGAAGGTGAAAGAGACACACGTCTGGACCGACCGCCCAGGCACATTCTGGAAGCAAGGACAAGACCGCCCAGAAAAGACGGATCAGGTGCCAAAGAGTGTTCATTGGGATACGTGGCTGGGTGTCGCTCCGGAGAGACCTTTTGTCGCTGGCGTTTACCACCCGTTTCACTGGCGAGGTTGGTGGGACTTCGGCACAGGGGCGCTGGGTGATATGGGCTGCCATCTCATCGATCCGGTGATCAATGCGCTCGAGTTAGGACCGCCGAAAACAATCACTGCTGAAGGACCAAAACCCAGCGCCGAAAGCGGACCGGAATGGTGCATCGTTCACTACACATTCCCAGGCACCAAGCAGACGACGGAAACCGTCGATGTTCACTGGTATGAGGCAGGCTTGCAGCCGGATCGAAAGCTGTTTCAAGCTCCAGATGACTGGGCAGGATCGAAGAACGGAGTTCTGTATATCGGCGAAAAAGGCAACCTCTTCCTCGGCTTCCCGGAAATGCCAGAGCTGTTTCCCAAGATGAAGTTCGCCGGTTATAAATGGCCTGAACTGAAGGACCACAACCACTATCAGGAATGGACCAATGCCGTTGCGACAGGCGGCACAACATCTTGTCCGTTCTCTTATGCAGGACCACTTACCGAAACGGTGCTGCTCGGGAATGTTGCGTATCGCTCCGGGAAAACGATTCAGTGGGACAGCAAAAATATGAAAGCCAAAGGCGAACCAACGGCGGACCAGTACATCAAGCGAAATTACCGTAACGGCTGGAACATTGATGGCCTGAGTTAATTTTGCTCGACAATGAAACGATTTCACATCTCTTATCTTTTGTATCCTTGAATTAGAAAAACGTCCGATGCCTTCATTGAAGAATCACTCCTGGCTACTCGTCTGCCTACTGTGTGTTGGTTGCGCGCAGGAGTCTCCTCCTGCGAATGCCCCTTCATCATCGGTTGATTCTCCCCAAGATCAACCTGCTGGGCAGCCCGAGACAGTTAAGGCGACCCCCACCCCGGATGATTCTGCTGCCGTTGCAGCGATTGAATCGGTCGCGACCTCAGTGAAGAAAGATGGAGACGGATTCATCACCGAAGTGAATTTTCGCGATTCGGCTGTGACTGACGCTGATCTTGAAAAATTGACAGCGCTCACGCGGTTGCAATCGGTTCTTCTCAACGAAGCGAAAATCTCCGACGCCGGGCTGGAACCCCTCGGGAAAATCCTCACCCTCCGCAATCTGGATTTCCGAGATTGTCCTATCGGAAATGGTGGTCTGGCACACTTAACAAATCTCAAAAACCTGCGGGCGCTACGTTTGTCTGGGAAGAGCGGAGCGACTGAAGTTGATGATGACGGGATGGTTCACATCGGCAAAATGACCAGCCTCAAAGCACTGCTGCTTGATTTTCTTTGGGTCAGCGGCGATGGTCTCGCAGAACTCAAAGCTCTTGAAAATTTAACGGAACTCTATCTGGCAGGCACGCTCGTTGGGGATGATGACCTGAAGCAAACGAGCCTGTTTCCGAATCTGAAAAAGCTGAGAATCTCGAAACTCTCGCAGGTGACAGGTGCCGGGCTGGAGCACATCAAATCTCTGACCAACCTGGAAGACCTCGATCTAAGTGAGAATAGCTCTCTGTTCGATACCGACATGCAGCAACTTTCGAACATGACTTCACTACGACGACTCAACCTCTGGCGAGTCGCGATTACTGATGACGGAGTCGCACATCTTGCAAGCTTGACGAATCTCGACAATTTGAACCTCGACAACACTCAAGTCAGTGACGAGGGATTGAAGTCGCTTCAGAAAATGAACAAGTTATTGTTTCTGCATCTGGGGTCAACATCCATCACAAACGATGGCCTCTCAGCCCTCGCAGACTTGAAGACGCTCAAAGAATTGAACGTCACTAGAACAGCAGTCACTGACGAAGGCGTCACCGAACTGCAAAAGAGCCTGACGACCACAAAAATTCAACTGAAATATCTCGGCGATGGTCAGTAGAGTTTACGTTGAATGTAACTCTTAACCCAGTCGTAGTTCATGCAAACTGAGGGGAATGTATTGCGGGCCTTTGTTGGTCGACCTCGATTGATATAAAACGATTTTCTCGATGCTCGCAGTTCCAAAGCTTGTTTTCCGATTTTCATCCATCAATTCAGTGACTTCACTGGGCGGTTTGCCTCGGATGTACGCAAGAGTCAGGTGTGGGGTGAACGCGCGTTGTTCGCGGTGAAAGCCCAATTCTTCAAGAGAGTTTCTCAGGTCCTCAGCAATCGCAACAACGTCTTCAGTTGGAGAGAGACCTGCCCAGAACACACGCGGACGGTCTCTATTGGGGAATGCATCGACACCAGCGATTTCGACCTCGAACGCCTGATGCCGTTGGGCAACCGCGTCGATTGCTTCACCGATTTCAGTAAGTTGCTGATGTCGTGTTTCCCCGAGGAACGAAAGTGTCAGGTGCATTTGAGTTAAATCAACGGATCGAACTGGTCCGCCGATTTCCCTCAGTTTGCTGTCAATCCGAGATAACTTCGGTGTGGTAGTCACTGGGATGGCAATAAATGTACGAAGGGTTGCTGACATCTGGTGTGCTGAGAATGAGAAGTGACTGTTGATAAAGAATCAGGGACACGGGTCGACACTCTTGATTCCGTTCGAGGACATGCTGATCTATCTCCAAACAATGAACATGCTCTTCCAAGTCTCGCACTGTGAATCGCAGAATCAAGGTGTCAGCTTGCTGTCGCCTAATTTGGGATCATACGACGTTCTCCAACCGATCCCCACTCTGTCACGAACACCTGAATTCAGTTACCCGGTGACAGACGTGTTTGCCTTCGCCCGTGGCACCATCATCAATGATGGTGCTTGAAGGCGGCATCATGAGCGTTTCCGCCCGCGATCACGTACGCGAGCAGGTCGAGGATTTGCTCTTTATCCAACGCGTTGAGCAAGGCTGCTGGCATGATGGAGAGTGAGGAGGTGCGTCGTGCTTCGATAGAACTCTTCGCAACTTTCATCTCTTTGAGTTGTGGTGGCCCTGTGAGAATTATCAACGTGGTCTGATCTTCCAGGACAATGTTTCCATTGAGTGTGCTACCATCCTCTAAGCCGAGAAGCACGGTGCGGTACTTCTCCTCGATCTTGCGAGATGGCTCAAGAATTTCCATCAAAATTGCCTTAGCGTCAATTTTGTGCTTCTTCACAACTTCATCGAGGTTCGGACCAACGGTCAGACTCTTGGTGAGAGCGACGCTCTCCTTACTCAACTTATGGCACTGAGCACAGGCGAGCTTCGTAAACAGTTGCTGGCCTCTTTCAAAATTACGATGTTGCCCCACGCGTTTCAAATCTTTTTCGAAATCGGCGATTTTCCATTCTGTAATTTTGGTCACCTGTTCAGGATTCTTAGCGAGAAACTCCTTGAGGTTATTGGTGACATAGAGCGTGCCACGCATAATCAGGTGGTGTCCTGGGAATGAGCAAAGATATGGATACGCGCCTTCTTCAGTCGGAGCAGTGAATTCGATGACTTCTTCCTGACCATGATCGACGAGCTTGCTGGACCAAAGGATTTCCTTACTTTCTGGAATATAATTCACAGAGAAGCCGCTGGCTCCCAAAGCAATCGCCTTCAAGCCAACTTCATCAGCCTTCCCAGGGTTCACCAGCAAGATGTTGTGAGGCATATAGTCAGGGTTCGCAAACGTGAGCTTCACTTTCTTACCAGGCTTTACGGTGAGTTTCGTGACGTCGTACCTCATTCGTTCGCGGACAGTCCCGATGCGAATCGTGGTAAGTTCGGGCGTATCACTGAGGATCCCGGACTTCTGAGTCGCAGCTTCCTCGGCTTCAACGATGACGCCTCCACGCATCGTTTTTTCGACATTGAACCACAAATGCTTCACAGTATTCGCGGCGATTCGGGCGTGCGGTTCGGGAGACATCAAAAGTTGTCCCAGCAAATCTAGATTTCTAACATTATGTTGTTGATGCAGCCAAAGAGCTTCCATTAAATGATGTGCATCTTCTTTCTTGTTCGGGTCGAATTGCTTGATCCACTCGTTGGTGGCAGCGATGACCTCTTCCGAAACACGCTCGCTCAGTTCGATGCGCGTGCGGTGTCGAATACCGTCAATGGGCGATTTCAGGTTGTCGAGTAATGCGGAAATTGGCTGTCCGTCGATGGCAACCGGCTTCTGCAGCGGACGGCCTTTCGCAGTCATGCGGTAAATACGGCCATGCGCGTGGTCGCGGTTGGGATCGCGCACGTTGTGTTGCATGTGGCCAATGATGACGTTGTGCCAGTCGCAAAAATACATCGACCCATCGGGAGCGAAAATTGCGTCAGCAGGGCGGAAGTTCTTGTCTCCGCTCATCATCAGGCCGCGTGATTTTTCCACCGTTGTGGTGCCATCGGAATTGAATGTCGTGACAGTGAGATCGTCGCCAGCTGGCTCTCCCCAGACCGTACCTTTCTCTCCGTCACGTGCAAGATCATAGTGCTTGATCCCCAGGAAGCCGATGACGTTTAGGATGAGGAAGTCATTCTGCATCGACTCCGGGAAGTGAGAACTACTCACAATTTCACTCGCTGTCACCGGACGAACTTCTTTCTTCAACAATTCGTGCATTTTGAAACCGGCACCTTCTGGACGGACCTGATAAGCGCGTCCGCCAGTACCATCAGTCGCGTACTGGTACCCCCAGTAGTCAAATGCAATGCCGTGCGGGTTGGGCGAGTTATTCGCATGCAGTGAAATGGTGAAGCGTCGCGGATCGAAGCGATACATCGCGGATGCTCCGGCCTGAAGCGAAGGTCCCCATGGGTGCTCGTGGTTATGCACCATGAAAACGCCACTCTGCCAGTAAATGGCACCGTCGGGACCGTAGATTAAATTGTTCGCAGCGTGATGTGTGTCAGAAGAATCGAGGCCCTGCAACATGATGACCCGCACATCGGCAACGTCGTCGCCATCGGTATCTTTGAGGAACAATATCTCCGGCGTGCAGGTAACGATGACACCGCCGTTCCAGAACTCGAAGCCGAGCGGGTTCTGAACTCGAGCAAATTCGGTCACGCGATCCGCTTTGCCGTCGTTGTCGTCGTCGTGCAAAATGATCAAGGCATCGTCCATCTCCTTGAGTGGTTCCCACTTTGGATAGGTCGGCCATACAGCGGCCCACAGTCGGCCTTTGGTGTCGAACTGCATCTGCACAGGATTGATAAGTTCCGGAAACTCTGAATCATCGGCGAAAAGGCTGACCTCAAACCCCTCAGCAACAGCCATGTGCTTGATGCCTTCCTCGCCACTGATGTACTTGAGAGTTCCTTCCTTCATCGCATTCGAACTCTTGCTTCCTCCACCAACATTCGAGATGACCTTAACAGGCTTCGGAACATTGCTGTCGTCGACCACGATGTCCTTACCTGTTGCGACCGCCCAAACACGGGCATCGCGATTCATGGTCATCACGTCGAGCATCGACAACTCGTGTTGCAATACGACGGCGTTGGTTTGGTCATTGGTGAACTTCAGCGTCGAGCGTCCGCCCCAAACATCGTTGCCATCACGAGCGCGATAGCGATTATTCCAGTGATTCGACTTCTCCAACACGACTGATCTCAGCGGCTCCATCGTCAACGAAGCACTGACTTGATGACCGAGCAGTGCAGATGTGATCACTTCGGCAAGTTGCTTGTTGCCTTCCTCCGTCAAATGCACACCGTTAATCGTGAGTGGCGTGTCCGATTCTTCGAACATCTGCATAGAAGGATGAAACAAGTCCACAAACCCAACACCTGCTTTTCTTGCTGCTGCCTGAGTCGCCTTGGTATAAGCAGCAAGTTGAATGTTGTGTGCTTTACCATCGGGCACATTTTTGCTGTGAATGTTTTCATGTGCGATCGGGCTGAAGAGTATGATGCGTGGGAATGACTTTCCGTTCGCTTTAGAACCGCGTGTTCTCTTGACGAACTCGATGAGTTTTCTCTGATAATCTCCAGCCTTCTTCACGCCTTCAAATGATTCGTTGTAGCCGAAAAATGCAAAGACGACATCCGCCTTCACATGCTGGAGATACTTGGTCATCGAGGTCGCGCCACTGCTGCGAGGGAACGAATCTGGGCGATCACCGCTCGCACTCATGTTGCGGAAATGCACCTGCTGATCTTGCAATTCACTCTGCAACAGCGTCTCCAGCCAGCCATCATGCTGCATCCGATCCGGCAATCCATTGCCCAAAATGGCGACGACATCGCCCTTGTGGAATGCAAACGGTAGTGGGTCACGGTAGTTAGCCGGCACGTCGGCAAGTGGTGGTTCGTTCGAAGGCTTTGCCGTCTTCGATTTATTTTTGGACGGAGCACCCGATTTCCCGTTGTAGGTCAGATAACGCTGCTTCCCTCCGTTCTTGACATCGATCTCCATGACATCTGGTGCAGCCACTTTCGTGATGCGGAAGACTTCTTTGCGGTCTGCGTCCAACAGCGTAAGAGTGAAATCATTGAGACGACTCTCGAACCCACTGCGGTTCCAGATGCCGACTTTTTCAATATCTACTGCCTTCCCAAGATCGACTTCCCACCATGGATTCGTGGTTCCAGCGTTCGTTGTATGCGTCTGCCCGCCTTTGCCCCAATCAGGCGACTTGTTGCCGTCGATTGCCCGTTTGGCGCCAGCATTGCCATGTGTACTTGATTGAGTGGCCTTAGCGTCTTTCGCGACATTCTTGCCGCCGCTGATCACTTCGACTTCTGCAAGTGTGAGAATGCGTTTGGTGCCGGGGAGTTCGATACGAACGAATCGCGCTGGTTTGCCAGTCGCGAGCGAAGCGACAGTCGGCTTAGCGGATTCCTTTTTATTCGGAGCCTTCTTGTTTCGGTTCTTTTTTTCAGGCTTCGCGTTCGTGTTTTTCGTGTTGCTGTTGGCTGGAATCGGACTATCGAATCCGGCATACATCTCTGGTTTAATACCCCGAGCGTATGCACCACCTCCAAAAGTGTTAGGTTTGAATGGCCCCACGAAAGCGATGTTGGCATCCGGCTTGATTGAGTCTTCCAGACCGAGGGCCCAGAAGCATCCGTTGACGAGCATTCGACGATAACCATCGTTCAAAATGTCCTCAGGTGTGCCGTAGAGCGAAGTGAACACTCGCCCTGTTTTCCCCGATGCAGAATTGTAAGTGCGCGTCCACTCCGATGGCATCGGTGGTTTCGTCTCATCGGCAGGTGAATTCTGTGTCATGCCATTGAGGGGCTGTGCCATTGTCAAGATTTCACCATCGATTGGCTTGCCGACATAGCCACCCGCCTGAACCCAGATGTCTTTCACACCACGCAGGATCGGGTGATTTTCTTTACCTTTAATGACTGTGATTCGTGTACTCTGCGCGTGGTTTCTTCCATAGTGTCCAACCCACGTTTGCCCCAGCACCTGATGTCCAAATCCGAGTTCGTAATCCTTGCCCTTGTGATCATAGGAGTATTTTGAGAACGGATCGGCAGCATTCATCTTGAATCCATGAGTTGCCGTACGCATTCCGATGACTGGGCCACCGCGATTGAGGTAATCATCAAAATGTTTCATCTGCTCTTTAGGGAAATTCTGGAAACGCAGGAACACAACGGCGAGGTCCGCAGTATCGAGCGCCTCGATGCCGGGCATGTTTGAGTTTCCGGCGACGATCTCGCCTGTATCTTTGTCGATATTGAACAGCACCGTACACTTGAAGCCATGATGCTTCGCCAGAATGCGTGCGAGTTCTGGCAACGATTCTTCGGAGCGGTATTCATGATCGCCTGCGAGAAAGACGATGTGCTTGCCTTTCCCAGGTCCTTCAGCGCCTTCGAAGACCAGCGGCGCTGCGTTTGCGATGTCAGCAACGATGAGTGTGAAGCAAAGCGAAAAGGCCCAACAAGTGGCCTTCGCCGAGCAACCGGCAAGAGTGAGGAGGATGTGTTTCATTGATCTCGCGTTATCTGTAATGATGAGCTGTTATGTCACTGATTGTGAGTCTTGTAAGCACTCGCAGTCTACTTTGGTCAAGGACCAGAGTATAGGGTTTCACATCGACCATGGAAAAATCGATTCAAAAGACAAGTGTGTTCGCGTGGGCCCCTGTCTTTTTCAAACTAATAGAAGTACGTTCTTCACCTTGAAAATAATGGTCGGAATTTGAATGCTGAGTGAAACTGTTTTTTCGGGTTGGTTAGAATTGCGATGAATAGATTGACTGAACATCATACGCTTGCGATTTGGCAGTTTTCTAGCAAGTGCGTATTAAGCCCAAACCGAAACCCTAGACGCGTCAGCTTGGACTGATTCGAGCTCAGCTTCATCAGCTACTCAACCCTGATCATCAACTCTCAACGACAAAGAAGTCTATTGCTTCTCAGCAGTGATGCAACGTTGGCAATCAACAAGCGCCCAGCTAACGGCACCTGCCAGATAGATCCCGGCAAAAACCAGCAATACCAGCGGCCAGTTGGATGTTCGTTCAAAGAGTTCTGCAACAAGAATTGGACACGCCATGGCGGCGAAATTTCCCATCATATTCATGAGACCAAAAACTTGCGGGACGTAATCACCTCCAAGATCCATGGTCGCAGAAAAAGCACAGGGGCCTGCCAACGCAGCGAAGAATGCCCCGAACGCCAGTAATGTCACTGCCAGCATGGTGCTTTCGACAAACCAGGCAGCAAAGATCAGCAGCGCGCAAGCAGAGAGAAACGTCGCGCCGACGCCAGATCGGCTCAATCGCAGGCTCCCGGTCCGCCGCCAAATCCAGTCAGTGAGCAAGCCTCCGCAAAGGCAACCGAGCATGGTCCCGGTGAACACGACTGCTTGCAGATAGCCGGAATCTTTGACTGAAACACCCCTCGTTTCTTGCAGGAAGGTGGGGAACCAACTCGCAAAAAACATATACCCCGCCCCTCGACATATCTGTTGCCCACAGAGAAACCAAATCGCCGGTGAACGAAATATCTTTCTCCACGGTGTAGGGGTGAGACCCTTCGCTTGAACAACTTCGGTCACATGAAATTCGGTGATTAGTTGCAGTTCAGATTCGTTGACTGATGGATCATCCTTAGGATCGTCTCGAAAACGAGAGAGGAACGCCGCTACCCATAAAAAGCCTGGCAGCGAAAAAGCAATGAAAACCCACCTCCAGTGAAAGGACTCAATAAACGATCCCGTGATCAGACTTGCCGAAATGGCGCCCACTTGCATCCCCATCGTCAACACTCCGCAAGCAAGCGTCCTTCGAGGAAGAGGAATCCAGTGAGAAATCGAGTAACAAGACGCCGGAAACGCACCTGCCTGAGCCGCTCCCATGATGAGTTGAGCGACAAGGATGATTCCTAATCCCGGAGCAATTCCGATCAGCAAGGCCGCGGTCGACCATGCCGCCACAAACAGTCCCAGAGAAAGTCTTGTTCCAAAGCGGTGTGCCAACCCTCCTCCTGGAACTTGAAAGATCGCATAGATTCCGAAGAAGACTCCCATGATCCAACCAGATTGACGCAGGGTGAGTCCCAGGTCTTCGCGAATCGTACTTTCCGCTACGCTCACAGCATTACGGACCAGATAAGCAATCGCGGCAGCGAGAGTTAAAAACACAACAACCTGATAGCGAACAGTCGTCGGGCGAGTGAGGGATTGAGCTTCCACAGATGTCAACGGTCGGTCCTTTTTCGGTGTCGCCGAAATTTTGGCTTTAGACTCGGGTATGTAAGAATAAAATCAGGACTCACACCCACCGGCTGTTTTATGGTATTCCGTTTGTAACTGAACCTAATCCGGATTATTCATTACAGGTGAAGAACGTTGTCTTAGTTTTGCGTTTCAGAGATTGTTGCACAACAGCTCGGACAGAGACACCGAGATCGCTAAGGAGTCTACAGCGTGCTGAGAAATATTGCTCCGAATTTCACTCTGAAATCCAGTGATAATCAAATTCTCTGGAACACGTTAAAAGAAAGTACATTGAGCAGTAATGGTGGTCTGTGAGTTAAAAAGCAACAAACTGACCGAGCAATTCACTAACGCGCTTCATGATGAGCAGGGCGACTCCGTGTCCATTCAACACTCTCGATGGTGTAGAAGCGCAACTCTGGAATCCTCACTGGATACGATGATCAAAACGACCACAACACACAGCGAACTGATTCGGTCTTTCAACTTTTTTTGTGACCGTACAGTCTGGAGAAAAGTGAGTCGAACTGGCTTCGCAGTCTACACTCTCTCGATTCGAAAACCGTGTCTCCATCGCTGATGTGTGGAGACTGCGAGATTTCTTCCAATGATTCGTTACGGAGACTCCATCGCTGCTTTCGCCGCTGCATAGAATGCGGAAGTCTTGCTGGGGAGTGGAGGGGTCAGATCACCATCAGGCTGAGATGGAAGTTGAGTTGAAGGCTGGGAATCTTTGCCGTACCCTGGAACTTCTTCTTGTGGTCCCAAGTTGACTTCACCTTGAACAGGCTCTCCAATCGAGATCTGCATAAGAACCGGTTTCTGAATCGAGGACTCGGAACCAGAGGCTAATTTTTCGGCACTCGCATACAGGGCCGAAAGTGAAAGCGCGAAACCACACCAGAAAACGGGTTGATAGAGATCCTTCATCAGTCCCCTCCATGAATGCCAACTAATCGTCCTATCGGGATTATTCGGCTCTCTGTCTCCATGAAACAAGAGTCTCGTTGAAGTTGGCAGCAATTTTCCAGTTAAACTTTAACGATTGCGATGGTTCGGCAATCAGGGAAATTTTGCCTCCATAAATGATCCTTGCAGTGGCAGCCTTTCCTTTGCCTCTCAATCCCGGATGCTTGGCCCAGTTGAACTATTGAATGGCCGCTTCTATTGCCTGGTCTAGTGCCTTTAAACCAACCCGGTTGTCGACTTCATAGAACCCTGTTTGGTAATGAACGACTTTTCCTTCTGGCGAAATCACAACCCACAGCGGAAGTTCTTCTCCGAGCCGAGTTGGATTTCCGAACGAATTGAGGACCGCTCCTGCATCAAAAGTAATCTCGTAACTTAGCTTCATGAATTGTTTTAATCGTTCAATTTCGCGAATGGCCGCTTCTCGCGTTTGTGCATCAATGAGTTGTGAATTCACCGCCACGCCGTACACGACGACCCCTTTGCTTTCCCAGCGATTGTGGGTGAAGTCAAGATATCCGACCTGACCGTATGGTTGTTCGAGAGTTGGATTCGCATAGTCCCAGAAGTGCAATACAACCGTTTTCCCTAACAGTGATGATGAAGAAATGCTCTTCGACTGAAGTGTTTGCAATGTGAATTTAGGAGAAGCGTTCTTGAGCATCGAATCGGCGAGGCTATCAACGCGGTCCTTGCGACTGAGAACAGTGGTCAGGTTGTTGTCGACTTCTTTTGCAAAACTGTGCAAGAATGTTTCGTGACAAACTGCTAATAGCTCAATACGTGATTTTGCGATCTCTTTTACATTTTCAGGAGAGAGTGGCTCAAAGCGCTCATGTTCACTTCGTGCTGCTGTAGTTTTCATTTCCAGTAGATACTTGATCGCCGCCGCCAAATCAGGGCTGGTCTCGTTCGTTTCACTATCAGTCTGATCAAGTCGAAACGTCATTTGAAATCGATCGCCTGATCCCATGAAGACTGTTTGTGTCCCGGCTTCAACGATCGGGGAATCCTGCCTTACATAGAGTTGATGGTGACGGGCGATGCCGGTCGTCGCTTTCACTTCCCAACATTTCAGGTCATTGACGGTTTTTTCACCAGTGACCCGAAACTCCCCTTGATCGTTCTTCCACGCGGCTCCAACTTCGAGTTTGTCAAAGTTTGCAAAATATGGAAGGGCAACAGGCAGTACGTAATTTCGATCGAGGTGACGATATCCAATGGCGACTCCTCTTTTTGAGAGAATTTGATCTTGTTTGGAAGTCTTTCCGAAGCGTTCGATCCACGGGAGCTTTGAACCGGTTTCATCGAGATGATAAAATGCACTCGACTTGTCGTCCGAGGCGACAACACAATTCACTGAGAATTCTTTCAGCTGAGTTCTAGATCCGCCACGTTCAATTCTCTCCAGTTGACCTGTGTAGTGATACTTCTGTTCTGCTGACAACTGACAGGTTGTCAGGGACAAAAACAAAAGGCAGAGGAATCGATGAAACATGAGTTCTCCAAGAGGACATAGTGGGGGTTTTGGGGAGGATGTTGAAAGGCTCTCCCGATCTCGTTTTGTTAATACGTGACAAGGAAAGTGAAATGAGGTGAACAACAACAGAATATCCTCTCTGTTTTTCATCTTTCAGGCAAGTCTTCACGCGCTTTGCATCATATCAGAACGTTGTTCTGCATCGTGCTAGTGCTGCGTAGCAGCTTGGTTTACGGGTAGGTTTCTAGCAAATCCGCTCCGTTGTCGCTCTCGACATGTTTTCCCAACCGAAAATTGAGATGAGACGGACTACTAGTTGACTTCCAATTTTCTCATCACATAATCAGATGTTGAATCCCCGGTCATTGTAAGAACGGCTCCGAACGACAACGAGGAAATAGTTAAAGATGCTCACCTCTCAGCGACTCCACGGTACTTTTCTTTTCATTCTGACTATTTTCGTTTCTGCAGGAACAAGCTCTGCACAGGACAAAGAGGGTGAAGAACAGCCGACAGGTGTCGTGATTGAGCGCGCGGCACTCACTTTGAGATCTCCGGAGAGTTATCAGGTCTTGCTTCAACTGCGCCCGGTCAGGTCTCTACCTGTCGTTGCCCCAATGGACGGGGTTGTTAAAAATGTTTTCCTGA
>DAOUPA010000572.1 GCA_030626405.1 Planctomicrobium sp.
CTTCGTGATCGCTCAACTCTCTGTTCAACTTCGCGAACCGACGTTTCATATTCTGCCAATTTTCGCTGATCCGCCACGCCCAGCTTTCGGTTCAGAGATTTGGATTGATCCATAACAAGATCTAGAATGCTGCCTGTGTTTTGAAGTTGACGACGGTCTTTCTGACTCGCACCATCTTGACCGAAAAGCCGCTGGAAAATTTGTTTTGGATCTGAGAGGGCAGGGATCGGTTGACCCTTGTCGGTGTAGGAAAGTGTTGTTGTCCGCGTTCGTGGACCGACTCCACCGTCGGTCGAAAGTGTTAGCGATGAAATTCGCGTCTGCTGACCGATTTGCTTTGCAGCGTATTGATCGAGTGAAATTGTATTTTGATAGGTCACAGGCGCCAGGTGATTCGCTGTGAGAAAAGTGTCACCGGTGTCATGTCCATTCATTGCCCGGCAACGAGGATGGGACAACCCCTGAAAAATTGAAACATCGTCCATCAGCGGTTCGAGCGGTTTCAGGACGTTGGTCAGCTGGAAATCCTTGCCAGAACCGGTTGGGAACCAGCCCCACTCGCGGTCCTCGGCATCCTTTTTCGGCATCGCGATTCCGAATGGAAACATGATGGCACACAAGCGGCGTGGAAGTTCTTGCTCGATTTTGTTTGGAGCACCCATGACTTCCAGCCAAGGAAGCGCCACGCTGACGCCAGCTGCTTTGAGAGCAGTTCGCCGATTGATTTTCCAGGATTTCTTCATGACAAACTCATTTGAATGAACCGAACGGTTTTATTGTAACTCTGTTCTACTTGGTTTGAAACGTCTCACTCTGGATGAAATCGACAATCAGGGGCTGCAAACGAAAATCGTTTTCAATAAATCGCTCTGTAAGTGTTTCAACGGCCTCGCGATCACCGAAATCGAGTGATCGACCGAGACCATACGCCATCAGACGTTTCACGACAGATCGGGCAAACCACTGGCTCCGCTCTTCGACCAGGTAACGCTGTAGTTCGCGCAAACCATGGATTGCTTCACCACCCGGAAGAACGCTCGATGCATCAACTGCTGTCTCGGGCCTTTTACGGTGAGCAGGAATCAGAGTTCGCCAGCGACCAATGGCGTCAAAGTTTTCCAGTGGGATCCCCCACGGATCAATGCCCTGATGGCAGCTCTTGCAAGACTCCTTCTGGCGATGAACAACGAGTTGTTCTTTCAATGTCAGTTTCGCGAGATCGGGACTTTCCGCGTCTAGTTCTGGAACGTCTGGTGGAGGTGGTGCAGGTGGGGAATCGAGCAACCGGTCCAATATCCAGACTGCTCGTTTAATCGGATGTGAATCCTCGCCATTGGAATTTGCTAACAGGAACGATCCCTGCGTAAGCAGACCACCACGACGTTTTTCTGGTTTAAAAACAACACGCTCGAACTGTGACGAACGCGGCCCTTCCACAGCATAGTGCTTCGCCAATGGACGATTAAGCATCGCCCAGTCGGAGTCAAGTAATTCCATCAAGCTGCGGTTGTCTAGTAATATTCTCTCGAAGTATGCCTGCGTTTCTTGACGCATGTGCTCCTTTAGCTCGTTGTCGAACTCAGGGTAAAACTCCGGATTCACTGCCACACGATCGAGTGCATCTAAGTCGAGCCACTGATCGACAAAGTGTCGAATGAACTCCGACGAACGGTCGTCGGCTAGCAGTCTTTTGATCTCTTTTTGGAGGAGAGGCGGCTCGTGGAGAGTCCCTTGTTCAGCCAGATCAAGAAGTTGTTGATCTGGCTGTGAACTCCATAGAAAATAAGAAAGACGAGAAGCAAGTTCGAAGTCGGTGACACGTTGATCTTTGAGATTTGCTTCTCGATTTTCGACAATGTAGAGAAAGTGTGGCGACACAAGAACCGAGGCGAAGGTCTCGCGAATCGCCACCTCAAACGAATCAGTGCGCGGTCGAATCGTTTCGAATAATTGAACTGTTTGTTCGATTTCATCAGGCCGAACAGGACGTCGGTATGCGGACCGCATGAATCGCTGCAACAGCTCACGGGCATAACGCAGTTCATCTCTGGAGTTCTCTGAGGCAAACAGTAATCGTTGATGACTTTGCGGCGGCCAGCTGGCATGGACCGGGGCTTTGAACTCGACCGATGTGACCATAATCTCTAGGCGATCACCGAATGGGACAGGCTCTAATTTTTCCTTCGGGGGCGTTTTGACTTCATCCTCTTTTGCAATCTGATCCTTTTTTTTCTTTTTCGGTGGAGGAGGACGCTGCGCGTATTTTCGATCCGAGTAACGCAGTTCGTTGCCATCGGCGTTAAGAAAATCGATCATGATGATCATCCCTTTGAAACCAGAATTTCCAAAGGCGACTGGACCAGGCTGTGGGAAATCCTCCATTCGCCCACGGAACGTGAATGTCCGTTCCTGCTGCGAAACATCGGCCTCACCGATTTCGCCACGCGGTACATGAATAATGCCAGGCACGTGGCCCATCGAAATGCGTATCCGGGGAAAATCTTCTCCCTTTGGAATGGCTGCCCGCGCTGTGACTTTCAGCTCGAAGATGCCGTGCCGTGGAAAGTCCTTCAAGTCCAGAATGAATTCTGGTTTCACTGGATTGTGTCCGGCAACTTTTTTCGTGGGGAGTTTACCGACTGCCGTTTCTGTTTGCGCGAACTCATGCAGCTTGGGACGTGGCCCAGTGACGACGGCTTCTGCCAACCCTCCGCGAGCTGCCTTGAGGTACACCTCAATCTGTGTTGGTGACATCTCGAGTGTGGCCCCATTGTTCAGGAAACCGGGTGGTGATGCTGGCTCCGGTGGCAAATCACGAGCAAAGTCCAAATCGACCAACAACAGCTCTCGCATGGTATTCGCATACTCATAGCGAGTCAGTCGCCGTGTGACGACGCGTCCTTCCTTGTAACGTTTCGCCGCGGATGCTTCACGCAGTGCTGACAACATCCATTTTGTGAGAAGCTGCCGCTGCTCAGCCGTGGGTTGCTTAGACTTTCGTGGTGGCATTTCGCCGAGGTTGAGTTGGTTCAGAACGTCGTGCCAAGTTTCAGCGTCCGCTCCCTTGATCATGTCGGGATCAAGCTGATCGAATCGAATCTCGCCCTTGCTTTGATTCGCTCCGTGGCACTCGTAGCACAACCGCTTCAACAGCGGTTGCACGTCTTTCTTAAAATGATCCAGCCTCGAATCTTCCGCTCCAACGGATTGAGCCAAAGCGCCCAACAACAGCGAACATCCAAAGAGAACTCTTATCAAATTCATAATATTGTGTTGCTACCAACCGAGACAAAAATCTTGCACATACGTTGTAAGGGAAATTTCAGAACAAGTGAATAGAAAGCATGAAAAAGACCGTATTGGCATCAGAAAGCAACTGGTTGTGATGTCGTCATGTGAGATGGGGAATAGCCAGGATCCCCCGAGTAGAACGCCCAACTCAAATTTCAGGCTGTATTCCGGATTCAATGTTTACCGGACCAAACATGGGAAACATCATCTTTAGAAAACGCCTTGTTTTCCCCAGAATGAAGACTGGCAATTGATTGCAAATTCATTGAGAAGAGTTCGTTCCCCAGCCTGAGATATCAGCGTGGTGTCTGGAGCTGTAGCGATTGTTTCCGTTTCAATGCAATTCTAAAACACTCTCTCAAGAACAGTCCTGAAACAACTTCCCTGTTTGACTGTATCCATCCATCAATCAGATTTCCTCTTGGCTTTCACGATAAAAATTGGGTAGCTGGAAGTGGATAGAAAGAAAACTCTGTCGGTATTACGGATGTTTTCCTACCCGCTCACCACTACCCACTCGATGTTGAAACCGCTACACCTCAGAAGGTCACGTCTCCTCAGCAAATCGGGATTCTATTTCGAGACAGTTTCTATAGAGGAAGAGACTAGTGCACGGCGGGTCGAAGTGACGGCTGAGGAACCCCGTCACCTGCTTGCGTTATTATCAGCTACTCGTTGCAGCACTGCCTCAAGGCGCGATGTGATATGCGCCGCCATTGCCTTGCGCGCAGCCGCAGGACGGCGTCTGGCCAGGGCATCGAGAATAGCGATATGTTCGTCCAGCGCTTGTTGCAAGGCGACCTGTCTTCCGGTGATC
>DAOUPA010000592.1 GCA_030626405.1 Planctomicrobium sp.
GCTGCTGGTTGTCGTCACTTTCCGGGGCGGGTCGGCCGTTCCGTGACGTCGCGCTGTTCATCATTGGTCCAATTAAGTCGATTGGGATGGGAAACACGATTGTCGTATTGTTCTCGGCGCCTACATCGACCAGCGTTTGCAGAAATCGCATTTGCATTGCCATCGGGTGTTTGTGGATGATTTCCGCGGCGTCGCGGAGTTTCTCGGCCGCCTGAAACTCGCCCTCGGCGTGAATCACTTTGGCCCGACGTTCTCGTTCGGCTTCAGCCTGTTTTGCCATCACGCGTTGCATCACATCTGGCAAATCAACGTGTTTGACTTCCACCAACGAAACCTTGATTCCCCAAGGGTCTGACTGCTCGTCGATCGCGGTCTGCAGTTGGGCGTTGATCTTGTCGCGCTCCGCAAGAAGTTCGTCCAGTTGAGACTGTCCGACCGTGCTCCGCAGTGTGGTCTGCGAAAGCTGATGCGTGGCGTAAGCAAAGTCTTCGACCTCCAGCACCGCTTTCATGGGATCAATCACTCGAAAGTAGACCACTGCGTTGACCTTCACGGACACGTTGTCACGCGTGATGACATCTTGTGGCGGTACGTCGTGCACGTGCGTCCGCAGGCTGATGCGTATCATCTGATCGATGGGCCAAAAGACCAGCACAAGTCCGGGCCCCTTTGGTTGGCGTAACACGCGCCCCAGACGGAAAACGACGCCGCGCTGGTACTCGAAGAGGATGCGGATACACGACAACAGGTAGAGCACGACAATGGCGATGAAGATACCCGCGAACTCCAAACCGCTGAACTCTTGAAAGATGGACATATGACTGCTCCTTTGTGTTAGTGGTGTGCCGAGTTCTATGATTCTTCCGGAGGGGAAACAGTTGTCGCATCGCTGCGCGGTCGGACCGTCAAGGTTAAGCCTTCTGTTTCCTGGACTTCGCACGCTTGCTTCTGCTTCACCTGCTCCGCGCTGATGGCACGCCAGCGTTCACCGTGAATGGCAACCATTCCGGTGAAATTGTCACCTTGCGGAGCAAAGTCCCCTGTCGCAACAGCTAGTTGCCCGATGAGCGCTTCGACGCCTGTCAGAACCTGAGACGAGTGTGCCCGAACAATGCCGCTCACGAGGAACAGCGTAATTGCCGCGGTGGCCGCGGCTACGGGCACAACCACGCTCAACGAGACCCGCTGAAAACCTGCGGGTGAATCGACCAGCATCACACCGCCCGCGACTAGGCAAAATGTGCCGGCAATCGCGAGCGTTCCGAAACTCGTCACGAAGGCTTCTGCCGCCAAAAGCACTAAGCCCACGATGATCAACGCCAAGCCAAGGTAATTCACAGGCAGTACCGCTAAACCAAAAAAGGCGAGCAGCATGCAGATCACGCCCAGCGTGCCCGCCACACCCCAGCCGGGGCTGTACAGCTCGAAGAGGATGCCGTAGAAGCCGAAGATCATCAGCAAGAATGCGATGTTGGGACTAGCGATCGTTGCCAGTAGTTGTTCGCCCCACCACATGGGAATATGTTGAACGGTAGCTCCGGATGTGTCGAGCGTTGTCATTCCATCCGCCAACCGCACTTCACGGCCATCGATCTGTTCGAGCAAGTCGTATAAATCATTGGCCAACAAGTCGACCACACCTTTTTGTTCGGCTTCCTTGGCTGTCAGAGACGAACTCTTGGTCACTGCCTCGGCGGCCCAATCAGCGTTACGGTCGTGGCGATTAGCCAGTGCTTGCGCCCAAGCGACCGTATCGTTGATAATCTTCTCTTCCAGTATGCTGCCGGTAGCAGAGTCGGATTCTTTTGAATCTTCGCTTGTGGGTTTTGTTGCGTCTCCCGGCGACTGCGGTCCGATTGGCAGACCCCCAACTTGCACAGGATGGGCCGCGCCAATCGTCGTTCCGGGTGCCATGGCGGCGACGTGACTCGACAACGTAATGAAAACTCCGGCGGAAGCCGCCCGGCTTCCGGCCGGTGACACGAAGACAACAACAGGAATTCGACTCCCCAGAATTCGCTTAACGATGCGCCGGGTCGAGGTTAATAAGCCACCTGGCGTGTCAAGCACAATCACAATGCACTCGACGTTGTCTTGTTCGGCCGAGTCCAAGGCCCGTAACACATATCGCTGCGTTCCAGGCGTGATCGCCTGGTCCTGTAACTCCACGACGGCGACCACAGGCGTCTGA
Source organism: Planctomicrobium sp. (assembly GCA_030626405.1). Classification (GTDB taxonomy): domain Bacteria; phylum Planctomycetota; class Planctomycetia; order Planctomycetales; family Planctomycetaceae; genus Thalassoglobus. Next base: position 2,192 of record DAOUPA010000592.1, read on the forward strand.
GCGTCCGCTTGCATCGTCGCACCCAGCACCAATGTGCAAGCCAAGCAGGCCACACACCAGCGAGAATGCCACATCGGGTCGCGGTGGTTTGAATCTAAATTCACTCGCTTCTCGCTTCTTGCTTCTCGCTCTTCCTCCGGTCTCGCCAGGAGTGCATCGTACGCATCTTCATAACTATTGAACGGGCCAGGACCGACTAGAAGGTCACCGTGTTGCACAGCGGCCGACTCCGGCGTTGCATCCGAAGTAACAGCCGCCACGGTTAGATCTAAGTCGGTATCGATGATGGCAAACCTACTCATGTTGCGGATCCTTTCTTTTCGCTCGCTGGCGAAGTCAGCCATGCAACTGCCTAGCAAACTACGTGCCGCTCGCGACAGGTTTGCAAACTTTCTCGAGCGCTTCGCCGGACAGTTCGCGGTCGTGAGTTCGCTGGGCCAGGTCGCCAAGCGAGACGACACCGACGCATGCGCCGACATCGTCTCGCAAGACCAGCCGACGGATTGGCTTATCTTCCATCAGCTTCGCTGCTTGCCCCTGGGGTTCCGCGGAACAGCCGTTTGGTCAACCTGGTCCGCGAACAACAAGCCTACAGATGGCACCTTTTTCGTCGGTCACGCAGGCCAACTCTTCCTTTTCCATCTGCAGGCGAATCAAGGCCGAGATGTGCGAATCCTGTTGGGGAATCTTGATCAGCGGCCGAACTGATTCGAAATGACGAGATTCGTCCAGGTGCAGTTCCACGATGCGCGCGTAGCGGTGTGCGTTCAAGCACGATCTGGGCGGATTCCCGCTTGCCCCCGCTCGCGCGACGCGTTCCAAGCTTCGTCATGCAGCGAACCTATGATTTGAGGAACCGTATGCGGTAATATCCGCACGTACGGATCTGTGGGAGCGCTGAGTGAGCAATCACCCAGCGCCACCTGGTCCTCGGAGGTTAGAACAGACATTGGAGCCGAGAGTACGCTTTCGACATTCTTGTCGGGGCTGGAGACTTCAGAAATCATTTTTCGAGTTTTAAGATCGTAGATGTACAGCAGCCCGTGTTTTGTAGCGACAACCACCCGAGTCCCATCTCTGGTGATTGTGAGATCGGTGAGGACATTGGCTGGGAATTCGACTCTTTCGATGAGGTTTCCATCCGCTGTACTCCAGAATGTGAGATACGGATCATTTGAACCTGCGACGAGAATTGCCTCATCTGGAGAAATGGAGAGCGCGACGATCGAACTTTTGTGTGCACCCAAAATTTCGGAAGGATGAATCTCCAGCACGTCAGTATCATCTATTGTCTCCTCATCCTGGTTTTTCTGAACGAATTCTTGTGGATCGAATTGCACAACTGGCGGTCTGACGTTCTGTTGTTGGCCTTTCGGTTCATCAGACGATGATGTCGAGCCAACGCCACTGGAGCGGGAGTCCCCGACTGCCGAGTGAATAAGGAAAGAAAACAGAAGTAGTGTCAGTGTTCGTTTTTTCATGTTACGTTTCCATCAAATGGTATGGTTCATTCTCAATTTATTACTTCAGCAACTCTTCCATCCACGAATTTTTGAATAAATGATCGGGGTCAGCTGCATTGCAAATTCCTTGAAACCTGGTGAACGCTGGGTAGAGGTCACGTAATTCGTCCTGTGAAAGAGGGCAAAGCTTTCCCCAATGAGGTCGTGCC
>DAOUPA010000448.1 GCA_030626405.1 Planctomicrobium sp.
ATGAATTAAGTGTCTACCAGGCGGAATTAGAGATCCAGAACGAAGAGCTTCGCGATGCGCAGGTCGATTTGGCCTATTCACGCGATCGTTTCTCCGACTTATATGACTTTGCACCGGTCGGTTACGCGACACTCAACAAAGAGGGTCGCATCCTGGAACTCAACTTAACGGCTGCGAACTTGCTGGGGGATCACCGCCAGAATCTGGTTGGCGCGAACATTTCAACTTGGCTGGAACCGGATTCCCATGACATTTGTTACTTGCATCGTCAAGCAGTGTTATCCAGCGACACCAAACAGACATGCGAAGTCACTTTACGTCAGCCGGATGGCACCCTGTTGACGGTACGATTGGAAAGTATCGCGTTTGGTCCCGAAGGTGAACGACATTGTCGGACGGCTCTCATTGATGTGACCGATATCACAACCATACGTCAAACACTTGAGGAGAGCGAACATCGCTACCGCCGTTTAACTGCTGCGGTCACCGATTATGTTTTTCGTGTGCTGGTGGTCCATGGTCGGGTGGTTGAAACGCTGCATGGAGTCAACTGCAAAGCCGTGACAGGCTATACTCCGGAAGATTTTCACGAGAATCCATTGCTCTGGATTGCCATGGTTCCACCCGAAGACCGCCCGCTTGTCGAGGAACAAGCGGCTCGTCTCCTGGCTGGTCAGGAACCGCCGCCGATAGAACATCGAATTCATAAAAAAGATGGGCAAATTTGCTGGGTCCTCAACACAGCTTCACCACAATACGATGCTCAGGGAGAACTGATCGCTTACGACGGGTTGCTGCGAGAGATCACCCGGCGGAAAAAAGTTGAAGAAGCCCTCAATGATCTCAACGAAACGCTGGAGGAACGCGTCGCTGAGCAAACTCAGGAAGTCCGTCTTCTCGCTGAAGCGATGGCCAGTCTCGAGGAAGGTGTCATGATCACCACAGATCATATGATTTGGCCTGGACCTGAAATTGTCTATGTGAACGACGCCTTATGCCGTATCACGGGCTATTCCAAAGAGGAATTGATTGGCCAAACCCCACGTCTGTTTCAAGGTGAAGCGTCGAATCGAGAAACGATAGAATTGCTCCGCAAATCCCTGCTTGCTCAGCAGCCGTATCAGTGCGAGCTGATCAACTATCGAAAAGACGGGACACAGTATCCCGCTGAATTGTTCATCAGCCCGCTCGTTGACACACAAGGGAACACCACACACTACATCGGGATTCACCGCGACATCTCTGCGCGCAAGCAGACTGAAATCGCCTTACACCACGACCACGAATTAAATCGAAATATCATCGATACGACTCAGAACATCATCCTGTTGCTAGATTCCGATGGCTGCATCGTGAACTTTAATCAGTATGCAGAAAAACTCACTGGATGGAAATTTGAAGAAGTGCAGGGACGAAATTGGTTTGAGACATTCCAGCCAGATCAAGATCAAGAATTGGTTCGTCAGCTATTTCAACGTGCTCTGGCGGGCGAACAAACTGTCGGAAATGTCAATACAATCCTGACGAAAGGTGGACGACCGCTGGAGGTTGAATGGTTCGATGCGCGGTTGTTTGCAGAGGACGGGGAATTCGTTGGTTTGCTTTGTACAGGTCGGGATATCACGGAGCGACTATTCGCTGAAAGTGCATTGCGCGAGAGTAACGAGCGATTGCGTTCCATTCTCCAAACCGCTGCCGACGCGATTATCACCATTGACCAGCGAGGCGTGATTGACAGTATCAATTCGGCGACGACAGACTTGTTTGGATACACTCAGGACGAATTGATCGGAGAGAATGTCAAAATGCTAATGCCTCCGCCGTACTGTGATAGACATGATGGCTATCTCTCTCGCTATCTGAAAACCGGAGAAGCTCGAATGATCGGGGTCGGTCGCGAAGTCTCCGGGCTGCGGAAGGATGGCTCGATCTTTCCGGCGAGTCTGGCTGTGAGCGAGGTCATAAATTCCGGCCTGTTCACCGGTATCATCCGCGATCTCAGTGATCGAAGATTTTTGCAGCAACAAATTCTGCAGATCGCAACCGATGAACAACGTCGGATCGGTCAGGATCTGCACGATGGAGTGGGACAAGAACTTACCGGACTGGGACTCATGGCGGACACGTTGATTTCCCTCCTTGCCAGATGCGAACTTAACATCGAGGGGAGTCAGACACTTTCAGTTTCCAACAAGTTGTCGACTGGACTGAAACGCGTTCTGGGCCAAGTACGTGCAATCTCAAAGGGACTTGTGCCTGTACAAATCCATCCGGATGGTCTGAGTTCCGGGCTCAACAATTTGGCAAAACATGTGACGGACTTATACGACATTTCTTGTCGAGCGAGCATTCCTGTTCCGGTTGCAGTCCACGATAGTGAAACAGCGACGCATTTGTACCGAATTGCTCAGGAAGCTTCCACAAATTGCATCAAGCATGGTCGCGCGACCCAAGTGACGATCTCGCTTAGTCAAGCCGGTTCTCAGATTGTCCTTGAGGTTGAAGACAATGGAATCGGGATTGAAAATGTGCCGCTGGCACGCGATCACTCATCTGGTTCCGATTCTGAGGGAATTGGAATGCGCATCATGCATTATCGAGCCTGGTTGATTGGTGGACATTTGACGGTACAAGCTGGCGAACAGGGAGGGACACGGCTATGCTGCACTGTCGACGCAACAGACCCAGGGCACGTATAAATCCTTCTGGTCCCTGTTGACACAATCTTGTCAAGCAGCTTGATTGAGTTTCTCCTGATGGCCAGAGTCGTAATTGTGGATGATCATCCAATCTCCCGTGAAGGTCTGGCGATCCGCATCAATAGTGAATCCGGCTTGGAAGTTTGCGGCGAAGCATCTGATATCAACGAGGCATTGCGTGTTGTTGAGGAGACGTCCCCCGACCTCGCAATTATTGATGTCTCGCTCAAGGGTAGAAGCGGGCTTAGTCTTATTGAGATGCTTAAGAATCGGCCAAATCCTCCGCTGATGCTCGTTTGGTCGATGTTCGATGATTCGTTGTACGCGGATCGCGCGCTCCGCGCAGGCGCGGTGGGTTATATCAACAAACAGTCTGCTTCTGAGTCCATCCTCACCGCCATTCACCGTGTTTTATCAGGCAAGGTCTATTTGAGTCCTGAAATGTCCGAGGTTTTGCTCCATCGAATGGTGCAGGGGAAGCAGAGTTTGCAGGTATCGCCAGTGGAAGAACTTTCTGATCGCGAACTGGAAACCTATCAACTGATCGGCCACGGTCTTACGACGAAAGAAATTTCGGACCAAATGAAATTAAGTCCAAAAACGATTGAGACCTATCGTGCCCGTATTAAGAAAAAGCTGGGCGTCGAATCCATGGCCGAACTGACACATAATGCGACACAATGGGTTCTGGAAAACGGTTGATTCTGCAACGTCCCGGAGTGACCACAAATTCCCACAGAAGCACGGTGTCAGAAAATTCCTGACACCGTGCTTCTGTAATTCCTGAGTATCATTCACTGATTTTTTTGACTGCGAATACCTCTTCAAATATTTATTCTATGATCGTCTTAAATCACATTCCTCCTCCCTTCAAGGACAGTGGCGATGGGTCCGATGATCGCAGAACACAATGGTATTAGCACTCATAGATCGGGTCGGCTGCGACGGAACAAGCAGTTTCGACTGGATGCTCAAGCTTGTTTTTTAGAGTTAGACCAGGAAACTGCTGAGCGAACCGAGCAGATGGAACGATTGGTAGTGGTTGGTCGGAGCTTTACTGGTCTGGCTCACGAAAGTAGAAACGCTTTGCAGCGAGGACAAGCAAATCTTGAGATGCTCTCGCTTGAGTTACAGGATCAACCTGAGTTGCTCAAATTGGCAATCCGAGCACAGCGGGCTCTCGAAGAGATCCATCACCTATTTGGGGAAGTTCGCGATTATTCCGCTCCGCTACACCTCGAAATCCAGCAAAGTGACCTTGCGATTCAATGGTCTCAAGTATGGGATGAATTAGAAATTTCGCATCCAGACAAACTGGTCCAATTTAATGAGAGTGTGCGCTCTGCTGACACACTCTGTGACATTGATGAATTCGCGATGCGCCAGGTGTTTCGCAATATCTTTGAAAACGCCATCTCCGCGTGTCCGAATCCTGGGCAAATTGACGTCAAATGCCGCGATACTGAATTGAACCTGCAACCTGCAATCGAAATTTCCGTGCGTGACAACGGGCCAGGGCTTTCTAAAGAGCAAATCGACAAAATTTTTGATCCTTTCTTTACTTCCAAACGAGCTGGAACAGGCCTTGGCATGGCAATTGCAAAAGAGATCGTTGCTGCCCCTGGGGGGGGTGTTACGGCGCGTAATACATTCGATTCGGGGGCAGAGATTGTTTTGTGTATTCCCCGAACGATGCGTGCGGTTTCAGTTTACTTTTGAAGGATCGTGATGGTTGGTATTCATGGCGACTGACAGTGTTGTTTTGTCGAAAGTTTATCAATGAGACTCTGGCGTAACATGGATAGAATCGGAGCGAAATGGAGTCGGAGGGCTCTTGTCGTGTTCGTTTGGTTGTGAGTGTTGGTCAGCGAGAGAGTGCGCTACTATGACCGAAGCCTCTAAATTCCAAGGAACTGAAGTACCAGTTTGCGTAGCCGTGGCCGAGGACGAACCTGAGCTTCGGGAATACTACCAAAGAGTGCTCCCTCACTTGGGATATCAGGTTGTTGGAATCGTTGAAAATGGCGAAGAGTTGGTGCAACTTTGTTTTCAATCGATGCCTTGTGTCATTATTTGTGACGTCGATTTACAAAAATTAAGTGGTCTGGAAGCCGTCAAACTGATCCGTTACCGCCACCCAGTGGCTGCAGTTTATGTCACTGAAAACCGGTATGAAGATGTGACTGCCGAGAAAGCGAACCGTGCGGTTGTCTTGAAAAAACCTTTCCGCATGTGTGATCTCAAACTGGCGATTGAACAGGCCATGGAAATGAGTTCAAACTCTTCCAAGTCCAAGGAATTGATTTGATGGCCGCATCCAATTTTTCAACGGCATCCGGCTCACGAAAATAGCTATGGGAAAATGTCATGACACGCCACGTCTATATCATGCAGGGGCATCCAGATCTCCCCGTACAAGACCACAGTACGAACCCCGGAGAGAGCGCTGGTATTCCGGAAGTGCAAGTGATATCAACAGTTAGCGAGTTCGCGTCGTGATCGATCAAGGGTGACGTTTTCAACGATTTTCGATCTTTTGTCTACGGGTTAGCAGAAAGTCGACTCCGAGAGCGCTCGCGCGAGCGCAAAACACCATTCTAAGTTAACAAAACGTAGAGCGCTTTTGAGCCTGTTTTGAGGGCGGCACCTTCCCTAGACCCCAACCTCATCCGGTTGGACTCGGGCACCCCGATCTAAACGTATACGAAACAACCCACCTTGGATTTACAAGCTATGGCTAAGGTTTCTAGTATTACAGTTGCACATTACAATTTTGGTGGGTCGTGGCCTCTTTTTTTGTAGTGACTGAGTTTGGCGATCAGTTGGTGATGACGACGCCAGTCTGACCAGAAAA
>DAOUPA010000084.1 GCA_030626405.1 Planctomicrobium sp.
ACTGACCTGACCGTCGCCGTAGTAACTCATCGGATGACAGGCGTAGAAATGGCTGGCGACGATTTTTTTATCGCCGTTGTAAAACGCAACGGTCTTGAGCATCGGATCAATCAGCCCTTCAGGGAGTCGTTGATGGACTTCACTCTTAGAACTGCTGCCACGCTGCGAGATGACTTTCCCATTGAGACCAATGATTCGGCGGTTGCCAGCGACCTTCTCAACCGCGGCTTGCCCATAGGCAACATGAGTGATCGGTGTTGCTTGCTTGATCGCCTTCTCGACAGCCGTTTGTCCGGCGTCAAGGCAACGACGATAGAAGTCTCGTTCGACAATATGCGGCAGGTCACCTTGCTCCAGAATGATGTCCTCAGCATCCAAACACGCGAACGGAGCATTGTGTTGATGCACGCAATGCACGGTGACGCGGTCGATGGTCGTCCCAGCGGCATCCGCCAGGGCTTGCCGCCATTGAAGATGAGCGGAGTTTAGAAGACCTGTCCAGTCAACAACACAGACAACAATCGGTTTTCCGGCTCCGAGGATGACGTATCCGATTGCTTCCAACGGATCGTCTACGCCGAGGACCGGTTTGATCCAACCACCGCAAAGTGAATGCCCCATCGGTGGTGTTACATCAAACCGAAACGTCCCGATGTGAAGCGATCCAGCCTTGTTCGAAGCACTCGCCAGCGATGCGGACAGAGAAGTTGTCATCGCCCCCGCCACGCCTGCCGCTGCGCTCGTGGAGAGAAACTGGCGGCGACTGATTTCCGTTTCGCAAATCTTTTCAGGATTCATAACAACACTTTCAAGCTTCAGGCGAGGAAGGGAGTTCTTACGCAAGTTTCGTTCTTTGCATCACCCAGCACCACGCTGGACGGTCGTCACAATGTGTCAGTGTGAATGATCACTGTGACAAATCTTTTTCGAGGAATGCAATCAAATCACGAATCTCTCGAACAGTTAACGTTTTAGTCAACCCGACTGGCATGAAGGAGATCGTCGATTCCACCATCGATTCAATATCATTCCGATCAAAGGTTCGGTTTTGTCCGTTTGTATCTCGCATTGCTTCTTTGACTGAGGACCGTAATCGAATTCCGGTAAAGACGGTTCCATCTTTGAGCAGAACGGTTCGCGGCAGATACTCCGGTGCCATTTCGCGGCTCGGTTCCAGGATCGACTGGAGCAGCCAGGTTTTTCCCTTCCCGTGACTGACCCCACTCAGGTCAGGACCAACGACGTTGCCGCGTCCCTGATGGCGATGACAGTTCGTGCATTGAGCAATTCGAGAGTGATGGAAAATTCGCTTCCCTGTTGCTGAGTCGGCTGGAGCCTTCACGGCACCGAGTAACTTAAGCCATTCATCCGTCTTCTCCAAGGGAGGGCGTCCTGCGGTCAAAGTGGTCGGGATCAAGATTGCCTGGAACAGATCGTTTGATTCGGGATACCGGTCAGCAATCGTTTTCAAGAGGTTGATTTGTTTTGGTGAGCGTTCCCCAGACCTTAACCCTCTTAAAGCTTCTTCACGAACGATACGTTCATTGTCTTCCACCAATTTGATTAACACTCCCGCGTTCTGTTCAACGACGGCAGCCAAACCTGCAACTGCTTCAGCACGCAAGTTGGCAGCTTGGCTGGAATCAATAGCGATTTCCCGAAGCAATTTTTGAGAAACAATCGGGTTCCCAGAGAGCGTGCGCACGACTTCGAGCGACAACGCTGGGTCGTTCACCTTTAAAAGCTGTTGGAGCAATTCGAGCGTGAGTCCTTTGGAGAAATTGCGGACCGGGGCAGTTCCTTTCTTCGATGCGGAGCGTGGCTGCGTCGGAAGCATTCGCAAGGCGAACGCTCGCAGTTGTGGATCACTCTGGTCATCTTGGACTCGCGCGAGCAATAGTTCTGGATTTCGAACTCCATTTTCGGATTGTCCGTTCAATGTATTTAACGTTGCAATAGCGGCTTCGAAGTTTGAGTAACTCAGATCGCTTCGGTTCAGAATCGCTTCTACTTCCGCGAGATACGCTTTCAAATTCCTGTCAGCGATCCAACGCAATGTTTCAAACAAAACGTGATCGTTTTCGTCCGCCAAAAATGTTTTGATCCATGGCTCAGGCGAGGCATTCGCCGTGTTCAATGCCAGGACAGCTTGAATCCTGTCTGTGTCTGACCAGGAGAAAACCTCTGTCGGCTTCCAGTTTGGTGTCTCTTCAGAAAGTTGCAGCAACGCCACACGAGCGACAAACGGGTCTTGGTGCTGAGACATCTTCAACAACGCCTTCGAATCCGACGAAAACTTCCCACCGCGAAGGTCATCCACCAACTTCGATTCAGACGTGGGTGGTTCCAGTTCCAAGTTGCCTGTCCAGCCGGCTTTCTTTAGATCGACCTCAAGCTTCCAAAGTCGCCCGTACCCATGTGATTGATAACGACCATCAACCCAGTCAGAGAGATACCAAACCTGTTTCGAACCATCTGCGTTTCGACCTTTGGAAATGCAGCTTGGTCGAAAGTAGCGACTCCCTTGCACGAGCGCGATGCGGTCGGCAGCGTAGCTTGCTCCTTTTTGGTGAAGCTGAAAGAAGTCGATGCGGTGGTCACTCCAGGATGGGACCAGCAATCCCCGCCCGAGCGGTTGAACTCCACAGGGGGCCTCACCAGAGGGGTGAATCATCGGCAATGTGCCGCGTAGTTCTCCGTTCCAGGCAACAAACGGATGATGAGCTTCAGGTCCGTAAGAGCGCTGATAGCCGTAATCGCCGCCTTCAACGATGTGTAACAATCGACAGGGTGGGAGTTCGCCTGGGTCGTTCTCTGCCGCAAAGATTTCGCCATCTTTGCGGACGCAAATTCCAAATGGATTCCAGAAGCCTTTTGCGATGCGATGCAATTTCGATCCATCAGGCTTGCAACGGAAGATTCCACCTTCGCCAGTTCCTTTGATGCTGGCACCGTCAATTCCAGTGATTGTCCAGGGCTTGGAGAAATTCTCACCGAGACCAAACACCAGATCTCCGTTTGGATGCCAAGCGAGACCTTCGAGTCCGTTGTGCGGATAGATCGCTTCGGTCTTTAATTCCAGAATATTCTCTTCGACGTCAGCTTTGCCGTCGCCGTTGGTATCCTTGATTCGCAAGACACGATCACGTTCAGCGAGGTAGACCCAACCGTCCGGACCGAGTTCGAGATCCATTGTTGATTCGGTCGCGTTATAAAAAACTATCCGCGAATCAGCCCTGCCGTCACCGTTGGTATCTTTGAAAACCAAAATCTCATCATGCTCAGGGCCGACATAATCATCCGGTCGAAAATGAGTATGCGTTGCGACGATCCAGATTCGGCCTTGCTCATCAACATCAATCCCAGTGGGTGTCGACAGGTCCGGATGCTCGGCGACCAGCGACATCTTGACGCCGGGTTGCAAGATTTCCAGATCAGAAGGTCGCTCGTCGTCGGCCAATGTACTCGTTGCAAATACCCAACAAAGAATAAAGGCGGACGCAATTTTGATTGATGTCATGTGAATTCTGAAGTCTTTATTGAAGGCTGACACTGGGAACTGCGGGAGTTGTGATGTCGAATCAAAAGCCCGGCATTTTGAAAATGCCGGGCTTTTTCGCCGTTTGCACTGACACTCAGTTACGGACGAAGGTCGGCAACGCCGTTTTTCAATCCGCGAAGTTGCTGGATCTCTTTCTCTGAGAGCACACGATTGAAAACTGCGAAGTCATCCATTTGACCGACGTACGATGCGCCAAGAACGAGTTTGACTTGCTTGGGATCCCAACCGAATTTCAAATTCCAATTCTCAATCGCACCATGCAACTTCCCATTGAGATACAATTTGCCCTGAGGTTTTTCACCGTTGATATTTTCCAGTGTGAAGACAACATGTGTCCAGGCTTCTCGCGTAAATGGTGGCTTTTCAACTTGGACCATCGGGCGTTTCTCGAAGGGCAAATCCGCCCAGGAAACTCCATCGGGATTCCAAATTTCAAAGAGTGGTCGAATTGCGTACCGGAAGTAGCGTGGTGTTTCGTCTTTCGAGAATTCGAGAAAGATAAAACCTTTCTTGCTGCTGTCGCCGACAATCTGAACCGGATCACAATAGCCCGGCTCCAAATCTTTGTCTGGATTCAATCGTAACCAAACCGAAACCGTGGTGCTCCAGTTCTTGTCGTTGTAGTTGACGATGCCTGGGTCTTTGAATGCAGGTCGATAGGTTGTCTTCTTTGTAAAATCGAGCGAACCACCGAAGCGACCTTCGGAAGAAATTTCCACTCCATCAACTTCACCGGCTTGAACATCGAGTTTGCCTTGTCGGACATAAGAGGTTCTATCGCCACGAGAGAAATCAGCATCCAGCGTTTCGTCGAACGAAGCGTGCAATGTCAACGCTTTTGAGAGGTCAGTTTTTGCGTCAGCCTGACTGAGAATCTGCTTCGCTTCTTTGGCGTTAATGTCGTGGACGAAAAGATTACGCCAGCGGATTTCTCCGCCATGAGTTTGCAACATGATCGGACCACGAGCAGGCAACGGAATTTTGCGGTCCCAATAGTTTTCCATTGTGGCTCCATCAACGACAAGCTTGCTGTTCAACCAAACCCAGGTTCGCGAACCGATTTGTCGGATGCGAAATTTGTTCCATTCTCCAAACGGGTTGTCCGCGAGGACCATCGGATCGCGTCCTGCTGTTCCGGGCGTGTTGTTAAAGAGTCCACCGGAGCCGAGGTGCGGCTTTCGCGTTGGCCGTTTCGGATCAAATTTCTGGTTCCAATCCCAAATTTGAATTTGAGGCGTGCCTCGCATGTAGATTCCACTGTCGGCTTTGGCGACAGTTTTGTACTCGATGAGAAATTCAATGTCACCGAAATTTTCGTCTGACGTCGCATACGGTCCATGACCATCGTTAACGAGTTCACCGTTCTCGACTCGCCAATGTTGCGCAAACTCTTCTCGCTGTTTCTTGAGATTAGCTTCCTTCTTTTCGCCTTTAAGTCTGGAAGCACTGTGAGGGTTCAGCCCATGCCAGCCTGAAAGATCTTCTCCGTTGAAAATTGCACGGAATCCTTTCGGTGGAACAGGCTCGGCTGCGTCACAAAGAGTGAGAATTGAAAATAAATTGAGTGCGAACATGAAGCCCACAGCACGCGCGAATTGCAGATAGGATTGCATTGTAAGATTGCTTTTCGGAGAGATGAAGAGGAGGGAAAATCTGGCTGACGAAACTCATCTTTAAGCGGAACATTCTTCTCGTGAACCAATTCGAACACACCGATCTAAGGATGCCGATACGATAATCGATTCGATCCTCTTCGTGCCACTCACCTGCTTTTTTTAGTGTTCATTACTGAGAGAATTGAGTTCATCCACCAGTTTCTCGACGCGTTGAAACTCAGGTGATTGAGCGATTTGTGATGAAGCGGCGAGTTCGCTGGGCAAGTTGCCGAAGAGGTGGATTTCCAGTTCGTGGGCGAGCCATTCTGCGCGTTGTTTCGTGAACTGCTCGTGTAATTGCCTGAAGCGTGCTTCGAGGTAGCCGGCGCTGGTCGAGGCTCCTTCGGTCAGAACTTTATCTCCCACGGCAGTCATCACGGTCCCGCCGACGGCATCGCCAGCAATATGAAAAGCGCCTTGCATAGCGGAGTCGGCAACGGCAGGAAACAGTGCATTCCCGACGGGTCCGGCACCTGTCATGAACAGCGCGACACTCACGGCTGGTCTGGCAGCGGCGGCGACGGTATCGAGCCGACGGAACATCTTGTACGACTGCGGGCTTTCTTCCTGAAACCGTTCGAGCTGCGTTTCGATCATCGTTGTCAGACCGGCTTCGAGATCAAGTTCTTGATGGTCAGCGCGGATTTTCTCAATCAGTTCCGATCGTGCATTTCCCGAGAGCAATTGATCCAGCCGTGGTGAAAGCAGCGGGTTACCAAGGTCGCGCAGCCAGGTAAGCCGCTCCAGCGTATGATCCAGTGCCTTGAGAATTGCTTCCCATTCACGTTGCTTGTATTGATCGAGAGGCGTTTCCTGCGGGCCGCTCTGATCGGTGATCATCTTGATTGGATAAGTGATGACCGTTCCGACAGCGTTGTAGAAACCGTGAACTTTCGCGGACCAACCTTCGCGCTGCTGACTCCACCATTCACGGATTTTTCGAATCATCACAGCATTGGGCAGGGTCGGCCAGTGATCGACTTCCACGAGTTGCTGAGACGACATCAGTTCGAGAGCGTCGGCATAGTCGCTGCCGCGTCGACCGATTTCCCCCAGCCAGCCAGGAACTCCGTGATCATAATGACAGAGATGTTGCAGTGCCCCTTGAAGCGTTTGAACTTTAATTTCCGAAAACCGAAGCTCAGACAAATCTTGCAGTAGATCGCGCGGTAAATTCTCAGGCGAGGTGGCTCCATCTGTTACCGGCCAGCTTCGATCATAAAACGGGAGCGAATTCCCTTCCGCCGCCTGCCGATCGTTCGGAGCGATATAAACAAGGTACGGTTCTACGGCGGTTTCGTCTTGGAACGTTTGCATCCACAAAGGCCAGTAGTTCTCATCTTCCGGGAGCAACACCTGATTGAAAACAACGATCACCAGTTTGCTTTCCTGTGCGGCTTTGCGAAAGAACTGCTTGACGGCGGCATCGTTGTATTTTTGTTGAGTCAAGACTGCGATCAGGACATCGGCAGAACGTCGTATCCTGTCGGCTCGTTCCCAATTCACTTCAGCGACACTATCAACGTCAGGCGTGTCAAGCACAACAAGATTGCCCGGCAGCGTTTCGCTTTCTCTCCAAAAGAGCAGGTGGCGTTCGTCTTCTCGCAACGCCTGATCGGCATCTCCCCATGGGACGATATCGAAACCAGGAAACAATTCAGTGAGGTCGTTCGCCTTTGCGAAATCTGTCGGTAGCAGCGCCGTGGGATGTTTCGTCCCTGACGCCATCGGGCTGGTGGCACTCAATTTCTGCCCGGCAATGTGGTTGAAGATGACGCTTTTCCCGATATTCGTTCCGCCAACAACGGCGACAACCAGAAATGAATCGTTCCCCAACTGCGGACGCAGCTTCTCCAGCAGCAGTTCGTACCACTCCCGCTGCTCCAGTTTCGGGAGTTCAAAAGGTGTAATCGTCTGCTCAAGAGTATGAATCGCCTCGGTCAGGCGATTGATCACATCCGCGCAGTGTTGAAATCGAGACGTCATTAACAAACAATACCTAATTCGAAACGGTGTGCGTCCAATGATAGCAGAGGGCGTGACAATTCGAAGAAGTGAACGAAAAGCACGTCATAAAGTTGTTAGAGCAGATTGCTCTTTCCTGTGCCCGTGAAAAACGTTTTTCAACAGTGTAAACGCTTGCCTCCACGAGGCAGAACGCGAACACCAACACGAAAAGTGCCCTGGGTCTTGAAAAAGTCACAACGGTGAGGTCTATTGATTTCACTGAAAACACATACAGCATTGTAAACAGAAAGAGACGCAAATGAGTAATCCCGTCAACGCCGCCATGGTTGGTCTTGGATTTGGGGCAGAGTTCATTCCGATCTACAAGGCACATCCGAATGTGAATATGGCAGCGCTATGTCGTCGGAATGAAGTCGAGCTGAACAAATCCGCCGATCAATTTGAAATCGAGAAACGTTACACCAGCTACGAAGAAGTTCTCGCCGATCCAGACATTGATTTCGTACATATCAACAGCCCGATTCCTGATCATGCCTGGATGTCATTGCAAGCACTCGATGCCGGAAAGCATGTCATGTGTACGGTGCCGATGGCGACGACCATTGAAGAGTGTCAGCAGATTGTCGAAAAGGTGAAAGAGACCGGCCTGAAATACATGATGGCGGAGACCGTCGTCTATAGCCGGGAATTTCTGTTCATCAAAGACCTGTACGACAAAGGCGAACTCGGAAAAATCCAGCATCTTGCGGCATCGCATCCACAAGATATGGACGGCTGGCCCAGCTACTGGGAAGAAATGATCCCGATGCATTACGCAACGCATGTCGTCAGCCCGTGCCTGGGGCTTATCGATGGACTTGCTGAGTACGTCAGTTGCTTCGGTTCCGGCACCGTGCGAGACGACATCGCCGAGAAATCCGGAAACCAGTTTGCGGTCGAAAGCTGTCACATCAAAGTGAAGGACAGCGACCTGACGGCTCACATTTGGAGATGCCTGTACGACGTCGCCCGTCAGTATCGGGAAAGTTTCGACGTTTATGGCACAAAGAAAAGCTTCGAATGGACACTCGTCGAGAACGAGCCACACGTCATTCATACGGCAAAGAAACCAGAACCGGAAATTCCTGAGAAAATCGAAGTGCCAGACTTCGCTCACCTATTGCCGGAAGAAATTCAGCGTTTCACATTACCAGCCGAAATTCACGACGCCGAGCACCTCTCGTTCCTCCAAGGTGGCGGACACGGCGGTTCTCACCCTCATCTTGTCAACGAATTTGTGAACGCGTTACTTGAAGATCGTGAGCCAATGCCAAACGCGGTCACCAGTGCAAACTGGACCTGCGTCGGAATCTGTGCTCACGAGTCAGCACTCAAAGGTGGCGAGATCGTGAAGCTACCGGAATTCACGCTGGCGTAGAGGAATTCGCTCCTTCCCCCAATAGATCCACGTACACATTGCACGGAGTTTATACTGTGAATCGGATTCTCATTTCGCTTTGCCTGATCTTGTTCGCCGTTCCAGCGGTTGCTGGGACGTCTAACAGTTTGATGGACATTTCCACGGACGGGCAGTTGCTTGTTTGCTCGAACCGAGATACTGGCACGTTGTCGGTCGTTGACCTCGCTACAAACAAAAAACTGCGTGAAGTGAAAGTTGGTCGGCATCCAGAAGGTGTGACGTTTATTGGTGATTCTCACCATGTTGCGGTGGCAATCTACGGTGAGGATCGAATTGAATTTATTGACGCTGACTCCGGAACGAAAACTGGCACAGTCGATGTTTTCGATGAACCCTACTCGGTCGTTTCCAATGCGGATGGGTCTCGTATTTGGGCAACCTTGGAATATCCCGGCGAAGTGATCGAGATCGATCCTGCGAAAAAGTCCATCGTCCGCAAAGTTCAGGCAGGCAAGTTCCTCCGAGGTTTGGCGCTCACGAGACAGGGGCAACTTCTAGTCACCGAGTACCTGACCGGAGTTGTCAAAGCGATTGATGTCAAGAGTTTCAAAGTCGTTGATGAATGGAAAGGGTCTTCCGAAGACAACCTTGCTCGGCAGATCACAACACATCCAGAATGGGCGAAGGCGTATCTTCCGCACCAGCGTTCATTGATCACGGTGAACCATGGTTCCGGGTCAATCTTTCCATACCTTGGAATTGTCAATCTCGATGACGGTGAAGGCTCCCGGCGAAAACGAAAACAGATGGACTCGTTTCGCGGAGTGTATGTCGTCGCCAATCCCTGGGAAGTCGCTGTTGCTCCAGATGGCAAGCGTCTGTACATCATCTTTAGTGGCACTGACGACATGTTTGTTTGCGACCTCGTCAACGATGACTATCGCGAAGTCGAATTCGCCGGGCTACTGCGAACGCAATCAAACCCACGTGCTGTGAAAGTTTCTCCGGACTCCAAAACATTTTACGTTTACAGCGCTCTCGATTTCACTGTTGATGTTTACAACGCAAAAACTCAGCGGCTTCAGGGAAGTATTCCGGTGACAAACTGGACGGGCGATCCAGATGTTCTGCTCGGCAAGAAACTGTTCTATACCGCCCATCCGCCGATGACGAGTCGCCGGTGGATCTCCTGTTCGAGTTGCCATCCCGATGGTGACTCCGATGGTCGCACTTGGCAACAGCCGGAAGGTCTCCGCGGGACGCAGCCGATGTTTGGACTCAAGTATACGCATCCGATTCACTGGTCAGCGGATCGAGATGAAGTCCATGATTTCGAACACACCATCCGCTCGCGACTGATGGGCGGACGCGGTTTGATCAAAGGAAAAGTGAATGAAAGCCTCGGCCAACCGAACGAAGGCTTGTCGAAAGAACTCGACGCACTCGCTAATTACACGAATTCGCACTCGTTTGAATTGAGTCCTCACGCGAAATCGGGACTCAGCGATTCAGCAAAACGGGGGAAGGAACTCTTCTTCTCGACCAAAGTCGGTTGTGCCAAATGCCATTCCGGTTCCTACCTGACTGACCAGAAAATGCACGATGTTGGCACCGGAGATGGAACAGATGATCCGACTGAAAAATTCGGCCCAGAGTTTGACACCCCAACATTGCTGGGGCTGTATCGCTCGGCTCCGTATCTGCATCACGGCAAAGCGAAATCGATTGCAGAGGTCCTCACAACGCAAAACAAGAATGACAAGCACGGCCAAACGAGCCATCTCACTCAAAAGCAGATTGCAGATTTGGTCGAGTTCATTCAAGCGTTGCCTTATGAGTCGCCGTAGTCACTCAAAAATTGTGACGTGATAGACGGTTCGCCGCACACTTAAAGTGTGCGGCTAAAGATCATTCGCAGAATAACTCTTCTACATCGTTGACGCTCTGCTCGTCTCCGAATAATCTCGCATTCGCCAGTTGAAGTTGTTCCCGACGCGCCAGATTTCACTATATCTGATTTAGAAAGCTCACACTCCGATGACATCTGCCACAAAAAGTGTTCCTGACGAACAGGGGAGATTTGGCGAATTTGGAAGGCGTTTCGTCCCTGAAACCTTAATGGCTGCCCTCGACCAGTTGGAAGAAGAGTATGCCCGGGCGAAAAAAGATCCCGACTTTAATGCTCAGCTCGATCACCTCCTCAAAACCTATGTCGGTCGCCCGAGTCCGCTTTATTTTGCTGAACGGCTGACTGAACATTGTGGCGGAGCGAAAATTTACCTGAAGCGGGAAGACCTCAACCACACCGGTGCGCACAAGATCAACAACACAATCGGCCAGGCATTGCTCACTCTACGGATGGGGAAGAAACGCGTCATCGCCGAGACTGGAGCTGGTCAGCACGGAGTTGCGACTGCGACTGCCTGTGCTCGATTCGGACTCGACTGCGTTGTTTACATGGGTGAAGAAGACATTCGCCGCCAGAAATTGAACGTCTTCTTGATGCAGAATATGGGTGCGGAAGTGAGAAGTGTCACCTCCGGGTCCAGAACTCTCCGCGATGCCATAAACGAAGCGATGCGTGACTGGATGGGATCTGTCGAGTCAACGCATTACATCCTCGGCTCCGTCGTTGGACCGCATCCGTTTCCAGTGATCGTTCGCGATTTTCAATCGGTCATTGGTAAGGAAACCCGCGAGCAGTGCATCGAATCGCTCGATCGGTTGCCGGACGAAATCATCGCTTGTGTCGGCGGTGGTTCGAATGCCGCAGGAATGTTTTATCCGTTCATCGAAGACTACGACGTGAAACTGACCGGTGTTGAAGCTGGCGGACGCGGTCCGAATCCGGGTGATCATGCAAGTCCGTTAACCTATGGTTCTCCTGGAATTTTGCATGGCAGTTACAGTTACGTCATGCAGAACTCAGATGGTCAAACCGAAGATGTTCATTCGATTTCGGCAGGACTGGATTATCCAGGTGTCGGTCCAGAACATAGCTATTGGAAAGAGACCGGCCGAGTCGAATACACTGTCGCGAACGATGACGAGGCACTTGCAACTTTCAAAATGTTTGCCAAGTTAGAGGGAATTCTGCCTGCCGTAGAAAGTTCTCATGCTCTTGCTCACGCCATGAAAGCCGCGAAAAAGCGTTCAAAGGATGATGTCATTGTCGTTTGCCTCTCCGGTCGCGGAGACAAGGATATCAATGAGGTCGGGCTGTTAACCGGTGCGGATTTATAAATCAAAGGATCCATAACCCGAAGCGTCAGCGAGGGCCACAGCCTGATTCCCTCGCTGACGCTTCGGGTTACGATGCAAGTCTGAAAACGGGCGGAACGGTTCGCGGTCGTGATCAAAATTTAGAGAGGACGCAGTCGTTCGACTGGTTGACCTCGATTAAAGATTCAGGGAGAAATTGGTGAGTTCAAGGATTTCAAAAGCCTTCGAAGAATTGAAGCAAGATGGCAAGATGGCGTTTATGCCATTCATTACTGCCGGAGATCCCGATCTTGATGCGACCAAAGCGGTCCTCAAGGGACTTGGAGAGTCTGGGGTCGATTTGATTGAAATTGGATTTCCATATAGCGACCCGATCGCGGATGGTCCGGTCATTCAATCTTCGTATACACGTGCGCTCGATGCAAAAGTGACGGTCCCAAAGATTTTCGAAGCCATCGGAGATCTGAAGAACGAAAACCTGCCGCCGCTTGTTGTCATGGTCAGTTACGCGATTGTTTTCCGCTTTGGAGTCGATAAGTTCTTATCGAGTTGTGTGGAAGCCGGCGTTTCCGGACTCATTCTTCCCGATTTGCCAGGCGCTGAAGCCGCAGAAGTCTTCAAGAGTGTTCAATCAAAAGGTCTCGACCTGGTCCAGTTGATTGCACCCACAACTTCTCGGAAACGCGTCAAGAAAATTCTTGAGTCTTGCTCAGGTTTCGTCTACTGCATAGCAGTGGCGGGAACGACTGGCGAAAGACAAGATGTCGCTGATGCGTTGCTCGACCAGTTGAAATGGCTCAAGGAGGAAACGAGCCTGCCGCTCGCGGTCGGTTTTGGAATCAGCCAACCGGAACATGTTGACTCGCTACGAGGACTAGCAGATGGTGCGATTGTTGGTTCGGCGATTGTGCGGAATTTCCAGAAAGTCGCCGATGGTGACTTCACGAGCGAAGAACTCGTCGGTTCCGTGACAGCACTTGCGACCGAAATGAACGCCGCAGCACATCGGTCGATATGAATCTGTGTTCGCGAGGTTAGCCGTACACTTGAAGGGTACGGCGAAATACTCCGAAGCAATGACCTCACTGACTTTCGTAGAAATTGCAATTCAAACCTTCATTCTGTTGAAATAGTTGCAAGAGTTTCAGAGGCGAGGCGACCTTCTTGATTTTCTTTCATGGACCTTAAAGACAGGCTTTTTAACAGGTTGCGATCAGTTGAAGCATATTCTTCTGGCAATTGGCACACTGAATGCAATGTTGATTCTTCGGTGACTGAGGGACTTCGACGTGAGAAACCGGAGTCGTGGGGAACACGCCTGATCCCGTGAGAAAAGATCAGCCGTTGACCAAACACCTACCATGATTGAAAAAAGGCCGAGCGACTTGAGATATCGCTCGGCCTTTTTGTATTCCCAAATGGCAATTTTTAGTGCCCGCGGGAAAGAATGCCTGATTCCCCACAGAACTATCCCGCGAGGCAGAATGCGACAAGTTCGCCCACGCACGGAAGATGTGTTTATTCTGGCGAGACAGTTTCTTCTCCAATGTTCTGAATGAGGTCTCGAAGTTCAGCTGCTCGCTCATACGCTTCCTCTTCGATGGCTGTTCTCAGCTCATTCTTCAAGCGAATCAACTCATACTGCTTCCGGCTGTCATCCGAGACTTTTGGTGGGTATTTGCCAACATGCTGCGTTTCACCGTGGTGGATACTTTCCAGGAGCGGAATAAGCTCATCATGAAATTGCAGATAATCGTGCGGACAGCCGAGCCGCCCCTGACTACGAAATTCCTTGTAGGTCATCCCACAGTGTGGACAGGCTTCTGTTGAAGATTCGATTGGTGTGTCTGAACCAATCGTCCCGAACCCGCCAATGGCGAGAGGTTCGTCTATTTCATCTGGAACTCCCCCCACTTTCACAGTATCCAGGTAATCACTGGCACAATTTTCACAAAGATGAAGCGAAAACGACTTACCAGCCTTGAGTTCGGTAATGTGAAGAGAAGCCTGTTTTGTGCAACGGAGACACTTTTTCATTTTGGTTCCAGATTGTGTTGACCGGCCGCATGGCGAGTAGGTCCGCCACTCTCATTCTATTGCCGCGAATGAAGAAGTCAATTCGTGTTCAGCAGTTGAGACACTCTTTGAACTCGCTAAGATTCAACGACGTTTCTTTCAATCAGGCAGCAGAAATGCATCACCGTCCCACTTTCGATCAGTTTACTGCGAGCGCCTCTCATGGCAGGCTGGTTCCGGTCTATCGCAAGCTTTACAGCGACACACTGACTCCAGTCACCGCATTTTGCAAAGCAAACTGGACCAGTCAGTCTTTTCTCTTTGAAAGTGTTGTCGGTGGCGAGAAAGTTGGTCGCTATAGCTTTCTAGGTGGTGATCCGTTTCTCCGTATTGATGCTTTCGGGAATGAAATCGAAATCACCAAGGACGGCGAAGTCGAAAAGAAAACAGTTGATGATCCACTTGTCGAACTTGGGAGAATGATCGACCAGTTCTCTTCGATCCCGCATCCGGATTTGCCCCGATTTGTAGGTGGTGCCGTTGGATATGCAGGCTATGACGTCGTACGGTATACGGAAGATCTTCCCAATCCTCCGGAAGATGACCGTAAACTGCCAGACCTTTCGTTTGCATTTTACGACTCGATGATCATTTTTGACCACATTGAGAAAACAACGCTGGTTGTCGCTCACGCACGTACCGATACTGGCGACCTTCAGGGAGAATACGACCGTGCCTGCACTCGAATCGACGAGTTATGCACACGTTTACAAGTCCCACAGACTGTTCTTTCGATGCCAGATGTTGCGCAGTCTCCAGCACTAGCAAGCGATGCCTGGAGTTCAAATTTCACTCAAAGTGAATATGAAGAAGCTGTCGAAAAGTGCAAAGAGTACATCAAGGCTGGAGATATCTTTCAAGTCGTAATCAGTCAGCGACTGGAGTTGGAAACGACCGTTTCGCCGATTGAGATTTACAGAGCGCTGCGAGTGGTTAACCCCAGCCCATTTATGCTGCTGCTTCAAACTCCTCATTCAACGCTTGTCGGGAGTTCTCCAGAAATCATGGTACGTGTTGAAGATTCTGAGACAACGATTCGACCGCTCGCGGGGACGCGAAAGCGAGGGGAAACGGAGGCCGAAGATCGCGCATTGGCGGAAGAACTATTGAGTGATCCAAAGGAACGGGCCGAACATGTCATGCTCGTAGACCTTGCCAGAAACGATATCGGTCGGATTGCGGAATACAACAGTGTGCGACTGAGTGACTTGATGGTTGTCGAAAAATACAGCCATGTGATGCACATTACCTCGAATGTGAAAGGTCAGTTAAAGAAGGAACTGACCTGCCTCGATGCGCTCCGTGCGGGCCTGCCTGCGGGAACGGTTTCAGGTGCGCCTAAGGTTCGGGCAATGGAGATCATTGATGAACTCGAAAAGCACAGGCGCGGTCCTTACGCCGGTGCGGTTGGGTATATCGACTTTACTGGCGATATGGACACCTGTATCGCCCTCCGGACACTTGTCATGACTGGAAACAAGGTGTATGTCCAGGCAGGAGCAGGGATTGTGGCGGATAGTGTCCCTGCCGAGGAGTATCAGGAGACACTGAATAAGGCGAAAGGGCTGTTAAACGCGATTGCCCTTGCCGAGGCGACAAATTCTTCGTCCAGCTGATGATATCAAGCGGCATTCATAGCCGTATTTTATGTCTTTTCTCTCGCTGAATTGCAATATTTGCCGAAGTGCATCCCTAGCATCAAAAAAAGCAATTCAAATCTTGACCCTTTGCATCCGTTCTCATTAAAAGCGGCTAGCTTGAGTAATTCTCAGGAAAACGACACGACCTTCGCGGATTGGAACTCTCCATAATCCGCACATTCCCCCCTACATTCACTTTCAATCCTACTTCCGTTCCAGTCGGCACCATCGGCTGCCGATAATTGATATGACCGGTACTGCCGGTCTAGGTGGAAGAACGTATTTACCCGCAATATTTGGCATAATCGTCGTTCAATGGATGACGGCGAAATGGCCTTGGTCTCAGCTTTTGGGGCAGACAATGACGTCGCGCAAAGCTTATCTCTTCGGACTTTTATGTCTCTTCTTGTTGCTACTGCCTGTGCAGTCGCCTGTTCACGCCCAGTATTCGACCGATGAGGTCATTACGGGTGATGCCAGTGGAACACTCTATTCAGCAGTGGTTCCATTGGCATTTCCGCGAAGTTATATCTTCGCGAGAGGCGATTTTGGTGATCGACCTGGTGTCGAAGGCGAGTATTTCTCCGCAGGTGGTTTCATGCCCATGGAACTGCAAGGTCCTGGAGAAGTCTTCTTCCTTGAAGGTCAGGTGTGGATTGCCGATCAGAATGGCAATTCGATTGTCGGAGGAAACTTCGGCTTGGGAAATCGTTGGATGATCCGCGACTTTTCACAGATGATCGGAATCAACGCATTTGCATCCTGGGATGAATCAGGGACCGGAAACAGATACGACGGAGCGGGCGTCGGTGTTGAGTGGCTCTCAGATTATCTCGGTGTCACTGCAAACGGATACATCCCTTGGAACCATCGAAGAATTAATCCACTCGGCCCCAAGGTTGCTCAGAAAGACTTGTCGTTTTTCACAGGTCCGAATCTTGCGTTCGTGACTCTGCAACCAGTTGAAGAACAACTTCTCGGTGCCGATATTGAAATCGGTTCAGCCATTCCTCGGGCGGAATGGCTTTCGGTCTATGGTGGTGTCTATTACTTCGACGCTGCTCAGGGCAACGATTTCTCAGGTGTCAGCGGTCGTCTCCAGGCGGACTTTACGAGTGCAATCCTTAACCTGACCGTTTCTGACGATGACGAATTCGGTACCAGTGTGAATTTCACTGGCGAACTGCGAATGGGCGACGGACCGTTCAACTTCGTTGCTCGCCATCGAAATCTGGACAACCAGATGTTTGATCGTGTGCGCCGTAGAACCCGAATCGCAACTCTGCGTTACATTAAAGAAGGGCAAGAACTTGCCATCAATCCAGGCACAGGACTGCCGTTCGAATTCATCCATGTCGACAACACTGCGGCTCCTGGTGGAGACGGAACGTTTGAAAACCGGTTCGACCAGCTTGATCTTGCCAGCAACATGCCAACAGCAGACATCATCCTCGCATATCGCGGAGACACCACATTCGGTGGTACTCACCTCGCTGCAAACGATGGTTTGATCCTCGAAGACAATCAAATTGTTGTCGGCGAAGGCTACAACTTCTTGCTGGAAACCGCCAACTTCCCAGGTCAGTTCTGCCCACTTCCAAACTTTGGAGACGGCGGAGTCAATCCATTCATCGACGGCAACGCCAATGCTAATATCATCAGTCTGGCGAACAATAACCAGATCCTTGGCTTAAACATCATCGCCCCGAACGGTGGCAACGCAATTGTCGGTAACGGAATCACCGACACAATTATTGATGAGATCAACCGCGATATTCTCTTCGGTGTTGAAAACACCGGCGATGGCGGTGGGATTCTTCTCACCGACGTTGATGGAACTGCTACCATCACGAATGTTGGCTTCGACATTCAAGATCCAGCATCCGCTGGCGGAATTGTCGTTAACAACACTGATACACCTGATCTGAATTTGACAATTGCGAACGATCTCACAACGTTCCCAGGTCTTATTGTCAATGGAGGACAGGTTGGTATCGGCATCTCTGCTGACAACTCAAATGTCATCGCCGATATCGATGACATTATCAACGGTGATAGTGATGTCGGCCTGGCTCTCGCTGCCACCATGGGTGGAGACGTCACGGTCACAGTCGACAACAGTGCGTTTGACACAGCGACGAGTGCCGGAATTTCCATCACTGGAGATACCGCAGGCAACGTCATGTTGACTGCGACAGACACGACTGCTGAAAACTCTTTGGGCGATGGCTTGTTCACCGCACTTGATGACGCAACCGCAACGGCTCTCTTCACAGACGGATCTTTCTTCGGAGCCGGTGATGACGCCATTGATATCGCTCTGACCAACGCTGCTGACTTCAACCTGATCCTTGCAAACACTTCAGGAAATGATGCAGGTGACAACGGAATCGTTGCCACACTCGATGACGGCTCGAACCTGATCATTGTTGCCAACGATTCAACGTTCGCCAACGCAATGGGTGGAGACGGTCTCGATGTTGATGCATTTGACGCTTCAACTTTCAATGGAAGTTTCACAGACGGCTCATTTGAAGATGCTGCAGGCAACGCAGTTTCACTCAACTTTGATGGTACGAACACGCTCGGTGTCCTGACACTTGTCAATGTTCCACTCGACAATGCTGGTTTGAATGCTCTGGAAGTCACCGCAAACAACGAAGCCATTGTAAGTGTCATTGGAAGTGAAGTTTCCGGTGCAGACGCTGGCGTTGATGGAATCAACTTGAACGCAGACAACAATGCCATGATCGGTGTGATGTTGACTGACACTGGTTCATTCGCAGATGCTGGTCAAGATGGCGTGGATATCACCAATGCTGGTGGCGGAACAGTCATTCTAAATGCCGCTGGCGATATGGCAATGCCTATCGATTTCAGTGGAGCAATGACCGGAAATGGTTTGGTTTCCAATTCGTCAGAAGCCGGGACTCGAACTGACATCGATTTCGGAACAGGTGCAAACTTCGACGGCGCATTCATCGATGGCATTAACATCACCAGCGATAGTGATGCTATGACTACCTTTGACGGAACAGCAGTCTCTGCTGAGAACGCTGGAGACGATGCGATTGAACTCAACAGTGATGGCGGCATGATCGCCATGACTGTCACCGAAGCCGGCTCGTTCGCAAATGCTGGAATTGGCGGTGGTGGAACAGGTGATGGAATCGATGTGACCAACATTAACGCTGGACAAATCGTCCTCACCATGGATGGTGCAGGCAACACGCCCATCGATTTCATGAACGCAGAACGCCATGGATTGTTCTCTTCGTCTACCGGAATGGGAACTCTGACAACGTTCAACTTCAACACCGGTGCTCAGTTTGATTTAGCTGGTGAAGATGCC
>DAOUPA010000424.1 GCA_030626405.1 Planctomicrobium sp.
AGCCGAACTCACTCGAAGCTATTCCCAATTTCAGTCGATTCTGGCAACGATGTCGGAAGGAGTGTTGCTCATCGAAACCGAAGGAGAAATCCTCTACTGCAATCCGACAGCGGGAAATCTCCTTTTTCGTGAACCGTCTGAGGTCAATGGAAAGCAGCTTTGGGAAATCATGCGGACTCCCGGTCTCGAAGCGGCAATAGAACTTGCCTCTTCGAGGCCAGGAGAGGAAGTACGAAAAGAGTTTGAACTGCAACGTTCCGGCAGCATCGTGGAAATGAGCGCGGTTCAATCTGACATCTCATCTGGAGCCGGAATGGTCATCGTCCTCCACGATGTCACGGAACTCCGTCGTCTGTCACGGATGCGACGTGAGTTTGTCTCAAACGTTTCTCACGAACTGAAAACACCGCTGACCGCCATTCAAGCGTATGCTGAAACTCTTCTCGATGGCGGTGGGTTGGAAGATGCTGAAAACAACCGGTTGTTCGTCGAACGGATTCAGGAACAGTCTGATCGATTGCAACAGATGATTCAGGACATGCTCCGGCTCTCTAAAATTGAATCGCAAGCAGATGCATTTCAGCTCCAGCCAACGTCTCTTACAAAAATTGTCGAGTCATGCGTCGAGACTCATTCCGCAATCGCGAAAGCCAGAGAGATCACTCTGAAATTCCACTGCAATGAAAAAAACAGCATTGATATCGTCGCTGATCGCGAAGGCCTGCAAACAGTTTTCGACAATCTCATCAACAACGCCTTGAATTACACGCAAGGACATGGAATTGTCGAAGTCCGCTGCTGGCATGAAAACCGAAAGGTCTTCATTGAAGTTAAAGACAACGGAATTGGAATTTCACAACGACATCACGAACGCATCTTCGAACGTTTCTACCGTGTCGATCAGGCACGTTCACGCGAGATGGGAGGGACCGGTTTAGGGCTTTCCATCGTGAAGCATTATGTGAACGTCTTCGGAGGAGAGATTGCCATCGAGAGCGAAGTTGGACGAGGCACCACCTTTTGCGTTTCATTCCCCTTGGTCGAGCAATCGTTATAAACCGTAGAGCCAGCCTAATATCCTGTTGTTTCGCCTCTGCCGATCTGTTGTCTTCTGACAACATTCAAACTTGAGCTACGGTTTCCGGGAATACATTTAACGCTCGTGGAATAGGTTGTCACCTTCTCCCTGGTATGCCCCCGCGAGGCAGAATGCGATATGGTTTTCCGGGAGAGATATCGCCCAACGGAGCGTAGACGTGTCTTCCTCACCGGTCGATCCAGGTGACAATCAATCAATGCCGTTTTCCAGAACACTCTGGCGGCAGTTCCGAGTCTGGCTTTCATTCAATCTCTGGCCTGTGCTGGGGCTCATTGCAGTGACTGCTCTGGTCTATGCACCTGTCGTCAAGTTTGGATTTTTGAACTGGGACGATACCTGGTACATTGTCCGCAACGATCTCATCAAGAGTTGGCATCCGGCGAATCTCTATCGTATTGCAACAGAACCAGTCGCGCGCAACTTCGCCCCATTCACAATTTCAACCTTCCTGATCGAGCACAGTCTCTGGGGTCTCTGGGCAGGTGGTTATCACCTGACGAATGTCGCTTTGCACGCTTTAAACGCCATCCTGGTCTTTGGGCTGATTGAGAGATTGTCGAAGAACAAGTTACTGGCCTGGGGAATCGCAGCCACGTTTGCATTGCATCCGTTACAAGTTGAAACAGTCGCCTGGATTTCATCTCGAAAAACACTTCTCTCCACGGCATTTATGTTGGCGAGCCTTCAGTGTTGGTTGAGGACAGAACGTTCTGCTCGACACGAAGGCTGGGGAACTCTGTGGTTGATCCTGGGACTGCTGAGTAAAGCGTCCGTCGTTGTGGTGCCTCCCATTGTTGTGGTCTGGGATGTCCTTGTTGCACGCAAAAAAATGGCTGAGAGCATTGCCAAACAGATTATTCCGATGTTCTTTTCGGTGATGTCAATTTTGGTTACGATGTCTGCTCAGACGACCATTGTCGGTGGAATGCGGGGGCACATTGGTGCCAGCAAAATCTGGATTCTGGCAATGGACTGCACAATTTTATGGCGTTATGTTGCCAAAATGTTCGTGCCGACGAACCTCTCTGTCTTGTACAGCCCGGCGACAACAGGAATCACTCACTGGATCGTGTTGTCGGTCATTGGCTGGCTCATGTGTGCCGCCTTGGCCTGGCGTTATCACCAAAGGTACCCGTTGATTGTCTTTTGCTTCGCAACTTGGTTCCTGTTACTGGTACCGGTCCTCAACTTGTTCCCAATCACAACCTTGATGAACGATCGCTATCTGTACTTGCCAATGGTCCCGTTCTTCTGCGGAGTTCTTTTGGGGTTGAATGAATTGTTAAAAACCATTGACGTGAAGCGACTCACCGCAGCGTTTCATGGAGTGAAATTTCAGACAGCGTCTCTCATTGCAGTGCTAGCCATGTTCAGTTGGGGAACACTTTCCTACCTGCCTGTCTGGTCGCAACCGCTGACGCTTTGGCATCACGCTCAGCAAGAAACACCATCGCTCACAGTCGTGCAAATTCAATGGGCGATCACCTTAAAGGATCTCGGTGAAGACGATGCCGCCACGCAAGTATTGCAACGCGCCCTCATCAACTGTCGTCCTGATGAATTCGACAAAAAAAGAATTCAAGCGAAACTAGACGAATGGTTGCCTGAAAATCTTGACGAAGTCTGATTCCATCTTTGCAAATCACCCTGTGGCCTGCGAGTTTTTCGGAACAGAAGATGTGTGCCATGCCCACATCGCGCAGCAGAGTGGGCATGCGAGCGTTGATACCACTGAAAATCGCACGTAGTTGGAGTAGTGGCCCGCGATGTCACTTCACTCTGCACCACGTCACACTTCACGAAAAAAATGGAAACGAGAAATAACACCCCTTCCCGCACCCGCACGGTTCACAGAGCACGTGGCACCCAAATTGAGATTCAACCAGAGCACCCGGCCGCGAAGAAGCTCCCCATTAATGGTTTCCAGAAGTAGCCGAGGCTCAATTCCCACGATCACCCAACTCATTTGTTGGGTTTCGCTCCGCTACACCCAACCTACTTTCACTTACCGTAACTTTTGATCATCTTTGAACCGAGAAATGATTTTCTCTTTTATTACGCGTCCGAAATGAGTCCATCGGTACAAATGACTGTCTAACTCATACTCCAATACTTCAAAGTCCAGAAGTCGACGGATCGCAGACCTGCGTTTTTCAGCCATTGACGCACCATTTTCACCGACAAATCCCACATTTACTTGAATTGATTCACAATCTTTGTGATCGCGAACGAATACTAAGGAAGCGACGTCGAGTCTTTTTAGCGTACGTTCCACACCTTCATGGTTTCCCGCCAAAACCAATTGGAGTTGTTGTTGCAGGCTCTTTGCGACTTTTTGTTTCGAGTCTGCCAATGGACTAAATGAAATTGGAAATCGGCGAGTTCGAAGATCGAATGGGAGTTCCGATGGATCGCCAAAGTCCTTGTTCATCACCAAGACAATTCGTTCCCAGCCAATAGATTTGGCTGCAAATCCAAGCTCAATCAGGACATTTGGATTGGGAAGAAGTTTTCCATTTGGAGTCTTTCCGACAAACGTGACGTCCGCTAGAAAGACGGCACTTCTATTTATTTTCTCGAAAATCGTTGACGAGATATCTGGTGTACCAGACACATCACGTGTGTCAGAATCGATTCGTGGAGCGTCACCGACTTCTAATGAGGAAGTCAAACCCTTCGCGGCAATCTTTGCAGCATCACGAATGAAGTAACGAGTCGATGTACTGTCTACATCGCTCTGCCAAGCATAAAAAATAGTTGTAGCATTCATTTCTAGCAATACGACTAACTTTGAGTGACGGTAGGGTGGGTGAAGTTCGCGGGAATTGGATTCAATCTGTTTTGCAATTCAGCGTGAGTTCCATGTGCAGGCTCCTTTATACTTAAGCCCGCGGACGTAACCCACCATTGGGGTGTTACTCGAAATTCATGAATTCGTCTCCGTACCATTCGTTCGCACTGCCCCAAGCGGGATCGTAATCACCCTGCCTGACGTATCGGTGAAACGATGACCACTGCCAATCGCAGACACGCTCGACGAGTTGGTGTTTGAGCGGGTTGACATGAATGTAGTCAACGCAGCGCTGTAAATCTTTTTCATCGCGACAGGTGTGTTCAAAGAATCGTCGCTGCCAGACTCCTTGTTCGCCTTTATCAATACGACTTTTTGATCGAGGCTGAGTCTTTCCGCCGCCTTTGATCCACGATTTGGTGAATGCGGTTTTGATGCGCCGCCAACGTGTGGAATAATCCGTATCATCTTGTGGCAATGTCCAAACTGTGTGCAAGTGATTTGGGAGTAGCACAATTGCTGTAATTTCAAATAGCAATTCATCCTGCGCCTCCTTCATTGCAGTTCGTAAGCATTGCCGACCGAGGTTGGTCGTCAGTATTGGTTGCCTACGATCTGTCACCACAGTGAAGAAAAAGATGTCACCAATACTTGATCTTCGATAGTTACTCATGTGCTTACTCTTGCCCACGTCCTGCTTGGTTGTTGGGTTACGCTTCGCTGCACCCAACCTACATACACAAAAACCCCGAGCGTGGATCACGCTCGGGGTTTGGAATTCTTCTTTTTACCCAGGCTTGGGCTGTTTGACTTTGACCTTAGTAGAGGTCTCCGTCGTGGCTGCTGCCGGGGCCGTCTTTGGGTTTTTCGGCGATTAGGGCGTCGCTGGTTAGTAGCAGGGTTGCGACGCTGGAGGCGTTTTGCAGGGCGACTCGGGTCACTTTGACGGGATCGATGACACCCCCTTTGACGAGGTCTTCGTAGGCATCAGTCGCGGCGTTGTAGCCTTCGTTGCCTTTGAGGTTCGAGACCTTTTCGCAGATCACGCTGCCGTCCATGCCGGCATTGTCGGAGATCTGAGTGAGAGGTGCTCGGCAGGCACGACGAATGATGTTGTAGCCAACTTCTTCGCCATGGCTGATTTTGCCAGGGTCAACGCTTGTTGAAGCACGAAGCAAAGCAACTCCACCGCCAGGAAGAATTCCTTCTTCCACAGCAGCACGGGTTGCGTGCAGGGCGTCTTCAACGCGGGCTTTCTTTTCTTTCATTTCAGATTCAGTCGCAGCACCGACATTGATCTGAGCAACTCCACCGGAGAGCTTCGCGATGCGTTCTTCGAGCTTCTCACGATCATAGTCGCTGCTGGAGGCTTCGAGTTCGTTGCGAATCTGATCGATCCGAGCTTTGAGGTCGGAAGTCTTGCCAGCACCTTCGATGAGTGTGGTGTTGTCCTTGTCGATGACAACCTTCTTCACACGACCGAGATCGGAGAGTTGAAGGTTTTCCATGTTAATGCCAAGGTCATCGAAGATTGCCTGACCGCCACACATGATGGCGATATCCTGCATCATCGCTTTACGGCGATCACCGTAACCAGGCGATTTGACAGCAGCAATCTGGAACGTGCCACGCAGTTTGTTGATAACGAGAGTCGCGAGGGCTTCGCCTTCGAGGTCTTCGGCAATGATCAACAGCGGCTTGCCAGCGTTGACAACTTTTTCCAGGATCGGAACGATGTCTTTAATGTTGCTGATTTTCTTTTCGTGAACGAGCACGTATGCGTCTTCGAGCAAACATTCCATGCTTTGTGAATCAGTCACGAAGTATGGGGAAAGGTATCCACGGTCGAACTGCATCCCTTCGACAACTTCGAAATCAGTCGTCAGGCTCTTGCCTTCTTCAACGGTGATGACACCATCTTTGCCGACAGATTCCATCGCATCGGCGAGAATCTTGCCGATGGTGATGTCGCCATTTGAAGCGACAGAACCAACCTGAGCGATCGACTTTTTGTCACGGCAAGGAATTGCCATGTCGCGAAGTTTCTCAGTGATTTGATCGACAGCTTTTTCCATCCCGCGTTTCATTTCGAGCGGGCTGACACCAGCGACGACGGCTTTGAGGCCTTCGTTGTAAATCGCTTCGGCCATGATCGTTGCGGTGGTTGTTCCGTCGCCAGCGACATCTGAGGTCTTGCTGGCAACTTCGCGAACCATGCGGGCACCCATGTCTTCGAACT
>DAOUPA010000186.1 GCA_030626405.1 Planctomicrobium sp.
CACAACCGAAGGAACTCGTCGCGATGGCGAAAAAGACAATTGCAGACATTGATG
This sequence comes from Planctomicrobium sp., assembly GCA_030626405.1. GTDB lineage: Bacteria > Planctomycetota > Planctomycetia > Planctomycetales > Planctomycetaceae > Thalassoglobus. The sequence goes on from DAOUPA010000186.1 coordinate 55, forward strand.
TTGCTGGCAAGAAAGTTTTAATGCGAGTCGACTTTAATGTCCCGCTCGACGATGACCAGAACATCACTGATGACCGCCGCATTCGCAGTGCGCTGCCTTCCATTGAATCGGTTCTTGACCGGGGTGGAAGTCTGGTTCTGATGAGCCATCTCGGTCGACCGAAGGGAGAGCCGATTGCGAAATTCAGTCTCAAGCCAGCCGCGGACCGACTGGCAGAGTTACTCGGAAAGCCGGTTGCCTTCTCCATCGACACCGTCGGGAAAGATGCTCAGAGCAAAGTCAATAAGCTGGAGCCGGGACAAATTGTCGTCCTCGAAAATGTTCGCTTCGCTTCGGAAGAAGAGATTAAGGAAATTCCGGAACCAACCGCTGAGCAACGAACAGCCAAGACTGCCTATGGAGAAAAGCTCGCCGCCTTCGGGGATATCTATTGCAACGACGCTTTTGGAACCTGCCATCGTCCACACGCGAGCATGTTTACCGTCCCGTCGGTCATGGGAGACAAACCGAAGGTAGTCGGTTTTCTGGTCGAGAAAGAAATTCAATATCTCAGTGAAGCCATTGCCAACCCAAAGCGTCCATTCGTCGCCATTCTCGGAGGGGCGAAGGTCTCCGATAAAATCAAGGTCATCGAAAATCTGCTGGACATCTGTGACAAAATTCTGATCGGCGGCGCGATGGCTTATACCTTTTCACTCGCCAAAGGTGGAAAGGTCGGGCAGAGCTTGGTTGAAAAAGATAAAGTCGACCTCGCAAAAGAATTGATGCAGCGAGGCGGCGACAAGCTCGTGTTGCCTGTTGATACCCACTGTGGTGACGAATTCAAGAACCCTGACTGCAACAAGCTTGTCGTCAATGCTGGTGAGATTCCAGACGATTACGAAGGCTTCGACATTGGTCCCAAAACAGCCGAGAAGTTCGCAGAGATTGTGAAGAGTGCTGGTACGATTGTCTGGAACGGTCCGATGGGAGTCTTTGAAATTCCACCGTTTGACGAAGGCACCAAAGCCGTTGCTCAGGCGATTGCTGATTCCGATGCAGTGAGCATTATCGGTGGCGGTGACAGTGCCGCCGCGATCCAACAACTTGGTTTTGCAGATCAAGTTTCACACGTCAGCACTGGCGGCGGAGCAAGTCTGGAAATGCTGGAAGGAAAGAATTTCGAAGCGGTTGATGTACTCAATGAAGCGTGATTTTAGGCTTGATATGGTTGGCGAAGACGTATCAAAGGGGTAACATCTATTGCGTCTCGCTAGTTTCTGATCTTTCTCTCAAAGTGTGAGGCTCTTCACTGAAGAGGCCTGTATGGTAACAAATCATTGAGTGCTGTAGAGGCCTCATGGGAATGTGAAAGTTCAAAGGCAATCCCATTTTTATGACTATATGACTATGTTTTGTGACAGTAATCTTAATACGCATTGACCTCAGGAGGGTCTCATGATTCAACGACTGCTATGTTTCTCGCTCTTCCTTACCATTGCCGGACAGACGTTCCCGCTTGTTGCGCAGGACGCACCGGCTGCAGGAGCCAAAGAAGAAAAAGCCAAGCCAGATCCGTTTGCCGTTCCCAAGGGGACCGATGAAAAGATTCTGAATCTTTTCATTCGAAAGCTGATGCGAACTCCACCGGAAAATCGAAGCCGAGAAGGTGTGCTGGAACATCTCGGGAAAATGAACAGCGCTGTTGAGGAAATTCTTTCTCGTGAAATCAGTGAAGAGTTGTATGTCACTGCATTGGAAATGCGTTTGCAGATTTTGGGCATTCTCCCGCAACTAGGGGATAACACAGCCAGCGTCAAACGGACCAAGCTGATCGACGAGATGAAACGAGATAAGCGGGAAAGTGTGAAAGCACTCGCTGCTCAACTGGAATTGCAAGAAAAAATTGGCCGCCTGCCAACTCTTTCTGTGAAAGCGAGGAAGGAACTGGTGAGCGAAATTGGAACAAACCTTTCCAACACCGAGATCAACGATGAGCAGAAATTTCAGCAAGCGGTTCAAGCCGCAATGCAGGTTGCCCGAACTTTGGAACGTGCTGATCCAGAAACGGCAGCCATCGCTTACAAACTGTATTCGGGAATCCTGGCAAAGAAAAATCATCCGGACTTGGGTGATGTTGTGGAAAGAATGCAGGCTACCGTACGACGGTTGGAATTGCTGGGTAACAAAATCGAAATCGCCGGACCAACTGTCGATGGGGAGCAATTCAACATTGAGCAGTATCAGGGGAAAGTTGTCCTCGTTGACTTTTGGGCAACTTGGTGTGGACCTTGCATTGCCGAACTTCCGAATGTGAAAGGCCTGTACGACGCCTACCACGAAAAAGGTTTTGAAGTGATCGGAATCAGTCTCGATCAAGACAAAGACGCACTCGTCAAATTCATTGAAGAGAAAGAACTCGTCTGGCCAACAATTTTCTTCACCGAACCAGAAGATCAAGGTTGGAGCAATCCGATTGCCCGGTACTACGGCATCAGTGGAATTCCGACTGCGATTCTCGTCAATCAAGATGGCAAAGTTGTCACACTGAGTGCTCGTGGTGGAAACCTACGGAATGAGCTTGTGAAGCTTCTTGGCCCTCTTGAAGAAAAGAAGCCAGAAGAAAAGAAGTCTGAGTAATGTGAAAATGTGTGAGCCGTAACACAGCTCATTAAAGTCAAAAAAGCCATCGGAATTGCGGTTCCGGTGGCTTTTTTCCATAATAGGCGTGCTGAAGTTCCCTCCAATGTGTGTAACCTCCCACCTTCACATGAAAAGTCTTGCCCAGTCCCGCCTCGTGATTTTTACCTTCTGGTTCGGTTTGATTCTTCCTATGGGCGATTCAACTCTCCTGAGTGAAGATGCAGTCACATTCAATCGAGACATCCGTCCGATTCTTTCTGACCGGTGCTTTTTGTGCCACGGTCCTGATGCTGCAAATCGCGAAGCGGATTTGCGACTCGATGTTGCCGAAGAGGCGTTCAAGGCTCTGGAATTCGGAGAAGGTTCGCACGTCATCAAGCCAGGTAACCCGGAGCAAAGCGAAATCTTTCTGAGAATGACCTCAGAAGATTCTGACATCAAGATGCCACCGGTGGATTCCAAGCTGGAAATCACCAGGGAAGATATCGCGACGATTCGAAAATGGATCGAACAAGGGGCGAAATATGAAGGGCACTGGGCTTTCATCCCACCACAGAAAGCAGAACTTCCGAGTGTAATTCAAGCGGACTGGGTGAAGAACGAAATCGACCGCTTCATCCTGACGGGCATTGAGGAACAAGGTTTGTTGCCAAGTGACGTCGCAACAAGAGAGAAACTTCTGCGTCGAGTCAGTTTTGACTTGGCAGGCTTGCCCCCATCGCTTGAAGAACTCGATGCTTTCCTTGCAGACAACTCGACAGGTGCGTATGAAAAGGCCATCGACCGTTTGCTCGCGTCCGATCAATACGGCGAACGCATGGCGAGCGATTGGCTCGATGTCGCTCGCTACAGTGACACCTACGGCTATCAGGTCGACCGTGATCGCCATGTTTGGCCTTGGCGGGATTGGGTTGTGCGGGCGTTCAACACCAATTTGCCTTACGATCAATTTGTCACAGAGCAACTTGCTGGCGACCTTCTGCCTGATGCGAGTGACGATCAAATTCTCGCCACGGCGTTCAACCGTTTGCATCCACAAAAAGTGGAAGGTGGCAGCACGCCGGAGGAGTTTCGCATCGAGTATATCGCCGACCGAACACAAACGTTCGGCACTGCGTTTCTGGGACTCACGCTCGAATGTTGTCGTTGCCACGACCACAAATTTGATCCGATAACTCAATCAGAGTATTACCAGTTCTCCGCATTCTTCGATAACATCGACGAAGCAGGACTCTATTCATTTTTTACATCATCGGTTCCGACTCCCACCTTGCTGTTGGCAAACGCTGCGCAGAAGAGGACCATTCAAGAGAAGCGGAAAGCCGTTCAGGCAGCAGAGGTTAAATTACAGGCGATCATTGATTCCAAACGTGTTGTTTTTGAAAAATGGCTCATTGAGAATGCGAAGAGTGAACTCGTCGTTCAAGGAGAAGTCGCTTATCTTGATTTCGAAACCGTTGGAGGTCGGAACAAAAAAGTCGATGGTGTTGTCGGTTCCGCAGCCAAGCTGACAGGTGATGACGCCATCGGTACCAAGGTTGGAAACTTCAATCGGGCGCAGCCTTTCTCCGTTTCTCTTTGGATGAATACGCCGAATGTCAAAGATCGTGCGGTTGTTTTTCATCGTTCGCGCGCCTGGACCGATGCAGGTAGCCGCGGGTATCAACTCCTGATCGAAGATGGCAAGTTGAGTGCTTCGCTGATTCACTTCTGGCCTGGGAATGCGATTCGTATCAAAACAAAGAAACCAATTCCAACAAACAAATGGCAACATGTGGTTGTGACTTACGATGGTTCAAGTCAGGCAAACGGGTTGAAGATTTACATCAACGGAATCAAGGCCGACTGTGAAGTCGTTCGCGACAATCTCACGAAACAAATCACCGGTGGTGGTGGCGACACAATCGCCATTGGGGAACGTTTCCGTGATCGTGGTTTCACAAATGGCCTCGTTGATGAATTCCGGGTTTTTGATCGTGAACTAACTGAAATCGAAACCTGGATGCTTGCAACGAACGGAGAGGAGGCAGAAGCAAGACCACTTGACGAGATCGGCAATGAGCTGTTCCGGTATTTCTTGTCGAATGTTGGCGAGGAGTATCAATCTCAACTCAAAGCGTTGAGTGAAAAACGAGCGGAACTGAATGCGTTCGTTGATGGCATTTCCGAAATTATGGTGATGCGCGAAATGCCGCAGCAGAAGCCGTCGTTCCGGCTCACGCGTGGAGCATATGACGCGCGTGCAGAACAAGTTGAGCCAGAAACGCCCGCTGCATTCGTCGCCATGCCGGAGAATGCAGACAAGAATCGCCTCGCATTGGCGCATTGGTTGACGATGCCGGAGCATCCTTTAACAGCACGCGTCGCCGTCAATCGAGTCTGGCAATTGTTGTTCGGACAAGGGCTTGTACGTACACCTGAAGACTTTGGCAGTCAGGGAGCGTTGCCGACGCACCCGGAACTTCTCGACTGGTTGGCGGTCGACTTCATCGAACATGGCTGGGACACAAAACGGCTGATCAAGCAAATTGTCATGTCCGCGACGTATCGTCAATCATCGAGTGTGACCAAAGAGATGCTGCAAGCCGATCCGGAAAATCTGTTTCTCGCACGTGCTCCAAGCTACCGCCTCCCGGCAGAAATGCTGCGGGACAATGCTCTCGCAACGAGCGGGCTACTTGTTCAAAAGTCTGGTGGCGCTCCGGCAAAGCCTTATGAAGTAGAAGTTTCATTTAAACCGACAAAGCGCGCACAGGGGGAAGGACTCTATCGCCGCAGCTTGTACACATACTGGAAGCGGACCGGACCAGCGCCTGTCATGATGACGCTCGACGCTTCCAAGCGAGACGTCTGCCGGGTGAAACGCGAGCAGACTTCTTCGCCGCTTCAAGCGTTTGTAATGCTCAACGGTCCGCAGTTCGTCGAGGCAAGTCGAGGACTGGCTCAGAAGTTGATCGAGCAGAACGAAAACGACAACACCGCAATGCTTCGGTCCATGTTCCGCACCCTCACCAGTCGATCCCCCAGCGATGACGAACTCGCAGTGCTCAAGAATTTGTACGATTCCCAAAAGGCGTTGTTTGATAAGTCACCTGCACAAGCAAAAGAGTACCTGACTGTCGGAGACTTCAAGCCAGACAAATTAATCGACCCAGCACATCTGGCAGCAGCAACCGCAGTCGCGAATGCCTTATTCAACTTCGACGAATGTGTGATTAAGCGATGAGTAAACCCACAATGACAAACACAACACAACTTTGTACAGGCTTTTCAGCTGTGCCGTCCCGGCGAGAGTTTCTTTCTCAATTCGGGATGGGGCTGGGTGCGGTGGCGTTGTCTCAGTTGGAATCGTCTCAATCTGCAGTTGCGGAGTCAGGCGTCCTTCAAAAACTGCATCATGTTGCGAAAGCGAAGAGGGTCATCTTTCTCTTTCAGGCAGGCGGACCGTCGCAGATGGACTCTTTTGATTACAAACCGGTGTTAAATGAGCGGCACGGTGAGGAACTTCCGGACGAAGTTCGCCAAGGTCAGCGACTGACCGGGATGAGTGGGAATCAGTCGAGCCTACCACTGGTGGGGTCGCCGTTCAAATTCTCGCAACATGGAGAAAGTGGTGCCTGGCTGAGTGAACTCTTTCCGCATACGGCGGAAGTCGTTGACGATCTCTGCTTTATCAAAAGTATGCACACCGAGGCGATCAATCACGGACCGGCAGTGACGCATGTTCAAACCGGTTCGCAGTTCCCTGGTCGACCAAGTATCGGTGCTTGGCTGAGTTACGGTCTGGGTGCTGAAAACGAAGACCTTCCGGCTTTCGTTGTCATGGTCACCAAAGACAAAGGCGGGCAGCCGCTCGTTTCGCGGTTGTGGGGCAGCGGTTTTCTGCCATCGCGGCATCAAGGCGTGCGGTTTCGTGCTGGTGACGAACCGGTGCTGTACATCAACAACCCCAAAGGTTTGGCGAGTGAAAATAAACGGAGTATGCTTGATGCACTGGGGCAACTTCACGCTCTAGAGTTGAAAAAGAACGCGGACCCATTGATCGAAACTCGTATCTCTCAGTACGAACTCTCCTTTCGAATGCAAACATCAATTCCGGAAGCGACAGATTTCTCAAGCGAAACCGCGAAGACTTTTGAGATGTATGGTGAAGCAGCGAAGAACCCTGGCAGCTTTGCCGCAAATTGTTTGCAGGCACGACGACTCGCGGAGAGAGGCGTCCGTTTCATTCAGTTGTATCACCAAGGCTGGGACCACCATGGGGATATCCCAGGTGGCATGAAACGCCAGACGAAAGAAACTGACCAAGCTTCCGCGGCACTCATTAAGGATCTCAAACAGCGTGGCATGCTGGACGAAACACTCGTCGTCTGGGGAGGGGAATTTGGTCGCACGAACTACTGTCAGGGGAAACTGAGTACCAACTTCGGGCGTGATCATCATCCGCGTTGTTTTTCGATCTGGATGGCAGGCGGCGGCATCAAAGGAGGCATGAGCTTCGGCGAAACCGATCCTTTCTGCTACAATATCGCAGAAACCCCCGTTCACATTCACGATTTTCAGGCAACCATGTTGCACATGCTGGGAATCGACCATGAACGACTGACGTACAAATATCAGGGACGTCGTTTTCGATTGACCGATGTCCATGGACACGTCCTCAATGATATCCTCGCCTGACGGTCGCCCTGATCGTCAGCAGCACTTCATAGATTATTTCAGCGAAAGTTGAGTCATGAATAAAATCGCATTTGTCATCTCGATCGCAGCAGCCTCCGCGACCGGTTTTTTGCAGGCCGATGAAAAAATTAATTTCAATCGAGATATCCGACCGATTCTTTCGGACAAGTGTTTTGCGTGTCATGGTCCGGAAGAAGCCTCGCGAGAAGGAGGGTTTCGATTCGATCAACAGGAGAGTGCGTTCGGTGAAGCAGACTCCGGAGAACACCCTGTTGTTCCAGGAAAACCGGATGAAAGTGAGTTGATTGCCAGAATCAATTCCAGCGATGCTGATGATCGAATGCCACCGTCGGAAACGAATAAACCGCTGACGAAAAAGGAAATTGAACTCCTCACAAGTTGGATTGCCAGCGGCGCAGAATGGCAAGATCACTGGTCGTTCATTCCACCGACTCAGTCGGTCCCGCCTGCAGTTGCAAGCTCGCAGAGAGTCACAAACGAAATCGACAACTTTATTCTGAGTCGATTAAAAAGAGAAGATCTGACTCAGTCTGCCGAAGCGGATCGGTCGACTCTCATTCGGCGTGTCACCTTTGACCTCACCGGGCTTCCACCGACACCTGCGGAAGTGAAGGCGTTTTTAGACGATAAATCTCCGAACGCTTTTGAAACAGTCGTTGATCGTTTGCTTGCCTCCAATCGATTTGGCGAACACGTTGGGCGTTTCTGGCTTGACGCCGCTCGGTATGGAGACACTCACGGTTTGCATCTCGACAACTATCGGGAAATGTGGCCTTACCGTGACTGGGTGATTCAGGCGATCAATCAGAATATGCCGTTTGATCAATTTATTGTCGAACAAATGGCAGGCGATTTGTTACCGAATCCGACGAATGACCAATTGATCGCGACGGGTTTTAACAGGGCGCATGTGACGACCAGCGAAGGCGGCTCGATTGCTGAGGAAGTTCGCATGCGGAATGTCGTCGACCGCGTTGTGACGTTCGGAACCGTCTTCATGGGAACGACACTCGAATGCACGCGCTGCCACGATCATAAGTTCGATCCAATTACAATGAAGGATTTTTACTCTCTCTACGCATACTTCAACAGCATCGACGGGAATCCACTCGATGGAAATAAAAAAGACCCGGCACCTGTTTTGAAAGTTCCTTCGCCAGAGCAAAAGACAAAGCTCGAACAACTCACAGAGGAAGTTGCAAAACTTCAAACAGAACTCAATGGCGACTGGCCGGAACTTGCCACGGCACAGCCGATATGGGAACAACTGATCGGTCAGGAATCGGCGGAAGGGGATGTTGACTGGGCTGTGATTGACCCGGAAACGTTCACATCCAGTGGAGGCGCCGAACTGAATCTTCTCGACGATAAATCGATTCTCGCCAGTGGACCAAATGCCGCAAAAGAAATTTACGAAGTGACGAGTCAACTCGAAGGGGCTGGATGGCAAGGAGTCAAGTTGGAAGGGCTATTGGACAAGTCAAACACGAACGGCGGCGCAGGCCGTAGCTCAAACAGCAATGTCGTGCTGACTGAATTCGAGGTCTATACCTCTGCGATTCCGGAAGAGGGGAAAGAGCCGGACTGGCAGCGAGTGAAGATCGTAAAAGCCTCGGCAGATCATGAACAGGGCAACGGAGATTTCAAAATCGGCAACGCGATAGACGGCAAACCTGCAACCGGTTGGGCGATTGAAGGTCACGCCAAGAAAGAACCCCGCAAGGCTCTGTTCCAAACTGAAAAACCGTTCGGGGCGGAGGGTCATTCCCTTGTCAAAGTCGTACTCAAGCACGAGTCCATCTATGGGCAACATCAGTTCGGTCGGATTCGACTATCCCTCACGAAGCAGCAACCGATTCGTGTTGAAGTCCCTGCTGAAATTCTGGCGATCATTAAAGTGAAAGCTGAAGATCGTGATGACAAGCAGAAAAACCAGCTTCAAAAACATTACCGTGAAAAGGTCACCACGGATGGAAAGTTCATCGCCGTTCGTGATGGTCTGGCAGCAAAGAAGAAGGAACGCGAAACTTTCGATAAAACGATTGCGACGACTTTGATTTGGAAAGAAAAGCCGAAACCGGAACCGGCGTTTCTGCTGACGCGGGGTGAATACGATCAGCCAGGTGATGGTGTTTCGCGAAGGACACCAGAGTTCCTGCCTCCGATGGAAGAAGGCTTCAGCAACGACCGACTCGGGCTTGCGAAGTGGCTTGTCTCCCGAAAGCATCCACTCACTGCACGTGTGACCATCAATCGGTTCTGGCAACAGTTTTTTGGAACCGGCCTCGTCAAAACCTCAGAAGATTTTGGATCACAAGGCGAGCCGCCAAGTCATCCAGAACTGCTCGACTGGTTGTCAGTGCAGTTCGTCAACGATGGTTGGGATGTCAAGAAATCGATGAAGCGAATGGTCATGTCCAGCACGTATCGGCAGAGCTCAAAGGTGACGCCTGAACTGGTGACAAAAGATCCTGAAAACCGATTGCTTGCTCGCGGACCTCGCTTTCGACTCGATGCGGAAATGCTACGTGATCAAGCTTTATTTGTAAGCGGGCTTCTCGTCGAAAAAATGGGAGGACCAAGTGTGAAGCCACCGCAACCGGACGGGTTATGGTTTGCCGTTGGGTACTCTGGTTCAAACACCGTTCGTTTCAAAGCAGATAAAGGTGATGACAAAGTCCACCGCCGAACTGTCTACACCTTCATCAAGCGGACCTCTCCACCGCCGCAGATGAACGTCTTTGACGGCCCATCTCGCGAATCGTGTACCGTTCGTCGCGAACGGACGAACACTCCGTTGCAAGCACTGTTGCTCTTCAACGATCCACAATTTGTAGAAGCCGCAATCGCCCTGGGAGAGCGAGCCACCAACGAAGGCGGCGAAGATCCAAGCTCTATCTCACGTCAAATGCTCTGGCTGACACTCTCTCGCGAACCAACTTCGACAGAGATTAACGCACTGGTCGCAGGCTATCAGCAAGACCTGAAATTCTTTCAGTCTCAACCAGAAGCCGCCGAAAAACTCCTCGCGATTGCCGGTCAACCCATCAAGGAAGACCTGGACAAACCGAAGTTGGCAGCCTGGACGATGGCGGCGAATTTGTTGCTCAACCTCGATGAAGTTCTTACCAAGAATTGATGGCTGTTGTTGACTCACTCACCTGATTGAACATGCTGGGACTCGTCCCATCCAACAAGCTTGTTGGATGACCTTTCGAAGATTCAACATCGAATGATATTCCGAACGACCGTCATTCAATTCGCAAGAAACCGTTGCAGTGTTGGAAGTTGGTCGTTCTCGCTCGCTGCTGTGTGTCACTATTCCATGAGAAGAATTGACACTCACAGATCACTAGAGTTGCACAGGTTGTAATGAAGAATTCGACGATAGCGGTAATAGCAGCTCTCTTTGTTTGTACCTTGATTGTTGTTGTGGTGAACGACCAACGGGAACTATCGGGCGATCAAGAGCAAGCTCTTGTCGGGCTGAATGAGGTCACCGATGCTACGAGTGACAAGATCAACCCGACCTCTCTTCAGTCAGGTGGAAGCGAAGGTCACCGTGTTGCTTGGGCGACGGAGACCAAATCTTCTCAGCCACGTGGCACCTCAAAACCAAAACCATTCAAGAAGGGCGTTGTTCATCTCGGGCCGGGAGCTTCCCTTGGCGGGCGGCTGGTTTTTCCGCAGGACAATGCCTGGAACCAGAGAATTGATGACGCTCTGGTCGACCCAATGTCTCGAACACTCATTTCAGGAATTGGGATCACGAAGAACTTGCATCCCGATTTTGGAGCCGGAAAGTGGGAAGGTGCTCGCATGGGGATTCCGTATGTGGTCGTTTCCGGCAATCAACCGAAGGTTCCGATTGTCTACAAAGCATATGGAGACCAAAGCGACCCTGGACCGTATCCGATCCCCGTTGGTGCTCCGATCGAAGGGCATCCGAATGAAGATGGTGACCGGCATGTCATTGTGATTGATCGCGACAACTGGAAACTTTATGAACTGTTCCGGTCGTTCTCGATTGGTAATGGTCAGTTATGGCGGGCGGATTCAGGGGCGATCTTCGACTTGGCGAAGCATCCATCTCGACCAGTCGGTTGGACCAGTGCCGATGCGGCAGGTCTACCGATTTTTCCAGGTTTGGTTCGCTACGATGAAGTTGGCGAGCAAAAAGAAATTCGACACGCCTTGCGGTTTACCGTCAATAATACGCGCCGCGCGTTTGTGCCACCGGCATCGCATTGGGCTTCTCGCTCCAGCGATCCCCGTTTGCCACCGCTGGGAATGCGCGTTCGTCTGAAAAAAGATTACGACATCTCCGATTTCCCTCCGCAGGCGAAAGTCATCCTCGTTGCGCTCAAACGATACGGCATGATCCTCGCCGACAACGGCAGTGACTGGTTCATCTCTGGCAGCCCAGATGATCGCTGGGATGATGATGACTTACGCACTCTGAAAAAAGTGCTCGGTAAAGATTTGGAAGTCGTCTTAATGCAAGGCATGGTCTCGGATTGAAAGTTGAGAGCAGGTTCGCTGGACACTTAAAGTGTCCGGCTAGAGCACATCCAAAATCGGTCTTTAGAAGTATCCGCAGTGTTTGAAGTAGTTTGTACATTGCTCTTCGGAGAATTCGTCGAGAAGTAGGCCGATGCGTTTCCAAAGGTCTTCGATA
>DAOUPA010000633.1 GCA_030626405.1 Planctomicrobium sp.
ACAGCCAAGGTGCAAAAGAGCACAGTCGCGGTGATGGCGAGACGCTTGAGTGGAGTTTGATCGAAGGTCTCTTCAAGTGGAAGTTGCGAAAGCTTCGCCGCCGCTTCGCGGCTGGTCCGCTCAATCATGCTTGCCTTAAGCGGCGTCGCTTGTTCGTGTTCCATTTGAACGGTCGTGATCAACTGATCCCGCAACTGCGGGAATCGTCGTTCCAGTGCGAGAGCCAAATCCTTCATGCGAAACTGCTTGAAGAGCCGCAGCAGTACCCAGGAGATTGCCAAACCTGCCAGAACGCCGACCATGACCAGCAAGCAGATTAATCGAAACGATGTTGGCAGTTCGAGATTTGAGAATCGGAAGTAAGCAACATCAAGCAAGAATGTTGCCCAGAACATCAGGCACGCAACCGCAATTAAAACCGCGAGACCTTCCAACAGAATGTACCGCCGAATCCAACGGCGAAACCGTTTCAGTGTGGTTTGAATTTCTGCTGGAATTTGTGTCATGTGTTTATTTGTACGTGAAACGATTTCTCTCTGATTTGCCGCACACTTATAAGTGTACGGCTAAACACAATTGCTGAAAACTTCCTCAACGAGAAACGCTCAACCTTCAACGGTTTCATCATGCCAGTTTCAATAACTTTCTAGTCAACCATTCTCCACAAACCAGCAACGCCATCAAGATCATCAGGAATTGTCGGTCCCAGAGTTCTTCAATCTTCTGGTCAATCGTCACGGACTCGCCCTTGTTTGGCAAGAGTCGCGGGACTGTTGCCGCTGCGGCTTCGAGTGCCACGTACTCTCCGCCAGTACCGTCGACGAGTCTTTGTAGCTGTTCGACTTCCTGTACGAGTGATGCTGCTTCCTGTCGTGGGAACTGAACGTCAATCGCTTGTGTGATTTTGTCGTTGGATTCAGGTACCTGAAATTCGAACCGATACTGACCTGCCACCAGAGGTCGAAAGTCGCCAACATATTCCGCTGGTCGGAGTGGATCGCGAACAAGTTCTGGACCTGGAAGGATAGGACTGCCGTTGGGACCGTAAAGTTCCAGAGAAATTGTCTCTGCCACCAAAGGTTCGAACTGTGGGGTCAGAGCACGAACACGAAGTGGAACGGTTTGCCCCAGTTCAAACTCTGTTCCATCGAGAATAAACAGGCTCCGCTGCAACCCTCGTTTCGAGCGACCTTCCGCTGCCTTTCGGACTGATTTGATCCAGAATCTGGTGTAGTAGCGCTCGTCGATTGAGCGCAGCCGCCACATTTCCGGACTTCCCAGGTAGAGCACTTGTCCTTGCCCGTATCGTTGCGCCGCAATCAAAATCGGTTGTCCGCCTGCTCCGCGCGAGAGCGGATCGGTGAATTCGGCAAAAACCGTGGTCCCGGCTTTCGCTCCTCGTGTTGGATACGTTCGGTAGACACCAGGGAACTCTTCCCAGGCAGAAGCGTCACCGGTTTCGTTGAGTTTGAGAAAATCTGCGACTGCACCATCTTGAGTGAGACCCACTGGGAACGCCGTCGAGGCTGTGTCCCGCGAGCCAAGTCTTAGACTGACCTCTTCCAGCAGAACCGGGTAGAGACGTTTAATTTCCTTGAATTCTTCGCTCGCTGCCAGTTGCGGAGTGAAGACATCGCCAGCGATGACAAACAACCCACCCCCTTCATTGGAAACCCATTCCGTGAGAAGCTTCTGCTGGTCTTCGCTGAGTCGCGACCAGTCTGCGTCAAACGCAATGATCACATCGTAAGCGTAGAGAGCTTCGCGATCTTCCGGGAACCGAAAGATAAGCCGATCCGATTCCTGACTGATTCCGACCGTACCGGTCTGGAGCCAGATGTCGGTTTGCATAGAAGGGTGACGATAAAGTGCAGTCTTGGCGAATCGATAGTCCCGCATCGGACCACCAGCAACGATGAGAACTCGCAACGGTCGATCAAAAATGTTCACCGACCGGCTCAGTTGATTGTCGTCATCGCGAGTTTCACTTCCGCCGATCAAAGTCGCTCGTACGGTGAATTCATACTCTCCGCCGTCGCTGGGCTTCAGATTAAAGGCAACTTCGGTCGGTGTGTTGTCTTCGGAAACAGTTGTTTCTTCAGTTAAGACAACCGCTGGTTCTGGATCGTTTGGACCTTTTTGGAGCAGATCAACCTTTACGGATTTGCCTGCGATTCCCTGACCTCGCAAAATAACGGAGAGTTCGAAAGCGTCTCCTTTTTGAACATCGGTCGGTGCGATCAGCCGGGCGACTTCAAGATTCTGAGGAGGCTCGGTACTGCCAATTCCAACAGAGACAAGCCGAACTCCGTTTGCTGTTGCGCGATCACGAGCGACCGAAAGATCACGACCGGCGTTCACTGCTCCATCGGAAAAGACAACAACTCCCGAAAGTGTTGGTGAATTTGCTTCAACCAGAAGTTTGTCCAAGCTGTCGCCGAGCCGGGTCAGGTGACCTTCTGATGTCAGAATTGCTTGCCAGTCAATCGTCTCATCAACTGTTTCGGATTCGTCATTGGAATTGTTCGTCTCATCCTGACCTGTCTGCGAACGTGTCGAGAGCCGCGCCTGAAGCTGGCTGACATCATTACTGAAGGTGTAGATATCAACGGCATGTTCTTCGCGGAGTCGGTTCAGAAGTTCTGAGTCTCGCAACAATTCCTCAACTGCCTGCGAACGGGTCGGGACAGATCCGGAACCAGCGGATCTTGGGTCTCGCACTGGTTGCTGCATTGACGTGGACGTGTCCACGAGAAGAATCACGCGTGATGGTCGAAAAGTATCAGTTTGTGTCCGCTCGTGTGGATTCAAGGCGACTATCAGCCCGATCACCAGAAATCCGATTCGCAACGTCGTCAGTAGGACTGTCCAGAGTCGATTGTACTGCTTCGTATCACGAAAACTGAAAAAGAATGTTGTCCCGATCGCAATCAGCAAGAGGGCAATCGGAATCCAGTCCGTCCATAGGTACGGCCAGTCCAGTTCGATGCTGGACGAAGTCCCGGTGGCAGTCGATTGTGCAAGTATGGTGAAGAACACGCGGTTCAATTCAATAAATCAAAAAATCAGAAACAGTGGCTAAGGAATCCCTCCTCTGCCATGGCAAGAAATTGTAGCAGGAAAGGGGACCGAATCGACAGGCGCGGCTGTTTATACATCAATGTGAAAGTTGAATTGCACAATTATAAATGTAAATGTACTGATCCATCGCCTGAACCGCTTGAGCCTCGTTTGTGTCCAAAATTTCACTGATCCAAATATTATGGCGATCCACTACTCGCGACTCATCCCTTCCCTTTCTAAACTGCATGATTCGAGAGCCTATAAAGGTCCGTGGTGAACAAAATTTCACGGGCGAAACACCTCAACCTGCATTGATTGATGTCAAAACGTCGAATCCTCGTCACCGCTGCCTTGCCATATGCCAATGGAGACATCCACATCGGGCATCTGGTGGAGTACATTCAGACCGACATCTGGGTTCGCTTCCAGAAACTGCGTGGGCACAACTGTCGCTACTTCTGCGCGGACGATACTCACGGCACTGCGATTATGAT
>DAOUPA010000352.1 GCA_030626405.1 Planctomicrobium sp.
AGACGTCTTGGTCCCTTTTTCGGAACAGCATCGACCGATGACCGTGGGTGATTACTACATCGTGTTTCTGTATCTCGATAACCAAGATCGGATCACTGCGACATCAAAGATTGATAAAATCGTGCTGGAAGATGGCCAACACGATTTTCATCCGCAGCAGACGGTCGATTTGATTATCGGAAACAGTACGGAATTGGGCTTCAAAGCGATTGTGGATCACAGCCATTGGGGTTTGCTGTACAAAGATGAAGTTGATCAACGGCTCAGTTTTGGGCAGAGCATTCAAGGCTATATCAAACATATTCGCGAAGACGGAAAAATTGACTTGAGTCTGAAAAGTAGTCGGCAAATCCGCGACAACGACAGTCAATTTATTCAAGATTACTTACGCGATCATAACGGGTTTGCGCCCGTTCATGACAAGTCTCCTCCAGCTCAGATTTCCGATCTGTTTGGGATGAGCAAAGGACAATTCAAAAGAGCGATAGGTGGCCTGTATAAACAGAGAGTCATTACGATTGAAAAGGATGGAATACGATTGGTTTGATCACCTTGTCAAACTGTCGGTGTCTAGTGGACTGATAGGTTTGAGTTGATGGGTAGCGGTGCTGTCAGTCACAACATTCTCACTTTTTGGCGCGAATTCTCGCGCCGCACAAGCCACCAGCCTCCCACCGACTGCGTCGGCCCAGATCAAAAGAACCTGGGCTCCCCAAGTGGCTTGCGGGACGCTGGTACCCTTACAGGGGCAGGTCAGTCTGATTTGTAAGTTACTCTGAATCAGTTTTCCCTGAATCTGGCGACTCGTAGAGAGATTGAACATACTAATGAAGAATCTCGCCTTCCCGTTACGCTCTCCATAACACCTATCCCGTTGGTCAAAGATGTGGCATTTAGTTTTGCGATTGATTCTTTTTATCGTTCTTGCGGCGTTGATGTCCACCATAACGGTGCATCTCCCGGTCCTTGTCTTTTCATCGATTCCGGCTTTCTTCGCATGTGCTTGTGTCCCAGTCTTGTTCTCTACTTTTTTGTCGTACAATATCTGTTGTGAAAATACAGAATCCGAAGAATGGACAGCCTTCGTCGGCGCGGTGGCTGGTCTTTGTGCAACTGTTATTTGGCCTACAGGAAGACTAATTCTTATGTCATACCTTCCTCATGGCGGAGCAATCAGCTTGAACTTAGCAATACCGTGCCTGATTGGTGCTCCAATCTTGGGCGCGGTGCTTACTACAACCTATCTAAGATTGTCCAATCTCAATGGATCGCGTGAAAACACATCAGTTACGAAAATGCCTACGTGCGACAAAAAGAGCTTAAGGAACAAACAGCAGTGTCCATGGTGCGAAGAATTGGTGACGCCAAATGCTGATGACCGATGCCCTGCTTGCGATCGCCCCATCTAGCTTGATCTACGCGATCCGTACTCCCGGGTCGGAGCCCAACCCACCAAGGTTGTGGTTTGTGTTTCATCAAACCACCGTTTTTTGCTTCGAGTCCCAGTTTCTCATACGTTTTCTGCTTCAGCGAATTCGTACCAAGTACACCGTACGTTTTCTCGGAATCTGGACTGATTTGGCTCCGATCTTGTAGAGCCCCAAAAGGTGGTAAAACGCTCAGGCATTTTTTCAACGAAATGTGCCACTCGCTGAAGTCTTCGACGATGTTGGATTGAAGAGGTCCATCGTTTCGTCTGTTCAGTTCAAGACGAAAGTTCACCACTCATTGGTCCCAAATTGGGCTGTAATAGGTCACCCCTTTGAGTAAGCTGGATGTACGGTGGTATTTAGTTCCCGACGATAAACATGAGATGTGTCGAAAGAATGAAATGAAAAGACGCACTTTGAATCAGTCTGCTATGTGTTTTAACGTCTTTACCCTCCTGGCGACGTTGGTCATGTTGTCTGCTCCTGCGATTGCAGCTGAAAAGCCCAACATCGTCTCCATCCTCGTTGACAATTGGGGTTGGGGCGACATCAGCGTGCAAGGGAGTTCCGTACCAACGTCTCGCATCGACCAGTTTGCTGCACAGAGGCTTCGCTTCACAAACTTCAATGTGCAAAATCAATGCACGCCAACTCGATCTGCATTGATGACGGGGCGTCTTCCGATTCGTTCGGGCACTCAGAAGGTGGCTGCTCCGGGTGAGCCGGATGGTTTAGCACCTTGGGAATACACCATTGCCGAGTTGCTTTCGGATACCGGTTATGCCACGGCGCTCTACGGAAAATGGCACATCGGTTCAAAGCCGGGTCGCATGTCCAACGATCAAGGTTTTGACCAGTGGTGGGGAATCAACGAAGGCTCGAATGCAGCTGCCTACACCAGCATACCGCAATTCGATCCAACCGTGGCGAAGAAACGACCGCAAGAGGAACAAGCAACAATCCGCTTCTCCGAACACTTGATCGCCGACAAGTATGCTTATGCCTATGGGATCGCCGCCGCCGATTTTGATGGCGATGGCGATCTCGATCTGACCAGTGCCGACTACACTCCTCATAATATGCTGTACCTGTTTGAAAACGACAGCCGCGGACAATTCAAGCGGCACGTCATTCAGAAGGAAGACCCGGAGCGGCTGGAACGCCACATGATCGGCGACGTCGACGGAGACGGCGATCTCGACGTCGTAATTGTCAAGAACCTGCGAGGACATCTGCTCTGGTTCGAAAACAGCGGCAAGCCGACTGACGGAAAGCTGTGGCGGCGGCATGTGATCACAACCAAGTTGCCGGGAGCCTACGACGTCGCGCTGGCCGATTTCGACAAGGACGGCGACCTGGACGTAGCGGCATCAAGCTGGGTCTTGGGAAACCAATTTGCCTGGTTCGAGAACGACGGCACACCTGCCCAAGGCGATTGGAAGAAACACATGATTGAACAAGATGTTGCTGAAACGCGCACCATGCGCGCGGCAGACTTCGACGGTGACGGCGATACCGACCTGCTGGGAACGGCGCGGCAGGCCGGTGCGGTCGTATGGTACGAGAACCGCCGCTCGGCGGGCAATGTCTCTTGGAAAAAACACTTCATCGATGACAAATCCGTCTTTCCAGCACATGGTAACCCAGCCGACATGGATGGCGATGGTGATTTGGATGTCGTCATGGCACTGGGATTTTATTTTCGCCCCGGCTCCAAAGATCCCAAGGCATCCCAAGCCAGAGAGGACAATCAAATCGTCTGGTATGAAAACAATGCATCCGCCAATGCTCCTTGGAAGAAGCACATCATCGGTGCCAAGTTCGATGACGCATTCGAGGCAGTTGCCGGGGACCTGGATGGTGACGGCGACATCGATGTAGCGGCGACATCGTGGCGGAACCCGGGACGGGTGGCGTGGTTTGAGAATCTCGGCGATCCCAAAGGATCATGGAAGCGTCACCTGTTGAAGGAGAACTGGCGCAGTGCGAATCAGGTTATCATCGCCGATCTCAACGGCGACGGCAGGCTAGACATCGCTGCGTGTGCCGAACACGGCAGTTACGAACTGCGCTGGTGGCGAAACGAAGGACGCACTGTCAAATGACCGGCGGAGACGTTTGCCCTATCGTCTCAACAAACGACCGACCGTTTTTTGATTTGAGTCCCAGTTTCCCATACGTTTTCTGCGTCAACGATTTCGTCCCATGTACGCCATACGTTTTTCGGAATCTGGACTGACTTCGCTCCGATCTTTTAGAAGCCGAAGAAAGTGGTGAAATGTGCAGGCGTTTTCTCAACGTTTTTTGATTTGCGGCAATGAGCGATCAGGGCATTGACTTAAGACCGCCAAACGATTCTGACGTGGCGACAAGTCAAAGTTTCGGAGTGGAAAATACGGTCACTTAATGCGAGATCGACGCCAGCGCGCGGCGGCAGCCATCGCATCGACTTCGTATGCGAGGGGTTGATGGCATTTGGGGTGATGAGATGGCAAAATGACCATGGCGTCCATCTGATGGTCGTCCGTTCGTGGCAGCGAACATCGGAGAGTCGGAAGGTGAGTCCCATGTGGTTATGTCAGCAATGTGGTGAAGAAATCGAAGACACGTTCGATGTCTGCTCGAATTGCGGTGCGACGCCGGCGGGCGAGGTTCACCAAAATTTTCCGACAGAACCAGAAGCTGACGATTTATTGGCTACTGACACACAGCCCCGCCGTACTCTCAGATGGATGACCATTGTTTCCTTGATCGCGCTGACGATCATTGGGTCGACCGAGTGGTGGTGGTCACTCACGCCACTGCAGCGTGAAGTTCACCGACTGGACTACGGAACGGATTCGATGAAACGATCGGGACCTGAACGGCTTGCTGAGTTAATCGCAGACCCCGGCGACCCACTTCCCGCATTGACGGAAGTATGCGGGCGGTTTCACGCATCGCAACTATGGCGGCTTATGGAGTTGATCTCGCATTTGAGAAAAGACGGGTGGGTCGGAACAAAGGCTTTCCCGGTGCTGGAGACGTTGCTGGATGATGAGGATCCGTCTGTCCGTGACGGAGCAGGACGGTTGCTGTTGGGATTACACGGTGGAAAACACTATCAGTTCCAGGCACGTCATGCTCAATTCCTGAACAATATTATGGAAGCTGATAAGGGAATGAACCAATCCGTGCCGGCTTACAAAGCGATCGGACGGATAGGCCAGCCTGGAGAGAGATCGGCGATTCCGACTTTGATTAAATTGATGCATGATCAAGATCGAGCAGGGGCCGCAATCAACAAATCGTTGGCTTCCATTGGACCGGCGGGTGATCTTTGGGAGAATGATCAGGAGATCGATGCCACAATTCAGATGCTCGTCGACTTGTTGGACCGCGATTTCTGGGTTGAGAACCGCGACTTCCAATATACGAATCGAATCGACGGCAGTCATCGATTTTTGTTTGGCCATATCACGCACGAGAAATCGCGGTATTACAACGCGCCAGTCTCGCTTTTGGTCGAGATCGGTCCGCCGGCCATCCCGGCATTAATGGCATCGCTTGACCATTCTAACTTTCGTGTCCGAGAAAAATCGGCACTCATACTCGGGCTGACTGGTTCCGATTCAAACGGGTCCGTCACAGCTCTGGTCAAGGTATTGAAGGAGGATGTTCACCCTCGGGTCCGCCGGAGCGCGGCTCAGGCTCTCGGCAAAATTGGTCCCGATGCAAAAGCGGCTGTTCCCGCTCTCCTTAAGGCGCTAGAGGACCAGACTGATGAGAAAGCGTTTCTCGACAATTCCTGGTCCATGGCACTTCGCGTAAAGCAATCCATTCCCAATATCGCACGCGCGGCATTACGCGGTATTGACCCGGATCGGTTTGGAACTTCCGAGAGCACAGACAGCGAATGACCGAGATTCAGTGGGAAGCCAGCGATTTCCGCTTCAATGCCATGTGACCATACGCTACTTCGACTCAACGTCGGCGCATCCGGTCGGCCGCCAGACTCCGCGATAAGAACCTCATTTGTGTCAGAAACCCGTCGGGGCTGACATGACGTGAGACGTCTCATCAACCCACCGTTAGATGACGCAATCACGCCGCCAGTGAAGAAGGTCTTAGGCCATCTTGAGCAGAGCCTTCAGCCCTGTCACCCGCCGGACCTGAAACATCGCCACTCCCGTCGCGGAGCGACATTGTGAGCTGGCGTGCATATTGATCGATTTCAAGGTACAACATGAAAGTGGTTGTCATGTTGAAAAATGGGGTGACAGCGTCCCTACGAAATAGGGGAACTACTTCTGTCTGGAAAGAACGTCTCTTTCATAGATATCAAAAGGGATGAGCAGAATTTCACAAGATTAACGAGGATGTTTCATGTCTAAGCAGCGGATGACCGTTCTCATCACACTTCTAACATGCGCATGTCTGTTTTCAGAAACGGTCTTTTCGCAAAAACGTAAGCGCAAGCCGTCGCCGACGCGCAAATTCGATGCCCCTGGTTCGCCCGCATTTCAGCAACTGAAACCCGGTGTGAATCCGCCCGTTGATGTGGATGGTAATTTTGTGATTGGCCCCACATACTCACCCGCCCCCGAACGCAAAGCGGTCGAAGGCGTTCCGCAGGGGGAGGTGCAGCAGTTCACGATGGATTCGAAAGACGGCAAACTCTTAAATCCAGGGATTGCCCGGAAGGTTTTCGGGAAGGTGGATCCCAAGAACCCCAAGACCTTGATCGTTGAAACCCACGAGATTGATTACAAGCGACAGATCACCGTTTACATTCCGGCCCAATATGAACCGGGGACCGCAGCGCCGTTCATGGTCAGCCACGACGGTCCCAAGGGTAAACTCAACATGACGCTGCCGCGTATTCTCGACAATCTGATCGCTCAGAAGCGTGTCCCGGCAATGATCCTCATTATGATTGCCAACGGCGGCGGCGATGCCCAGGGGCACCAGCGCGGAAAAGAATACGATACGATGTCGGGTCTGTTCGCCGAATACATCGAAACCGAAGTGCTGCCGCTGGTGGAGAAAAACTGCAAAGTCAAGCTGACGAAAGATCCCGACGGCCGCGCGGCCATGGGCAGCAGTTCCGGAGGTTCGGCCGCGCTCATCATGGCCTGGTATCGCACGGATCTTTATCACCGCGTGCTGACGACTTCAGGCACATTCGTGAACCAGCAATGGCCCTTCGACCCCAAGACGCCCGATGGGGCATGGGGGTTTCATAACAAGCTCATTGCCGAGAGCCCGAAGAAACCCATCCGGCTTTTCATATCCGTGGGCGACCGGGATCTGCTGAATCCCAACGTCATGCGCGATGGCATGCACGACTGGGTTGAGGCAAACAATCGCATGGCCAAAGTGCTCAAAGCCAAGGGCTATCACTACCAATACCTCTTCTGCCAGAATGCCGGCCACGGCATTGGCAACGCAAAGTCGCAATTCCTCCCGCACGCCATTGAATGGGTTTGGAAAGGGTATGTCCCCAAGAAGAGCAAATGACCGTTCTTATCACTCACCTGTTCGCTGACGATTGCCGAACTGTCGCAGACCGCCCATGGCGAATGACACATGCTGTAAAACCACCGTTTTCTGATTTGAGTCCCAGTTTCCCACACGTTTTCAGCTTCAGTGAATTCGTCCCAAGTACTCCATACGTTGATTGGCAGACAGGATTTGGTCAATGCGCGCATCGACTTGAGCCTGCGTGAGACCACGCTGAGCGAGTTGATCACGCAGTTTGGCAAGTTGTTCATCAGAACGACCCGGCTGAACTGTGTCCGGAATGGTACTTGATCTACTAACGTGCCGCCGAAACGGATTGAGCCGTCCCCAGAATCCAACTGAATCCTGAGCCGGGAGATTCCCCGGCACC
>DAOUPA010000123.1 GCA_030626405.1 Planctomicrobium sp.
TCGACCTCAGCCTATGAACATTCGCTGGAGGATCACCGAAAAAACCTGCGAGCGATGTTGGGGTTGATTGAAAGCGATCCGAACTCTGGCCCAGCACAAATCAATAAGATCGCTGAAACCAATGAGGTCCGCATCGAGCGAGTGACGATTCCAATCAGTGATGGATTAGCTGCTAGAGGGCTGCTTTTCACCCCGCTTAAACCTAGTCGCAAACGCGCCGTCATCGTTTGCCCAGATGCCAATGTCTGGCCCGAACGACTCACCGGTTTGGATCGTAAAGAAGGCGTTTTTGCATGGCTTTCATCGTTGCTATCGCAAGGTTCGGTCGTTTATGTGCAGCAATCGATTGAGCGATTGGTCGATCATCCTTACTGTGAGAAAACTCGCGGAAAAGACCGCCGTGCAATTCTCTATCGCTTGGGGTACGTCGTCGGTCGAACAATGCCAGGGCTGGATGTGCAGGATAGTCTGGCGGCAGTCGAGTTCCTTGCAAATCACAAAGAAGTTGATGCCTTAAAAATCTCGGTCATGGGACAAGGGCAGGGGGGCATGACGGCTCTCATGTCAGCGGCTCTGGACAAACGAATCCATTCAACGGTGGTGGTCGATTATTTTAATAACCGAAATCGGTGTTGGACGGAACCGGTTGATCGACGCTTACGAAACCAGTTGTTGGAATTCGGCGATGCAGAACTCGCGGCATTGATCGCACCTCGCCGTGTGACAATTGAAGCTTCTCTCGAATTCCTTAACCGAGCAACGAAGTTTGAATCAGAAGTCCAGCGAGCGAAGCGATTCTTCGATGAACTCTCGGTGAGTCGTCACCTGCATGTTGTCAAAGGTGAAAAGAATACGCCGATAAACGATGTGGCGAGCACTCTCAAATTTCAAATTGATGAAGAGCAGACGCAAGATGCACGAAACAAACACTTCAAGGAACGGTTGAGTTGGTTGCGAACGCAGATCGACGCAAGCGAGGCAAAGCGTTACGCGCGCTGGAAGATTCTCGAAAAACCAGCCAGTGATTTTCTGGTCATTCAGAAGGCGATGCTGAAGGACTATCAGAAAATGGTGGGAGTCGTGCCTGACGATGGAACCCCCAGAACCGTACGGAGCGAACTAGTTCTCACGACCGATAAGTACCGTGCGTATCGCGTGACGATTGATGTCGTCAAAGGCGTCAGCGTTTATGGAAATCTTTTAGTTCCATTGAGCGTGGACGAAAAACGCCCCGCGGTGATCTGCCAGCATGGCTTCGGTGGATCGCCAGAAAAAATCACTGGCCTGGAAATGAAAGGGGACACCGCTTATCACGAATACGGTCGAAAACTCGCCGAGAAAGGGTATGTGGTCTTCGCCCCGATGCTCATGCATTACAGCCCATCCGAGAAGGTGACGCGGCAAATGCGACAAGCCAATACGGTCGGGATGATGCGACTCGCAATGCCCATCGCCAAGACGGAGCGAGTGATCGATTTTCTGGGATCGTTGCCGTATGTTGATGGAGACAGAATCGGCTATTACGGTCTCTCATACGGTGGCTATTCCGCAATTTGGATGACGCCACTCATCGAGCGTCTCTCACTCAGCATTATCTCAGGCAATTTCAACGACTGGCGGACAAAAATCACCTCTGATGAACTGAATACCAGTTATCTCCGACATCCAGACGAAGATATGTATAGCTGGAACTGCCTGAATCGCTTCACTCATCCAGAACTGATTGCCATGGTCAGTCCGCGTCCAGTCTGTATTGAATTCGGTAGACGGGATGGAATCACAACTCCAGAATGGACCGCCTACGCCTGGAAGCAAACAGAGAAAATTCGCGATCACCTGGGTCTGACGAACCGAATCGTACTCGAAGAATTTGATGGTCCGCATGAAATTCACGGCGTCGAGACTTTCGATTTTCTAGACCACTGGCTGTCTCCATCACGATGATCCATTCACATCGAAGAATATCGATGCGGTTGTGTTTCATCAGCTGAAATGCTGCAAATGTGAATGTGGTTGGCTCCCGATCTCTTGTTCGACCCGATATGATACCTTGCAGCAGACAATCCAATGGACGGTCGTGAAGACGTCCCCACTGAGCTATTTCAGGAAGATGCCACGATGGCGAAGAAGACAAAAAAGCGGCGCGAAGACCTTAATACTGGCGAAGTACTTTGCTCGTATTGCACGGCGAAGTGCTGTCGTTACTTTGCGTTCCCGATTGATAAGCCGAAAAAACGCCAAGACTTCGACTACCTTCGCTGGTTCCTGCTCCATGGTCGCGTGGCGATTTTTGTTGAAGATGGCACTTGGTTCCTGATGGTCTACGCCGATTGCAAGCACCTGCAGGAGGACCATCGTTGCGGCATCTATGATGTGCGACCGCAAATCTGCCGCGACTACACAACCGACAACTGTGAATACGAAGACGACGCCCTGTACGAAATGTTCTTCGAAACACCAGAGCAAATTTGGGAATACACACAGGCCGTCTTCCCACCGCAAAAAGGTCGAGAGTTCTCATCGGCTCCAGTCTCCGCACTGGAAGTCTCTTTGCCACTGCTAGGATGAACCAATAGTCATCGCTTGCTGTCCGTCTTACGCTCACCAATATAAAACGACTGATCCTGTGTCCGAAAAATTGATCAAGCCGCAAACGCTCAAAGGTTTTCGAGATTCTCTTCCGGAAACCATGATGGCCCGCGAACACCTTATGGAGATCGCTCGAAAGGTGTACCGCAGCTACGGCTTCACTCCGATTGACACTCCAACACTGGAGTACAGCGAAATTCTACTCGGTAAAGGGAGCGATGAAACCGACAAGCAACTTTTTCGGTTCAGAGATCAAGGAGATCGCGATGTCGCCATGCGGTTTGACCTGACGATTCCTTTCGCAAGATTTGCGGCTCAGCACATTGGAAAACTCGGAACACCTTTCAAGCGGTATCACATTGGTCAGGTCTGGCGCGCAGAGAAGCCGCAGAAAGGTCGCTATCGCGAGTTCATTCAGTGCGACTTCGACACTATCGGCACCGACGCAAACGCATCTGATATCGAAACTCTGCTCGTGATTCACGACTTGATGGAAGCCATCGGGTTCGAACGGTTCACAATTCGCATCAATCATCGTCAACTCCTGAATGGTTTGTTGGAGAAACTCGGAGTCATCGAGAATTCTGTCGGTCTGTTGCGTGCTCTGGATAAGCTGACGAAAATCGGGCGAGACAAGGTGCTCAGAGAAATGGTCGAGAGTGTTGGTGTCACAAGCGAAAGCGCCGAACAAGTTCTCAATTTCGCAGAAATCGAAGGAACACCTGCGAAGATATTGTCTCAGGTGGAAACGCTTCTGGATGGCAACGAGCGCGGGCAATTGGGCGTCGAGAAACTTCGCGAGCTATTTCAAGTTTGTCAGATTGCAGGCATCGCAGAGAACCGTATCGCGCTGGATGTTTCCATCGCACGCGGTCTCGACTATTACACCGGAACCATCTACGAAACCTTCCTCACCGACCTTCCAGGGATTGGCAGCGTCTGCTCCGGCGGTCGCTACGACAACCTTGCCGGACTTTTCACGAAAGAAAAACTGCCTGGCGTCGGTGCAAGCCTTGGACTGGATCGACTTTTGGCTGCCATGGAAGAACTCGGGCTCGTCGACTCTGCATCGACACCCGCACAAGTGTTGGTGGCGATGTTCGACAAGGGCCGAGTCGGGGAATACTTAAGCATCGGACGAAAACTTCGAGCAGCCGGGATTGCAACGGAAGTCTATCCGCAAGCTAAGAAAATCCAAAATCAATTCAAATACGCAAATCGAAAAGGGTTCCGCGCCATTGTCCTCGCTGGGCCAGATGAATTCGAGAAAGGAGTCTGGACCGTCAAGGATCTGGAGAGTGGCGACCAAGTCGAAGTTCCAGGTACAGAACTTGCGAAGCACCTGCAACAGTTACTTGGCGAACAAGGAATTCAAGCGAGTGAATGAGTCAGCAGTACATCGAATTCGCCTGAAGGGCCCTTGGGAGATTCTGCGACCAGATGCAGAGTCCGGCGAGTTTGGGCAGTTCTCAATGCCGATGGATTGGAGACAATTGTTCGGGGAAGTCGCTGGAACCGCCTGCTTCTGTCGGAACTTTCATTTGCCCTCCGGTCTGGAACCGCAAGACCGCGTCATGATTCACATCCCCAACGGTACTGGAGAAGTCACTGATTTTTCGATCAATACCAATACCGTGAAACCATGCTCAAGCGATCCTTTGAAGTTCGATGTCACGGAGCATTTAGCCAGTTTTAACCGGCTGCAGTTTTCACTTTCGTTCGATCCAATCGCCCAAATCGATCTCCCCGGTGGCCTTTGGGAAACTGTGTTTCTTGAGATCCACGCTGCTCAGTGATTTTCGAAAAGTAGGGCGAGGGGCACAGTGGGTCTTCAGGAGAACAAGGAATCGCCTTCAAGATGGATTCTTCAGAACAAAGATCCATCATCACCGTAGAGTTTTTCAATTCATGAAATAATAGCGGGTCAGGTGGAAGAAGACGGGTGCGGCGAAACAGAGCGAGTCGATCCGATCTAAAATCCCACCATGTCCGCGTATTGCATTTCCCCAATCCTTGATGCCTCGATCTCGCTTGATCGCAGACATCACCAGTCCACCACCAAATCCCATCAGGCAAATCACCAGAGTCATTCCAGCCGCTTGCAATGGTGAGAAGGGAGTCGCCCACCACAAAGCTGATCCAATTCCAACCGTGACTGCCACTCCGCCGATCAATCCCTCCCAGGTTTTGTTGGGACTGACTGGCGAGACCTTGTGTTTGCCAAAGAGTTTCCCGAATACGTATTGAAGGACATCGCTGAGTTCGCAGATCAAGACGAAAAAGTAAAGCAATTTCCCGTTCTCACCGATGTAGCCTGGGATGTCGAGCATGGTCAGGATCGCGGGAGCGTGACTACAGCAGTAGACGCAGATCATCAGCCCCCACTGAATTTTGGCAATCCGTTGCAAAAAGTTTTCAGTCTCACCAGCAGCGGCGGTTCGGATCGGCAAGATGAGAAAGACATAGACCGGAATGAAGATTGTAAACAGACCATAGAATCCAACACCAAGCAACACGTACTGCACGGGAGTCACAATAAAGAAGGCCCAGAAAAGTGCCCGGTGATCTCCGGCTCTGGTTGGAGTCAGTGTGAGGAACTCTCGTAGCGCGAGGAAAGAGGTCACTCCAAACAGGACAATGGAACCGATGCCTCCCGATGCCAACGCCAGAACAAACACAGCGGTCATGTACCACCAGGCGCGGGTGCGAGCATTCAGGTTCGCAATCACTTCTCGTGTTGAGTCGCTTTGTGCTCGCGCGGCAAGCCACCAGCCAATCAGGCTGGCAATTACAAGTAGCCCAACAACTCCTCCGGTGAGCCACATGAGTTCCTGATCAAGCTTCATGATGAATGACTTCCATGCGAAGGTTCTCTTAAATCCATCACCGCCTGCCTGGCCCTGGCGAGAAAAACCTTCTTCGGTTCGCCCGGTTCCAGGTGCATCGGTGCTCCATAAACAACGCTGCAAATAAGTGGAAGCGGTAACATCTCGCCCTTGGGCAAAATGCGATTCAGGTTATCCAGCAAGACCGGAACGAGTTCGATGTCGGGACGTTTTTTTGCCAGATGAAACAATCCACTCTTGAACTCCACCGGATCAGGACCAGAAAAACGCCCTCCTTCCGGAAAGACAATCAGCGAACCCTGCTCACCGATTGCATTCAGCATGGTCTCAATCGGATTGTTACTGCGCGTGGGGCGCTTGCGTTCAATTAAGATCGCATTGAAAATATTTGAGGCAATGTAATTTCGAAAGAAACCCTCTTCCCAATAATCGCGAGCTGCCACGGGGCGAGTGAGAGATCTGACTTCCCCAGGCAGACTGGCCCAGAGAACGAGGGCATCAAAGTGACTGGTGTGATTTGCGAAATAGATACGTGGGCGTATCTCCGGCTGGCATCCCTTCCAGAGTGGTGTGGCCCCGGTGAAGAGCCTCGTTATCATTGCTAAAGCGGACTGGATCATTCCGTTTCCAATTCCCGAATCACTCTCTGTGTTCTACGAAAGATTGTTACTAAACATCCGAGCGAAACAAGCACAAGACTACAGTGCATCACCGGAAAGTTGACGCCGGTGAAGTTCAAGACAATAGTGACAACGCAGGCAAATGTGATCAACGCCATGCGGTGTTGCTTCGCCATTGGACCGATAAACTGCTGCTGAGCACCGATCGATCCTCCGAGTGCTCGTACATACGCGGTCACCACTGCAAGTACTGCCGCCAGCCAGCCTAGCTCAGGGATTCGCATGGAGGCTGAAGCAACGTACCCTGCTCCAACAAGGATAAAGGCATCAGAGAATCGGTCAGGCAGTTCATTAAACAGGGCACCAGAGGCTGTTTTTTGTCCCTCTTCAATCGCGACCATACCATCGAATAAATTGCAAAGTAGACGAAGATGAATTCCCAGAATGGCAACAACCAGCCACACGTTTTGCTCAAGATGCGTATCAACTTGATTGGTCATTGCAATACTGATGCCTGCAATTCCGGCGAAGAGACAACTGAACCCCGAAATGACGTTGGGGCGGATACCACACTTCGCCAGGCGACGGGCAACGGCCGAAGCCCAGGCAGACTGTCGAGAAGCAATCGGTCGACGGAGTTCGTTTGCCATGCGAAAATAATGTCCCAAGAGATTCTTGTCACAAAAAAAGTGATGATCTGATCAAGGGCTGGAATTAAAAAGCCCACGTTGATTACGTCATGGCACCAATATCGCCGATCCACTCAACGAAGTAAACGCAAGTCCACCCAGGAGAGGAGAACTTGCTCCCCTTTTCTGTCGGGACACTATTGTATGATTGGTCTTCTCCCTGGCATCGAAAATTCGGCAAGAAATGCAGAAGCATGCAAACGCTTTTTAGCAGGCCTCACGCGATCAACGACCTAGTTGAAGTTTCTTTGCAGAGATGATTTTTCCTGTTTTGAACCCTTCGCGCCATCGTTTAGTGTCGAGTTCTGTGGAACCGTAGAAATCGTCGTCTCCCAGCATAATGGTTGGGTCGGCTTCGAGGCGATTCTTCTTGTCGAGGTAAACCTGGACAAGAAACGGCCCGCTCGGAAGTCCGTCTTCTTTGTTGGCTGATGTTGTCTCTGACGATCGACCATGGCCTAATATGAACAAGGCTCCGTTCACTATTCCTCGCGGCGTGACGGTTCCCTGAGTGAACGCAGTGGCAGATTCATTCCAGCGTTTTTGATCTTTATTCCACTGATGTAGTAGCAATTGCACAGGTGTGCCAACTTTCCATTCTTTGGGAGTCTCCTTCAGCTTAAGAATGAGTTTTGATGGAATCCAATTGTCCGCGGGGAGTTCGTTGACCGTTTGATAATCCCCGTTGACCGTCTTGGCGTAATCGCTGATCCAGGCAACAAACGATTTGTAGGACTGATCATTTGGGTGCATTTTCAGGCCTCCCATATGAGAGACCGGAACGACGGAAGATGGATCTGTAAAGGTTCCATCAGGTTTTTTGTGTGGAAGTTTCGCAGTCGGCTTCAATATGATTAAGCTGTTGCGTGGGTCCTTCAAATTGAGGAGTGGCAAGCTGCCTGAGTTGGTCTGGCTACTTGAGGTGATCAGAAAGTCCAAAGTTTCTTCAGGTGTTTTTCGGAAGATGTTGAGCCGCTGCATCTGGTCGCCATATTTTTCTTTGAGTTCTTTTTGCTTTTTAATGGCAACGGCGTGGCGTGGATTTTCAGGATCGATTTCGTGCGGAGTGTGACAAGGAAAACATCTCATCCGCTGCGACCAGATGTTCCTCGCAAAAGAGTCAACGATTCGACTCTTACGGGCATGGCGGATGACCGCGTCAGGGGCGCTTGGTTTTGCAAGCTCTTCTGTGGAAAGTTTTGGAAGATTGCGAAGTGCTACATCGTCGCAACATGCTTCGATCCAGGCGGCGAATGCCTTTGCTTCCATGCGTCGCATTTTTTCGTGAATGAGTTTTGCACCTTCGTCTAAATCCTTGTTCCCCATTTGGATGAGCTTGAGGATCTTCGAATTCGCCGGAGCTTTCAGGTCGATCAAGCCTTGGTCCCGAAGCGACAAAAATGTCTTCTCGTGGCTCGGAAAGATGTAGTTCTTGAGGTCGACACTCGCGAGATGGCATTGCACACAACTTGAAGGTTCCGCGGATCGAAAGATGGGTAGTATTCTTTGGTTGAAAACATCTTCCGGTGCGGGACTTTCTTCGCCACAGCTGATCGTGCCTGACAACGTTGGAAGAAAGAAAAACAACAAACTGAGCATGCGAGCGGTCTGCATCGATGGCTCCCGGTAAGCGTAATGAAACGAAACTACAAAAGTCATAGTGCAAAATGGTATTTCGCAACCAACCGGATCGCTAGGGCAGAATCGATTTAGGCGTTTCGACTGCTTGGTAATTCTCTGGAGCAGGAGATTTAGTACCGTTTCTCGCGAGGCTGAGAATCATGCCGAGTGCCGTCACGCTGATCACAAGATTACTCCCCCCGTAACTGATCAGCGGGTGGGAAATCCCCTTGGGGGGAACCATTGCAGTCACAACAGCAACGTTCATCGCAGCCTGAAGCACGAGTTGCGTCAGAAGTGTCGTGGCAACGACCGACTCGAAGGAGATTCGACGGGAACTCCGGATGATTTTTAGTCCGCTCAAATAGAGACCCAACCACAATGTAATGACGCCAAGCGTTCCCAGCAGGCCGAGTTCTTCGCCGATGACTGAAAAGATGAAGTCGGTATTCGCTTCGGGAAGAAAGCTCAGTTTCTGCCAACCACGCCCCAAGCCTTCTCCTTGCAACCCTCCCACTCCCAGCGTGGTGAGTGACTGTTGCACCTGATACGGAGCGGCATCTGGATTCGTCCAGGTTTGAATGAATCCCTGCACGCGAGCCAGTTGATAAGGACGTAAGGTGATCAGCCCTGCGATTGCTGGAATTGCGAGCGAGGCAATGAAAATGAAATATCGCAGTGGCCAGCCTGACAAAAATAAAGCGATTGTCGCGGTGACTCCAACGAAAACCGTAGTTCCCAGATCGGGTTCAATCAGCACCAGTCCCAGAGGAATTCCAATCAGGAAGAGTTGAATGAGGGTTTGACCAAACCGCGAAGAACTCATATTTCCCTCACGATCAAATCGGAAGCGGCAAACGATCAATGGGACGGTGAGTTTTAATATTTCCGATGGTTGAATGGAGATTGACCCTAGCCGTAACCACCGCTGTGCTCCGTTGACTCTGTGACCAACTCCTGGAGCGAGAACGGCGATTAACAAGACGACACTGACAATGTAGAGAAATGGAGTGAGGCGATACCAAAAGTAAGATGGGATTTGAGATGCAATCGCCCCAGACAAAAGCGCCAGGCCAAGAAAGGTGGCGTGCTTAAATAAGTAGGTCTGTTCCGCATTTGCGGATCGGGAACTCATGCTGGCGCTGTACACCATGAGCGTCCCCACAGCCAACAGAATCCCGGCGAAGGCAAGAAACAGCTTGGAAGAATGTTCTTTTGATTCCAGCATTTGTCTTGAGCATTTATATGCTTTATGTGCCCGTGCAAATTGGTTTTCGGTCGAGGGAATGTTGATGTTCACGCAAAGATGCATGCGGACCAGTTTCCCAAATGCTCCTGATGATCGAAAAATGATCGGGCTTAGTTTCATCGACGCATGAACGCCGCTCACTCTCCCCTGGTCTCTTTGAGTTTGCTCACCCGTACAAGTGTTTCAATTGCCCTCACTTGCGTGACATGTCGTTCTGATTTAGAAAAATGTCGCGAAGTGCCGAAGCGCAAATTCCTCCCAATCTGAACCGGCAGTTCTAGCCGACATAACTCTTCTAGGAACCACTTTAAGCCATCCACAATACACCCCAGACGTTCCGCTCACCTTAATTAACGAGGTTAAGATGAAGAAGATTCTACTTTTGGGACTCACTGTTACGGCAATTTTACACAGTGGTAGTTCTCGCAGTCAGGCAGATCAAATCTGGTACACCGATCTTAATCAGGCTCGGGAAATTGCGGAAGAAACAAATCGCCCAATTCTTTGTCATTTTTATGCCGACTGGTGTGGACCGTGTCGCCAGATGGACCAAAGAGTTTTCCCTAATCAGCAGGTGAGACAACAGCTCAGATCATCTGTGGTTGCGGTCAAAATTGATGTCAAGCATTATCCCCACTTGTCGACTCGATTTGGCATCACCAGTTTGCCAACCGATCTCTTTATCGAGCCAAATGGAAAAGAAATCCTTCAATCAACCGGATTCAGAAGTTCGAACGACTACCTGAGTTTGATGACTCGTGCTCGCACGCGATATGCGGATCTTCTGGCAAGTCGAGAAGCTGTAAAAAAACAGCCAGTTCCGGATTCATTAGCTGGGAAAACGGAGTCTGTAAAACCTGCGTCTGTCAATGAAGTCATGCTTGGCGGCTACTGTCCTGTGAACCTTTGGAGTTCGCGACGTTGGGAAAAGGGTACTCTTCAGTTTCAATCTGAATACAAAGGGCAGCGATATTATTTCTCCAGTGCTGAGTATCTCGACAAATTCAAGCAAACACCCGAGCGTTACGTCCCGCAATTTCTTGGTTGTGATCCGGTCGTGGTTTGGGAAACAGATCGTGCTGTTTCAGGGAAGATTCAATATGGCGCATTCTATGATGAACGGCTCTATTTATTCACGACTGCTCAAAACCGCAAACGATTCAAAGCTTCACCTGATCAGTTCATTAAGACGCAAGTTGTTTTACACATCGATCAGATCGAACGCGTTGTAAGGTAGTGGTGAGGAACTGATCACGCTCACCAGATTTGCTGTGCGGGTTCTTGCGGCTTTTTCCAACATGGCGGAACAAGGACCAAGGTGAGGATGATCAAAAATCCGCAGACCGTGTAACACGCTGTGAAGACCCACCATGGTGCGTCAAAGAACAGCAGGAAATGAATTGATTTGGCGAGGCCGCTGTGTCCGTCAAAGGGTTGGTCTGCGAGATTGCGGAGTTCGATTTCCCAAGTGGTTAAGGGGCAAGTCACCCCCAGCCAGGCTTCGGCGACCACGATCAGGATCATGATGAGGTGAACGGATCGCAGCCATGGGTTGTAGACCCAATTCCACCGCATGACGTATCCACACAGGATCAAAAACAGTCCCAGAACAATTGTTCCAGCATAAGCGATATGCAAAACGGCAACAAAATCTGCCAATATCCCAAAAGTTGAATTGCTCATGTTTCTCAACGCGTCCTTGATGCCGAAGTCACACGAATCATCAATCTCAAGCCGCTCATAAGAGGCTAGGGATCAAGCTGAAAGGGGCGGGAGTTCCACAACAGTGAAATTTGCGGAGGAGACAAAAATGTGCTTTGCTAGAAGCATAGAGATCTGGCGACTCTGATTTATTCCCGCAATCATTGTGGAAAGTCAGAAATTAGCGGTTGTAACGATTCTCTCTGGAGGTGCGATGTTGAATCTCTGGGTTGAACGGCAAGCATCTGGTACGACCGTAACCGTTGTTGCAGGGTCTGAAGATTGATCAGTTTGAAAAGTTGACCAACTCGCTTCCTGACATAGGGTTCAAGACAGCAATAAAACGTTACCCAGTCGATCCGATCTCAGGAAGGGGTCACCTCCATCATGTTGTCTTTCTCCTCGGCAGATTCGCCCGCGACGAGTTACCTCAACTCTCATCCCATGGAGTCCTCGCGGATTCTGAACTCTCTTGTTGAGATTGTGAAAACAGTTGAGGGGGCTGCATCGAACAATCCCATTGACGAGATCATCAATTCGCAAGTTTTGCGTCGTCTTCTCTCGGCGACATATTTTCGTGATATCGACACACTCAAACATTCACGTCGTGTAGGGTTGATCAGTGTTGGGATTGGCTCGCGTCTCGGTTGGGAAAGTGGTGATCTTCGTCTCATCGAAGTTGCATCGTTACTTCACGATATCGGAAAGATTGGTATCCCCGATCACTTGTTACATAAGCCGGGTAAGCTAAGTCCTGACGAGGCGGACTACATTACAACTCACCATCGAGTTGCGGTTGAGCTATTGCAGGCGTGTCGAGTGAATCCCGATCTCATTGATATTGTTGCCCAGGCGCATGGCGTTGATTTCGAGACGAATCTTCAGAACCATGAAATTGTGCTCAGCCTAGGGGCGAGAATTCTCGCAGTTTCCGACGCATACGAAGCATTAACGTCCGCCAAACCTTATCGACCAGCGTTCAGTGAAAAAGACGCTTTGGATATCTTGCACGATCAATCCGAAAAGAATTTCGATCGGAATGTTGTTGCAGCATTGGAACGTTGGTTGAAAAGTGGTGAAGCGGCTGTTCTTGATGATGAATCAGCAGCCGAGGCTGCTGTGCGTGCCAATGCCCCGGTCTCAGACACCGCTAAAGCCAACATGGGCAGCATCTGTCAGCTGTTCCAATATCTTCATTTCCTCGATGGCTTGTACGACGCATTTTATATTGTGGATGAATCTCGACGGGTTGTGACATGGAGCGCCGGGGCAGCAAGGTTGTTCGGGTTTCCAGCAGTAGATTTAATCGGGCATCCCTGGCACCGTTCGATCGTTGCTTCATCGACTGGTAAAGATGATCCAATTGAAATCGCATTTACTGAAGCTAAGCCACAGTGCCACAGTTTGAAGTTGAAGGATGATGAAGGAACTGATCGAGAATTTGACGTTCAAGCGGTTCCTATTTTTAACGACAATGGAAAAGTTGTCGCTGTCGCAGAGCTAGTCTGTGATGGTAACCAGTCGAAAAAACACCGAGGGCAATTTCGAAAGTTGCAACTCGCAGCGACGCACGATGCATTGACCGGGCTTGTCAATCGCGGAGAACTCGATGAGAAAATCAAACAGGTCTTCAGTAAGTGGGAAGAGGAACCAACCATTCCGTTTAGCATCGTATTTCTCGATATTGATCATTTCAAATCGATAAACGACCAGCTCTCACATGCCGTTGGAGATCGTGTTCTCGTCGACATCGCTCGATTTATTCAGGACGAACTCTATTCTGGAGAAATTGTTGGTCGTTATGGTGGGGAAGAATTCGTCATCTTGTGCCCAGAGACTCCACTTGAAACTGCTCTTGAACGAGCTGACCGTGTGCGACGCGCAATTATGAATGCCAAGATTGCGAGCCGCGAAGAATTGAGTGTCACTGCTTCGTTTGGAGTATCACAAGTCGAGATTGGCGACACTCCGGAATCCGTCATTAAGCGAGCCGACCAAGCGCTCTATGATGCGAAGAAATCAGGACGGAATAAAACCTGTCATCGTGCCACACGTCAACTCAAGGAATTACCAAACTTCGGGCGAGAGGAAATCAATAAACAGTGGGTCCACCGAGTGGAAATTGTCACCTGCGTCGCCAGTTCAATGTTACCAACAAAACTAAAAGGGTACGTTCACGACAATATGGCGAAAATCATCCATGTCAAAGAAGATGCTTTGCTGTTGCAAGTGGGTGCGCCGGGACTGTTCGGTGGTTGGGGAAGCAAACCGGATCGCCAACCGTTGCAAATTCACATTGAATTCCACGACATACCCAAGAACGATAAAGTTGCAGGGACCCAAAAAGTATTATTGAAAACGACCGTCGAGCCTGTTGGCCGCCCTTCGAAGAACAGCATTTTCCAAACACGTGCAATGCTCGTGGTTGAATCGCTCAGGTCTTATTTGATTGCCGATTGACGGCCGCGTCATTGTGTCAGGCGGACAGCTTCTTTGAGGCTGACAGTCCCTTCGTAGATCGCTCGACCGGTGATAGTACCAATCAGATTCGGGTGTTCGAGAGCGATATCATTCAACTTTTTGATGTCCTCAATCGTCGTCACACCTCCAGAGGCGATCACTTTCAGCCCCATTTCAGCGAGCAGTACGAAGTCGTTGAGGGTGACGTCATCAATCCCCTGCATCATTCCATCGTTTGCGATGTTTGTGTAGATCACGGCTGCCAGCGGCAATCCGACGTACTCTTTTGCAAGCTCAAGAGCAGAAGTCTTTGAAACGTCCAGCCAGCCTTCAGTCGCGACCATCGAGTCACGAGCATCCAGCCCCAGACAAACGCGGTCTGGATACTTCTTCACAATTTCTTTAAACCATTCAGGTTGTTTGAGTGCCTGCGTTCCGATGATGACCCGGTCGAGACCGATCTCTTCCAGCATGGTTTTCACGGTCTCTTCGCTGCGAATGCCGCCTCCCAACTGGCAAGGAATTTTAACAGCCTGCAAGATATTGCGAATGACGTCAATGTTTTCCGGTGCCCCTGCTTTGGCTCCGTCGAGGTCGACAAGGTGAAGCCGCTGCCCGCCAGCGTCTTCCCAACGCTTCGCCATCGCGACTGGATCGTCGCCGAAAATCGTCTCACGAGAGTAGTCACCCTGGCGAAGACGAACACACTTTCCGTCTCTAAGGTCAATAGCAGGAAGGATTTCCATTGATCTGGCAATTTTTAAAGAGGGTGCTGGTGAAGGTTTCGTCGTCCAGTATTGGACATCTCGATCAAGAGAATATCGGGTTCCACGAAGAACTTGAAGTAACTTATTTTGTTTTGCCACATGCTTGGAGTGTGCCTCTCAACATTTGACATATTGACCCGTTTTGCCAAATTGCGATAACTTTCCGCAGAGTGAATATCGTGAAGTAGTGAAGCGATGAAAAGCCGGTTTGATCGGCCATCGAAAGA
>DAOUPA010000698.1 GCA_030626405.1 Planctomicrobium sp.
ACCACACAGGATCTCAGTCTACCCGGTGGAAGGCATATCCACAGATTTTCCGTTGGCTGCAAGCCGTTGTTCGATGACCATGATTTCCTCCTCCAGAGCCTCAATCTCTTCCCGCTTATCGGAGACTTGATTCTCCAGCAAACAAAGCCGTTTCTCCGGTTTACGATGCAGAAGACGGTCTACGATTTCAAGAATGAGAATCGCTCGCCAGGCACGCATCGCCAGACCTCTCAAGCGAAATACGCGGGCGGTTTTCGAAAGCCGTGTCAGTCGAGCAGCGCTTCCCAGCCTGAAGACTCGCATGAACGCAATCGTCGGCAGGCAGATGATCGCCAGATCGAGCCAGTGATTCTTTACGAAAACAAGACGGTTCGAGACCAACGAAATCATTAAAATGAATTCAGCAGCAAACGCAAACCAGATAAACGCCTGCGCCAACTGAATACCAAGACCGTAGGCACGCACTTGTGCAATTACATCAAAATAGAAAAATTCCACCGCCAACAAAGGCAACACGAGCAGTGCAATAGCAATCATTGCATAGCTGAGTTTAATATCGATTTCATACGCAAGTTCATCGGTGACAGTCTGCCAGCCCATGCCTGGAATCCAGACCGTTTTGCCGCTCAGGTGATCTCGTCCTCCAAGTCGAAGTGGAGGAAACAGGCAAATTTTCACGTGCTGACGTAACTGGCCCGCACCTGATCGCCACAGAATCACTGCTTCTGCAATAAAGGCCAACCACAACAGCAGCAATACGACACCACAGCCAATCGCTACATTGAGATAACGACCTTCAAAGTCCCCCAGCAGATGCATCGCGACACCTGCAACCCCCAACCAGACCAATGTCAGAATGAACATCGGCTTGGCGAGTATGCGATCCAGAGGAGTTGTCTGTTCTTCGGTCTTGTTCATGTGTGGCTGATTATCTCCTTCCATTCGAGCCAGAGTGTAAGGAACTTTCGTGAAATCTCAAAACATCGTATTGATGGGAACTCAGATCGGTTGTGATTCATTGCGTTCAACTTAGACTGTACTGACCTGAACGGATTTCATCCCCTTACGGATCACAAGTCATGGCGATTTCCTACAAAGATTCCGGTGTCGATCTCGATTCCTATGCAGAAGCGATGACGCGAATTCCAGCGCTCCTCAAACGGACGCAAAACGACCGCGTGATGCCGTTGACTGGCGGTTTTGCCGGGTTGTTCCGCTTGATGGGCGACAACAATTCCTACCGCGACCCGGTCCTCGTTTCCGGCTCAGATGGCGTTGGAACGAAGGTGAAAGTTGCGATTAAGGCGAAGAAGTTCGATACCGTCGGAATCGACTTGGTCGCCATGTGCGTCAATGACTGCTTATGTATCGGTGCCGAACCGCTCTTCTTTCTCGATTATCTCGCACTGCCAAAAGACGACCCCGATCTCATTGCCGAACTAGTCAAAGGTGTCTCCGATGGTTGCGTCGATGCCGGTGCAGCCCTGCTTGGTGGAGAAACCGCCATCATGCCGGACCTGTACTCGGAAGGAGATTTCGATATGGCTGGTTTTTGTGTCGGCGTAGTCGAGAAAGACGAACTCCTCGATGGCACCTCGATCACCGCTGGCGATGTCCTGCTGGGAGTTGCCTCAGACGGCTTACACTCCAACGGCTTCAGCCTCGTCCGGAAAGCCGTCTTTGAAGTCGGCAATCTGGAAATCGACAGCTACGTCGAAGACCTCGGCTGCACCGTCGGCGAAGCACTGCTCACCCCTACGAAAATCTACGCCGAACTTGTCGCGGCACTCAAGAATAACGAAACAACGAAAGCCAACCTGACCGGCATCGCTCACATCACCGGCGGCGGCATCGCCGAAAACGTCGGTCGCATCATGCCGACCGGCCTGCAAGCAGCAGTTAAACGCTCCACAATCGAAACCCCAGAGATCTTCAACTGGATTCAGAAGTTAGGCGACATCGACTGCGAAGAAATGTACCGCGTCTTCAACATGGGAGTCGGCCTCGTCATCGCCATTCACCCCGATGCTGCCGCAGAAGCCCAAAAACAAATCGAAAAAACCGGCTCCAAATGCTGGGTACTCGGTGAAGTAATGGCGGGCGATGAACCGGGGCGGTATGTTGATTAGCGGGTCGTTCGAGTGGCACCGCCATATCAACTCTCCCTCATTCAGACCGGGGGGAAACCGCAAGCGTCAATAGCAACATCATTGCTCAATGCGGTGAGAAATCTCAATGCGTTTTGAGCCACCGGGTGATTCACCCGGTGCTAAGTGGACGAAGTAAGTGTATGCAGCATTAACGGGATGGCGAGGTGGGATTTGTGCCATGCCCACATCGCGAAAGCAGAGTGGGCATACTGAGCGTTATTGAAACGTCTACTCCGCGAGCTTCAGTACCAGTACCCAGTCATTGCCATCTTTGGCAGAGCCGGGGGGATCGAACTTTCTGATCGGTGCGTCGGGACCGCTGGGAATGTTTTCCATGAACGGTTTCTGCTCGGTGGTTTCGTTCTCTTGGACTCGCCACTTGCCGTTGCGGGGGTTGAACCAGAATGCGTTCATTTTGGGAGCCGACAATCGGCTCATTCTTACAGAGATGTCGCGTCCGTTGGCGCTGTACACCAGAGCGTAATCGCCTTTACTTCCGCGGGTTGCCTGAAGCCGAGTTGACACGATCCCTTCGTTTCCGGTCATGCTGCCCTGATCGCCTTCAATCAGGGACTGGTCTGGAATCCGGTCAACGAATTGTTCCTTGCTCATTGATGTCA
>DAOUPA010000779.1 GCA_030626405.1 Planctomicrobium sp.
GGCAGAATTTCTGGGTAAGGAGGGCGGGTACTGCCGCGGTCGTGGCGGTTCGATGCATATTGCCGATATTGAGGCCAACAACTTAGGCGCAAATGGGATTGTTGGCGGGGGGCTTTCGTTGGCTGTTGGAGTAGGTCTGGCTCTCCAGATGCAGCAGGCGGAGCAAATAGTTGTGGTCGTATTTGGGGATGGGGCTGCCAATGAGGGTATCTTTCACGAGTCGCTGAATATGGCCGCTTTGTGGAAATTGCCGGTGTTGTTCGTCTGCGAGAACAATCAATACGGGATGTCGATGCAGGTTCACCGTGCGACCGCAAAACTACCGATTGCCCAACGCGCCGATGGTTATGGAATGGCTTGGCATTACATTGATGGGAATGACCTGCTTTTGATCTATGAAACCATGCAAGATGCAATTGGTCATGTACGCAGCGGCGAAGGTCCGGTACTGGTCGAAGCCGAGACGTACCGCTATTTTGGACACTCCAAGAGCGATCGAAATCTGTACCGAACAAAAGAAGAAATTGATGAATGGCGCAAGATTGATCCGATTGACCGATTCCGGGAGCGCCTAGAAGGAGCAGGTGTCTTGACCGACGAGAGCGTTGAAAAAATCGCCTTTGATGCTCAGAAAGTGGTTAACGAAGCGGTGGAGTTTGCCGAATCTTCTCCCGAACCTGATGTGGAGACCCTAACGGAGTTTGTATATGCCTGAGATAACATACGCTGAAGCTGTTCGCGCGGCATTACGGGAAGAAATGATCCGGGATGAGCGTGTATTCCTCTTTGGGGAGGACATCGCAAGAGAAATTCGAAGGATCGTTTCAAACCAATACTAAAAAGGTTATGGAGCTTCGATTTATGCCAACACCATTTCTCATGCCGAAATTCGATATGGATCAGGAAACTGCCACGGTCGTTGAGTGGCTGAAAAACGATGGGGATCACATTGAATTGGATGAGTCCGTTCTGACGGTTGAAACGGACAAGGTCGCCATCGAAGTCCCAGCCCCCGCAACCGGCACCCTGGCAAGGGTATGCGTTGGACCTGGGGATATTGTGCCGGTCACAACAGTTATTGCTTATATTCTGGCTGAAGGCGAATCGGAGGGTGATCTGCCACCAGAGAGTATTGTGATGACAAAAGAAGCAATTCCAGCGGAAGAGGAGCCCTCTCAAGTCGTTGAAGAGGAAATTCCTACCAAGGTCCTACCGGGAGTTGCAGAACCCGTGACAGCGTCACCTGTAGCAGCACGCATGGCTCAGTCTCTGGGCATCAACCTGGCATATGTTCCTGTTAAGGGCGGACGTGTAACGAAGGACGATATAGAAGCATATCTCGAAGCGACACCATCCCTTACTGGACGTGTGAAAATAGCAGCTACTCCGGCGGCTCGCCGGGTGGCGGACGATTTGGGTGTGGATCTTGCAGTGGTGCAGGGAAGCGGCCCACACGGGCGGCTGCAGGCTGATGACATAAAAGCATTCGCCGAAACAGCCGCACCCGAGGTTCGCCGGATGGAGCGAGCGGCGGAACTGGTCCCGCTTGTAGGAATACGCCGCACGATAGCCGAAAGGATGCAGACCAGCTTCCA
>DAOUPA010000569.1 GCA_030626405.1 Planctomicrobium sp.
AGAGACCGCGTGCTGCCGACGGGAAGTTCGAATGATGCCCCAACGCTGAGAATCGTTTGTGTGCAGGCATCCTTATAAAGATTGTATTTCAATCCTGCAGCAACATCCGCCCAACCATCATCCAGAAGAGGGTTGTCGGAAACAATGAATCCATCTTTTGCTGCGATGAATGAGAGGTTTTCGCTCAGAGCGAGGCGAATATGCATTGCATACAGTTGAACATCGCCTCCGAAAAGTTCATTTGGAACTGTCTGATTAACGAAAATGAACCGGGCTTCGGTCAACGTTCGTGGGTCTTCAAAAAAGACCAGATTCGTCATCGGGCTGATGAAATTGTCAAATTTGTGATCGCTTTTCTGGATCAAACTCTGGGATTCGAGAATACCGGCGAGTAAGCCATCACAAGAAAGAGCCCCGTCAAAGCACTCCAGGCTATCACAAGCTCCCGCAGTCGAACACGAATCACACCCCAAAACAGGTTCGACACAACTTTCACCAGCCTGGGTGATTCCACAAAAGAGTAATATACATAAAGCTTGAATCTTGAGTCTCATTTTCGATCCTTCGAGTCCATTCAAATTCCGCAGAGCATGACGCTAATCAATGGGATGGATCGTCGTCTATCTGTATCGAAAATTACGCACTTACAAAGAATTCCGGTTGTAACAGTCAGTTTCAAGAATTTTCATTCCCTTCCATTGAATAACTAAACTGCCCAACATGTGTACTGCACTGATCACGCGTGACGCAGAAATTGCCGGAAATTTGAGACTGGATAGATGAGAGCTTTGTGAGTCGCCCACTCAAGCAAGAGTAGCCAATCATAAAAGAGATTCTCGATCAGCTTGATCCACACAAAACAACAATCCTACGGAAGCGTTGTTCGTCGAAATGAACCAGGAGTGAGGTTGAGTTCCCTGCGGAAGACGACATGCATATATTCCGGGTGTTGGAAGCCGCACATACCAGCGATTCGGTCCATCGGGAGATCGGTTTCTGAGAGCAATTGTTGAGCGCGTTTCACCTGGACCGAACGGATTTCCTGTTGCGGTGAACGGTTCAGATATTTTCGCATTTTGCGTTCGAGTGAACTGCGAGAGATTGGCACTGTATTCAGTACATCGTCGACAGAAATACCATCGCAGGCGTTCTCTCGAATAAATCTTAAGGCCGCGGCGATTGTCTGGTCTTCTATTGCAACAACATCTGTTGCTTGTCGTGTTTTGATTCCGATCGGCTTGATGAGCAATTCGCGTTGACTGACTGTTTTTCCATCCATCATCTGGGACAGCAATTCGGCGGCGCGATAGCCCACAAGTTCTGGATTGGGGATAATGCTGGAGAGTTGAGGGCTGCACAACTGGCAGAGAATTTCGTCGTTGTCGACTCCCAAAACCGCAACTTCTTCAGGCACGGCAATTTCGTGATCAAGGCATGCGTTGAGAATCTGCTGTCCTCGAACATCGTTGCAGGCGAAAATCCCAATTGGTTTGGGAAGTTGTTGAAGCCAGTTCGTGAGGTGTTGCTGTTCTTCCTCCCAAGGACGAGAGATAGCTCCCAGCCAGGGGGACTGATAGACCTTCGGTTTGTCAAGGCGTTTGGTAACGACCTCAGTGAAGGCAATCAGTCGGCGATCCGACCAGGCCTCATCAGTAAAACCACAGAATGCCAGATGGCGGAAGCCCCGATCAAGTAAGTGGTCGGCAGCCATGTTTCCAATTTCAGCGTCGTCAGCCCAGACGTGTGGGAAACCAAGATCCTCACGGCGGTCTGTGAGTTCGACTAGCGGCATCCCTT
Organism: Planctomicrobium sp.; assembly: GCA_030626405.1. Lineage (GTDB taxonomy): Bacteria > Planctomycetota > Planctomycetia > Planctomycetales > Planctomycetaceae > Thalassoglobus. Next base: position 1,798 of record DAOUPA010000569.1, read on the forward strand.
TTGCCGCAACCGCTTCTGCGAGTTCACGTGTTGTCGCGCGGGAAAGAATTCCGTCACCGTCCCAGTCATTGAGCCACTGCGGCGGGTTTGAAGTCAGATCGCGCTGCTCAAGAAAAACGGACCATTCACCATTTGAACGCATGAATTTAATCACGCCTTCGAGTAACTGCCGACCATAAATGCTCGACGTTTCAATGATTAAGGCAACACGATGCTGTTTCGACATGGATTGAGTTGAAAGTGAATTTGACGAACCCAAGGACTGTTTCCACCCCATTATGAACGTAAACTCAACTCTGAATCAACTGGAGGTGAAAAATAAATTGAGTTTTTGCCGCACTTCCTGTCGCCACGCTTTATCAAGTCGCCAGTTCTTTGAAGGTTTCACGCGCCGCCACTAGAGTCATTTGAATATCCTCATCGGTATGCTCGACACCGACGAAGTTCGCTTCGAACTGACTGCATGGAAGGTAGATGCCGCGATCAAGCATGCCGTGGAAATACTTGGAGAACATTTCGGTGTCGTTCTTCGAGGAGATTGCAAAGTTCGTGACTTCTTCAGGATTGAAGAAGAATGTAAACATACTTCCGACCTGAGCGACCGAGTGCGGGATACCGAGTTCCGTTGCGATGTTGTCCAGACCTGAAACCAGACGCTGCGTTTTCTCTTCAAGGGCAGGGTAGGGGTTCGTTTCTTTTAACACTTTCAATGTCGCAATTCCGGAAGCTGTTGCCAGTGGGTTCCCGGACAACGTTCCTGCCTGATAGACCGGACCGACTGGCGAGATGACGTCCATGATTTCGGCGCGACCACCGTATGCTCCGACAGGCAGTCCGCCACCGACGATTTTGCCGAGAGTCGTCAAATCGGGAGTGATCCCAAATCGTTCTTGTGCGCCGCCAAAGGCGACGCGAAAACCGGTCATCACTTCATCGAAGATCAGTACTGATCCGTGTTCGGTACAGAGCGTTCTCAGTGCTTGAAGAAATTCCGGAGTCGGGACGACCACGCCCATGTTCCCGACGACTGGTTCGAGAATCACGCAAGCGATTTGCTCGCCAATGCTTCCAAAGACCTCACTCAGACCGCCGACGTCGTTGTATTCAAGCAGGTGCGTATCGCTCGTGCATCCGGCTGGGATGCCTGGACTGGATGGTGTTCCAAGAGTCAGCGCCCCTGACCCAGCTTGAACCAGCAGGCTGTCAACGTGACCGTGATAACAGCCGGAAAACTTGATGACAACATCGCGACCTGTGTAGCCGCGAGCGAGCCGGATCGCGCTCATCGTCGCTTCGGTCCCGGAGTTCACCATCCGCACCTTTTCGATGGAAGGGACGGCATCAACGATCAATTCCGCCAGTTCCGTCTCTCGGACAGTCGGTGCTCCGAAACTTGTTCCATCCGGCAGCGCTTCCGCAATCGCTTTCACAATTGCTGGGTGAGAGTGCCCAAGAATATGTGGACCCCAAGAGCCGATGTAATCGAGGTAGCGATTGCCATCGATGTCGTAGAGGTATTGTTTCTCCCCACGCTCGATAAATACGGGTGACCCGCCCACACCACCAAACGCCCGAGCAGGACTGTTGACGCCGCCGGGGATGACTTTACATGCACGTTCAAATTCGGTTTGGCTGTTCCTGCGGTCGCTCATGAAGTCTGTTTTCACTTAACTTGGGGAAGATGTTCGGTGACCGCCGGATATTGGTGACTCGACAGTCATTGTTTCATGTTTGGATGTGATATTAGAGCAGTTTTAGAAATTGATTGCGCGTTCTGTCTCGCAAATTTTCAATTCGAAAACTGCACTGGAATCGGCTCCTGATCCGCACGACCGGAATATCCTGCAAACTTCGTTCGATAGCCCTGTTCCTACAATCCTCGCGACATTAAGAATCTGATGTCTGGATTGTGGTCTTCATTGTTTCGTAGACTATAGACGAAATCCGCGCTACCTTTTTGGTCGAATCGATTGAAGATGCACGTGATGTGCGTAACATGTACGCATGGAAAGCGGCATCCTCCAGTATTCAAGTTGCCCTGCAACGGGAGAAGTTGAGAATGAGACGTTCTGTGATTGCCCTGGGGCTTGTGACACTTTTGGTTTCCAGTATTGCCGCGCAGGCTTCTGCACAGGGGCTGGTCTGGTCGTTGCCGGAAGATGGAACTCTTGTGCGATACAAAGGTGTTTACAAACAACACATTCGCAGACCGAATGCGCCTGGGGGCGATTTGACTCTCACTTGGGATCGCATCCTGGAGATTCGTTCTGTTGGCATGGAAGAGGGTGAATACCGAGGCAAGACAGTTCCCTGTCGCTGGGTCGAAATCAAGGTTGA
>DAOUPA010000658.1 GCA_030626405.1 Planctomicrobium sp.
ATCTTTGGAGTTGGGCCAAGATGCCACTTGCCGAATTGAGCCGTCATATAGCCAACTTCCTGCAAGCGTTCAGCTATCGTCAATTCGGCATTGAATCCGTTGAGAGTGTGCCCGTTACTCTCCACACCAAAGCGGGACTGGAACTTGCCAACCAGTAAACCCGCACGTGATGGAACACATTGCGGTGCCGTGCTGTAACCATGCCTTGCCAGAATTCCAGACCCAGCAAGGGCATCAACGTGGGGAGTACAAATATCATCAACAACACCCTGGCAGGATAGGTCAGCGTGACCATGATCATCTGTGTAAAACACGATAATGTTGGGGCGATCATCTGCTTGGCTGACTGTCGCCAAGAAAAGCACGAACAACAGCATGACAGAAGCAAAAAAGTTACGCATGATTTTCATTCCTAATAGAGTCCCCAAGTCGAGCCGTCACCTCACATAAAGCTTGGGAGTAATATGATTGTCCTTGTTCACGGTTTCATAAAAGAATGACTGACAGTTTCTTCCAGAGATATCACATGCAATCAGTTTACCCCCCGTACAACCACCCAAGTGCTTAAACCACAATGGTTTGTTTAGAGCGCCCTAATTGTTGCAGCGAGCCAGCGAAGACATCAATTCGGTCGAGCAATCTCATACCAGTCCAGTCAATGATCCAGTACTGCTGGCGAATCGATCAGTCTCGACTCCCATGTTCTGGAGCATGCTGACAAAGACATTGCATAGCGGGGTGTTGTTCTGTGAGTTGAATGCGAGGTGCTGCCCGTGCCGAAACCCACCACCGGCAAGAATGACTGGGAGGTTGGAATTATTGTGAATATTGGCATCGCCCATATGACAGCCATAGAGAACCATTGTGTTATCAAGCAGGTTGCCATCCACCTCATTGACGCTCTTAAGATCCCGCAGAAACTCACCGAACAATTCCATTTGTGCGTTTTCAATTTCCTCAAGCCGACTCAGCTTCACTTCATCTTTACCGTGATGAGAAAGATTATGGTAGCCACCGAGCGTTCTACCATCATCAAACGTTACACCTGGGGTGCGTACACTGCCGAGGAATAGGGTAATGACCCGAGTCGAATCCGTCTGCAAGGCAAGCCGACACATGTCATTCATCATGCGAACCATTTCAAAGAATTCCTTCTTATCCTCTGGATACTCTGGCATCGCTTCATCGACAGTAGGTTTCGGCCTCGCTTCCCAGGCTTTCGCATCAGTGAGCCGCTGCTCAAGACTGCGAACTGCGGTTTGGTATTGATCGATTCGCTGCCGATCTGAATCGCTTACACGTTTGCTTAAACGCGAACTCTGTCCTAACACGACATCAAGAATGCTGCCCTTTCGCTGCAGCCTATCGAGCTGTGCTTCCATCGCATTACGATCTCCTTGTAGAAACATTTTTTTGTAGAGATCAGCTGCGCTCTTGATGGTGGGTATCTCAACACCGGCCTGTGTATAAGAAAGACTCCTAACATCGTTGATGCCGAGAGAAAGCGACCGGAATCGTGTCTTGTTGCCCACCTCATTGGCGATTACCTGGTCAAGAGAGATGCTATTACGAAAACTCGCTCGCCCCGGATGTGGAGCTGCAGTCAGAAAGGTTTTGTCGGCACGGTGGCCACCGTCAACACCGGGATGAGAGAGCCCGCTGAATACGGTGAATTGCTCCCTGTGTTCTGTGATTTTCTCAAGGTAAGGGGACAGCTCATAGTCTCGACCCGCGTTTTTCGGAAAGAAAAGCTTGGGTATGAAACCGAGATCCTGATTGATCGCAATCATGCGTTTTGGAGGGGTCTCTACCGAAGACGCTCCTCCAAAAGATTCCAAAAGAGGCAGGCTCACACTGACACCAGCAGCTTGTAGAAATGTTCGACGGTTGGTTTTCATTAGCCTATTTCCTTAAGAACAATGGGCTCTGAACAATTTCATGAATAATCGTCCGCATGCCAAACTCTGAGTCACGACTTTTTTCGAGTATGGCCGACACCTCATCCCGATCAGCAAATCCAACCGGTGATCCGGTGGCATATACGAGGAGTTGCTCAGTTATATTTCGCGCAATGACTTCTTCATTTTCGAGCAGCAATTTCTTAAATTGAAGAACATCTTCAAAGGAATCCCCCTCTGGTGTCACTCCGGAGGCATCGACTGCATTTCCAATAAAGTGCACATACTCATTGCCGCTTCGCCCCACGCCCTCGATCCGCTCAGACCCTTCGCCCAGTGAGCGGTAGTTCTCCCGCCAACGTCCCATGACATCGAATCCTTCCAACGCAAATCCTGGAGGATCAATCTTTTGATGGCAGCTTGCGCAGGACGCATCATCGCGGTGCTTTTTCAGCAATTCACGAATTGTTGTTGCGCCACGAATATCTGGCTCTACCGCAGGAACCGATGGTGGTGGCGGGGATGGAGGATCGCCGAGCAGTCGTTCCATGACATACACACCGCGCAGTACTGGTGAAGTCACAGTTCCATTGGCTGTCACCTTGAGCACTGACGCTTGCGTGAGGATTCCTCCATACGGGCTGTTCTCTGGAAGCGAGATGCGTCGAAACGTGGGCCCGACAACTCCCGGTACGCCGTAATGCCGTGCCAACCGTTCATCGGCGAATGTGTAATCAGCATCGATGATGTTTCGGGCCGGTCGATCACCGGCAATCAAGTCGGCAAAATAGAGACGCGACTCTTCAATCATTGAGTTCACGAGCCACCAGTCACCAGCGTACTCCGGGTACAGTTCACGGTCAGGATCAGTATCGTTGATTTCGTCGAGCTTTAGCCAGGCATCAAGAAACTCCTTCACGAAACGTTTTCCTTCCGGTTTTTCAAGGAGGCGATCGACTTCACTTCGCAACGTCTCTGAGTCACGAAGTTTTCCTTGTTGGGCCAAGGCACGAAGTGACTCATCCGGAATCGATTCACCAAGAAAAAATGAAAGACGTTCTGCGATTGCAAAGTCATCCAGTTCACCTGGTTGTCCGCAGTGAAAAAGAAATTCGGGAGAAGCAAGTACTGCTGAGTACGCGGCGATCATCGCTTCTGTGAAAGCCTCTCCGTCCTCCAACAACTGCTTCGCATACAAATAGAACCGATCGAACTCTGCATCGGCAACTGGCCGACGGTAGACCCGTGTCATGAAACCTGATAAAAGCTCGCCCGCCTCCTGCAACGGATGCGTTGGAACAGTGATGACATGACGCCCCGATTGTTCTGTCGGGACGTCACCAAACAGTGCTTTATAGGATGCCGGCG
>DAOUPA010000562.1 GCA_030626405.1 Planctomicrobium sp.
CACTACCAGCACTCGGAAGAGATGATGGATAACATTCTGCCGCAGCTCTTGCGTGAAGGCCTTTACCACGCTGACGGGCAGATCCAAGACGAGGTGTACGTCTACGGCTCATTCGCGCAATCGGCGATGTATCACAACGGTGTTCGCTGCACCGACTGTCACAATCCCCACACACTCAAGCTTTATACGCCGGATCACACGCCCTCAAACCTGCTGTGTTCGCGCTGCCACAAATCCGAACGATACGACACGCCGAACCATCACCATCACCCGCTGACGGCTTTTGTCGAATCGGAATCCGAGATGAAGATCCCCGAAGGCGTGATGGGCATTCCGGCACCGCCGGGCCCTCCAGGGACCAACTGTGTCGACTGCCACATGCCCACGCAAATGTATATGAAGGTTGATCCCCGGCGTGATCATTCCCTGCGTGTGCCGCGACCTGATTTGTCTGACGCGATCAAGTCGCCCAATGCTTGCACCCAGTGCCACGCGGATAAGGACAACGCCTGGGCCGCCCGCGCGACCGCCCAGTGGTATGGGCCGAAGGACGATGCGCCCAAACACTACGGGCAGATCATTTATGAGGCCCGCCAAGACAATGCTGAGATTCTTCCCGAGTTGATCGCTCTGACGAAGAATGTGGACAAGCCGATTATTGTCCGCGCGACCGCGCTCGCGCTGCTCGAACGATTCCCCACGCAGGAATCCATCAACGCGCTGGTGGCCGGAATTAAACACGAGGACCCCTTGATGCGTCACAGCGCTGTTGGCGGGCTCATGATGCTTCCGCCCGATCAGCGATTCGGATACGTGGTTAATCTGCTGAATGATCCGGTGGAATCGGTGCGTGCAGCGGCCGCACGTGTACTAACCGAAGTGCCCCAGCGATTGTTCAATGGCAAGCAGCGATCTGCCTATCGCGCAGCTGTTAAGAGTTTCAAGACACTCCAGACGGTCAACATCGATCGCCCCGCAGCAAACCTCAACATGGCGATGCTGCATGCGACGTCGGATCAGCCCGCTTTGGCGGAGAAGTATTACCGCCGCGCCGTGAAGATGAACCCGTTAGTGCATCAGGCGCGGTTTCAGCTGGCCCAGTACCTGCGTCAGATGGATCGCGACGACGAGGCGGAGCCGCTTTTGCGCGAGGTGCTCCAACATCACGCCGATTTCGGCGATGCTCACTACGATCTGGGCCTGCTGCTGGCGACGTCGAATCGCATGGTCGAAGGGCTCACCCATCTCAAGCGGGCCACGGAACTGATGCCGACCTTTCCGCGTGTCTACTACAACTATTCGCTGGCCTTGAATCAGTCGGGGCAGCCCGATAAGGCGATCTCAACGATGAAGCACGCCCATCGCCTCGCTCCTGCTGATCGCGACATTGTGTTGGCGCTGGTCACGCTTAACCGTGATGCCGGGCACTTGAATGACGCCTTTGAATATGCACGACAACTCGTGCAATTGACTCAAGGAGACCCCGGCGCCGTGCAACTGATGCGGCAGGTCCAGCAGATGATGAAGGGTGGCCGACAGGGTCAGTGATTTGGTTTGCGAGGCCAATTGCAACAACGGTTCGACCGGCAGTACTTGCCTCGTTGAAAGGCCACATCAATCGGCAGCCTAACCCCCGTGGGCCATAATGTCCCTCGCCATTGTCTCGTCCATTTCCGCGGAGAGTACCGTTTCACTGGCAATCAGCTTTTGTTTGGACTTGTACTCGACGATGTTGGCCGCAGCCAATTCACCCCGCCTGGCTCCGCACAATCGCAAGCAATGGAAAGATCGTGGCGAATGCTGGCTTGCCCCGTTTCAACGCCTCACGAAAAATCTGGGCTTGCTCTAAGTTGGTTGGAAGCCGGGTTCGCCTCCGGCCACACTGTTGCCAGGCCGTGATCGTCAACCTAACTTTGCCGCTTCGACTGCCGCATAACGTCGCCGGTCACGCTCGTTCAACGAGTCGTACATGTTCCTCGGCGGTTTGGATAACGGCAGTGACGGGACGTGCCCATTAGGAGCCAAAAAGTTCTAACCGTGTCTGGTTGCCCCGACTCTCTATGCAAACAAACCCAGCGTCGTTTTCGACGATAAGAACCCCGCCACAATGCGGCTGTCGTCAATGAACAAAGCAATTTGATGATTACTAATCGCCACGGCAAACCTCAGCCACGCCATTTGCACCGATTGTCCGAGAAACTCCATACGTTATTTGACTCAGCCAAGAACCCACCGTTGAACTAAACCGCTGCGCGGGGGAAGTCGGGCAGTGAGTTCTTTGGCATCGGGGTCGGGTTGTATTGATAAAAACGATTTGCGCCTGGGCGATTTGTGAGCCATGTTTTCATGACGCAAGAACGCGTTTGGAAAGGTGCTCCCATGAATCCTCTGCGACAACGTTACATTGACGACCTCAGACTCAGGAACTTTTCGCCCAGCACGATCAAGGTGTATGTTCACGCTGTTGCGAGATTTGCCCAATTTCTGAGTCGATCTCCGGTGGATGCCACAGGCGAAGACCTGCGCCGTTATCTGGTCGCAGAAATTGATCGAGGGATGTCTCGCAGTTGCACTTACGTGCATATAAGTCCGCCCGATTTGGAAATAGAGTTTTGGCCTACGGAACCGGAGGGGTACTGACACCTTGCTCTGCCCATAGTATACCTGCGTAAGCGAGCGAGTTACAAAGCTGCCCCAATCGCCACATTGGAATCAATCATCCCGCTCCTGTTCAACTGATGCTTTGATCGTAAACGCAATCTGCGAATGCGGTTCGAATGAGTTTGGCCCGATGAAGACTGTTGGTCTATCAATTTTCACAACACAGACTGAATGTCAGCGCAAACCCATCACGCGATTCCGCTCATTAAAGGATGGATTTCTGCGTTCTGACTACGCAGCTTTCCGTTCGAAACTTTTACTAACGCCCACGTACGATTTCACTTCAACCCGTACTAGGCTACGATGTCGGATCAGCGACAACGCATGATCCAACAGCTGCGGGCAACGACCACTGTCTCCTGGGGGGTGTCGGCTCCCCATAAAAGCTGGTGATCTTCGGTCTGTCGACACCGACCCGAGTTTTTTATACAGCAAGAACATTTTGAAAGCTCCCAAGCGTATTGAACCCCTGATCGAAGACGGTCTGGTTGATGACGTCCTCCGTTCCCTCATGAGTGGGAAAGAAGCGCAAGTTTATCTTGTGCGGTGTGGTCAAGAAATTCGCTGCGCGAAAGTCTATAAAGATGTGACCGATCGCAGTTTCAAAAACTCGGTGCAGTATCAGGAAGGCCGGACAGCCCGCAACAGCCGCCGCCAGCGAGCGATGGATAAGCGTTCTAGATTCGGTCGTGAGCAACAGGAGGTCGTTTGGCAAACGGCCGAAGTAGACGCGCTCTACGTCTTGGCCGAAGCTGGAGTTCGTGTTCCTAAACCGTACGGGCTCTTTGATGGTGTGCTGCTGATGGAACTGATCATCGGAGCGGACGGCGAAGTGGCTCCGCGTCTCAATGACATCACCATGTCAGCGGAACAAGCGGTGAAGGATCACGCCAAGGTCATGAATTACGTCTTGCGGATGCTATGTGTCGGACTGGTGCACGGCGATCTGTCAGAATTCAATATCCTTCAGAATGAAGAGGGGCCCGTCATCATTGACTTCCCGCAAGTCGTCAATGCCGCAGCAAACAATCACGCCGAAAGTATGCTGCAGCGTGATGTCGGGAACATCACACAATACTATGCACAGTATGCCCCAGAGTTGGTCGATTCTCACTACGCAGAAGAAATCTGGGAGCTGCACGAAAAGGGTGTGCTCAAACCCGACTTGAAACTAACCGGCGAGTTTGTGTTTTCGACGGAGGCAGCCGATGTCGACGGTGTGTTGCATCTCATCGACATTGCGTATGAAGAAGAACAGGAACGACTACGACGACTCGATGAGTGAGAAGAGAAGCAGGGATAGACAAAAAATGTCCGCGGAACGGTAAACGGTTCGAATGAGTTTGGATCGATGACGACTGTTCGTCGATCATGTTTTTGCAACACAGGTTAAGTGTCAGCGCAATGCCATCACACGGTTCCGTTCTTAATAGTTTTGACTGACGCGTTCTGGCTACGCGGCTTTCCGCTCAAAAGCCTTCACCAATCCACCGATGTATGACTTAACCTGAACTTCATTTAGCTGTAGCTTCTCGGCTTCTTCAGGAAGCTCAC
>DAOUPA010000259.1 GCA_030626405.1 Planctomicrobium sp.
AACTGGTCGAAGCACCACGAAAGCCTCGTCCTGAACCTGAGATACTTCCTCCCTATTTTGAGTATGACGAGGAAGAAGTTTCCACGTCCGATAAAAATAACTCTTCCTCCAGCGAACAATCGCAAGCCGAAGCAAACGAGCAATCGCCAGCTACCGCAGAGGATACCAAGGATCAAATCCCCGAGACAAACGCCTCGAATGCTCCCGTGAGCGATGCAAGCGCCGACTCTTCGCTTCAATCCGACACTTGATGAGAGATCTTCTCTCTATCTAAAAACTGACTTGGTGCTCTCTGGGACACACAAGACCGCCTGAAATATCTGTGCCATACCCATTCACGTCACCAGATTGAGCATGCTGAGTGCTAAGATGACCTCGATTCATGTCCACCCTGCTCCGCGATGTGGACATGGTACACGACACTCCCCTCAACAGTAGCCATTCTCGGCTCATCTCATTAACCTTCGACGACACTTGAAAAACTCCAGTTCACGACGCCTGATGCCGACTATTGAAGCGAACAATCTGACCAAAACGTACCGCGTCTATCAAAAGCAGAATGGGGTGCTGGCATCTATTCGTGGATTGTTTCATCGCGAATACAAAACGGTCGAGGCCGTTCGAGATGTCAGCTTTTCCATCGAAGAAGGCGAAATGGTTGCCTTTCTCGGTCCAAACGGAGCCGGCAAAACGACCACGTTGAAACTCCTCTCTGGCCTGATTTATCCAACGTCGGGAACTGCTCAAGTGCTGGGGTACATTCCCTGGGAACGGGCGAACGCCTTCCGGCGGCGTTTCTCTTTAGTAATGGGACAGAAAAATCAGCTGTGGTGGGACTTGCCAGCGCAGGAGTCCTTTCAACTCCATCGCGAAATTTACCGAATTGAAAATGCTGAATTTGATCGCCGCCTGGATGAACTGACCGAACTGCTCGAAGTGAAGAAACTCGTTGCCCAACCGGTTCGGGAATTGTCCTTAGGTGAACGGATGCGGATGGAACTCATCGCGGCACTGTTGCACAGTCCTGAAGTGCTATTGCTCGACGAACCAACGATTGGTCTGGACGTTATTTCACAACGAAAAGTCCAGGAGTTTCTTCGTTTCTATCAAGCGGAACGAAAGATCACTGTGATTCTGACCAGTCACTATATGAAAGATGTCGAAGCCCTCTGCAAGCGGGCGATTATCATCAACGATGGCGAAATCAAGCACGACGGTCCTCTCTCGGAAATCGTTGACCGCTTCAGCCAGCACAAAATCATTCAGTTACAGTTTGCGACCGGGCAGTCGACAGAGAATCTGGAACGGTTCGGCACCATTCTAGAACGGTCCGGACCACGTACGCGTATTGAAGTTGAACGTCAAAAAGTTCCGACCGTGCTAACTGCGATCCTCAATGAATATCGAATTGAAGACGTCGGCGTTCAGGACCGACCGCTTGAAGAAGTCATCGCCGAAATGTTCGTAGCAACGGACAGTGACGTATCTTAAGCAGCGGATTTGAGAGTCAACATGGCACCCACAATTGGACCTCTTTTTCGTCTTCTCTCTGCCGCTTTGCTCGATAAATGCCAGAGCGGATCTGTAATTCTTCAACCACGAACGTTGAAGGCTCTCACGCTGTGCATCCGCATTTTCGTTCTACTTGTAATGCTGTCACCTCAGCTCGCTGCCCAGAAAATTGGCTCACCTTCCGAATCCGACTGGATGAGTTTTGAGGGGATCAGTGAACAGGAAGTGGCAGGTGATATTGACGGCGCAGTTGAGTCGTTGAAATCGATGATTGCGGATTCAGATTCGCATCCACAAATCGTTTCAACGGCTCGTGAATACCTCTCCTACCTCTGTGTAGAGAACAATCGTCCGCAAGAAGCGGTGGATCAACTGGCGATCTTGCTCTCTGATGCAACGGATCCATTCAATCAATATGACTTTCTACATGAAAGGTCGAGGGCATATTCGATGCTTGGAAACAGCGCGCTTGCAGAAGCCGACAGATTAGCAGCAGCGGAATTGTTGAAGAGTTTTTCCGATGTGGATGAAGGCGAGGCCGTGTCTATTCCTTATTTATTTCAATTACTCATCAAACAAGGATTTCACAAAATCTCGCCCAATGGCATTGAATCGACCTCCGGGAAATTTCTCATCTCCGGATTCCTGGCATTCGGTCTCTGGCTTCTGATTGTTCCCTACAACTTATGGATGGGAAATCGACAGCGAATTGAGGGCGAAGGAACGTGGAAGCGGTTGTGGTGTGTCTCGTCTGGAATGGCACTTATTCAGTCGTTGCCGTTGCAATTCATGGTGCTGTTTTGTGCGTTCTCCACTCCTGAAAGCGATATTGAATCCTTGATCTTCGTTGCCATCATTACGTTTGTCCTCGTTCTCTTTTGGTGTGGTCTGTACTTGCTGCCACCGACCCGATTTGTTGGAGTGAGTGAGGGTCTGCCGAAAGTAGAAGATTCCGGTTTTTGCAAACGCCTGGATGTCATGTCCAAGAAACTGGGAATTCAAACTCCTGTTGCAAGAATAATTCCCAGTGCTGGCGGCACGATGGCATTGCAAGGTTTCGCTGGCGGTCTTCCGCATCCTTCATTGACAATCAGTGATGGGATTTTGATGCGGCTCAGTGAAGAGGAGACTGATGCAATTGTCGCTCATGAATTGGGTCACATTGCGAATTATTCTTTGTGGTTCTTTCCGATTGTCGTGAGTGTTTCCTGGACTTCGGGAGTGATTGCTGCTCTATGGTTTGGAGTTTGGGCATCCCTTCTGATTGGGTGTGCAATGCAGACAGGGGTGAGCCGAATCGTCAGCCGGTATTTTGAATACAACAGTGACCGCAAGGCGGCTGGAATCGTTGGTTATGTCGCAACTGTCACGGCGCTTGATAAAATCCACATCACAAATATCGTCGGAAATACCGGCTGGGCCTCTTTTTTCGCTTATTCAATGGCGACGCATCCTTCTCACGAAGAACGTCTTTCGGCTTTGGCAAACGCAGCTCCGGTAACAGATCGCCCGGAAGTGACCTGGTCCGAGAAAACTGCCAAGCGAAGAAGGATGGGATCGCGGGTCGCGTTCTTCATCTGGTTGAGTATCATGGTGTGCAGCATTGTGTTGCCAGCGTTCGATATTTGGGTTTTTCTGCGGCTTGTGATGCTCTGTGGCGTGGTTTTTACGCCGTCTTTCCTGATCCAGAAAGCAATTCGAAAGGATGTCAAAGCGGATCTGAAACGGCGGCAGGTCCAGACGAAAACAAAGTCAAACTGGGTGGTTTATTCGGTGGTTTTCATGGTGGCGACTTTAATTTTTTCGATGATGAGTCTCGCAGGCGCCGACTTCATTACTGATCACGGTAGCGATCAAGCCTGGCTGATTCTCTTGTTTCCTTTGGGAATCGCCACGTTTCTCTTCGTCTGGATGGTTTGGAAAAACTCTCGCTCTCCAGAGAAAAAGATTCGACTCGCTATTCACCAGAAACGCTGGCAAGACGCGTTGGCACTGGGGGAAGAGAACCTCAAGAAGATCAAAGGGAACACAGCACTGCGGCACGATTTAATTCTCGCCCGGTGGATGGCTGGAGAAGAAGAGGCAGCCATTGCTGCCATGGCTCAACTTCGCGAAGACGTTCCTTCCTTCAAACATCCCTGGTTGATGGAGGGGATGATGCACCTCGAACGAGGTGAGTACCAAACCGCTCTGGATTTGGTGAACGAAGTTAAGGACGACCTGGAAGGCGACGTCAGCCCGCATGGCATCGCTGCGCGTTGTTATCGTTTTCTCGATCAGCTTGAACAAATGGAAGAAGAAGCCAACGCGATTGAGAACATCATTGCCGAGATCGCAGGTGTTCCGGCGTTTCGATGTGCAGTCGCGATTGATCGAGGTGAATCGGAATTGGCTCGATCTCTTTGGGAACAAGCCGACCGACTCGCCCCAGGAGACATTTATATCTATTTACTGAAAGCGGAATTGGAGTTCCGTTTTGGCTCACAGGATGAAGGTCAACAGTACCTCACCACGGCAAAGGGTCTCATCGACGCAACGCCGTTCGCATTTCTCGGAGCCGAACTCCGTTACGTCGAAGCCCTGGCAAACGACGATGCGAGCGCAGAAAAATAGCGACACATCGGGAATGCGCCGCTATTTGTTTGAATGTTTTTCCGGACACTTTAAGTGTCCGGCTAACCGGCGTTCAATCACGCACCAAGTGTTGCAACGACTTTCTGTGCAGCATCCGTCAAATCGGTTGCTGTTGTGATTTGCTTGCCAGAATTGGCGAGCATTTCACGTGCGATCTCGACGTTCGTGCCTTCGAGGCGAACGACTAGCGGAATCGTAATTCCAATGTTGTCGTATGCTGCGAGCAACGCTTCCACAATCGTATCGCACTTCATGATGCCACCGAAGATATTGATGAGGATCGCTTTGACGTTATCGTCCGACAGGATGATTCTGAACGCTTCGGTCACCTGATCAACGTTTGCTCCGCCGCCGACATCGAGAAAGTTCGCCGGTTCTCCACCGTGCAACTTGATGAGGTCCATCGTACTCATCGCGAGTCCAGCCCCGTTAACGAGACAGCCAATGTTGCCGTCGAGTTTCACATAGCTCAAACCTGCCTCTTGAGCTCTCACTTCGTTCGGCTCTTCTTCACTTAAATCTCTGAGTTCCGCAAAGTCTTTATGACGGAACATGGCGTTGTCGTCGAAGGAAACTTTCGCGTCCAGAGCGATCAATTCTCCGTCTCCGGTTACAACGAGTGGGTTGATTTCCAGCAGGCTGCAATCATTCGCTGTAAAGAATTTGCAGATCCTCGGGAAGAACTTGCCTGCGGCTTTCATCGCCGCTCCTTCAAGCTCCAGGGCGTAGGCGATCTTGCGAACCTGAAACGGCTGCAAGCCTTCGGCAGGATCGTAATGAACTCGAATGATTTTCTCTGGCGATTCTTCCGCCAGTTCTTCAATCGCCATGCCTCCTTCAGCAGAAGCGATGACGCAAGGGAGTCCGGCTTCACGATCAAGTACAACTCCGAGGTACAATTCGCGAGCGATGTCCAGTCCCTGTTCCACGAAGACGGTGTTGACTTGTTTGCCTTCGTCGCCAGTTTGGATTGTGACCAAAGTTGATCCGAGCATGCGTTCGGCATTGGCGATGGCTTCTTCACGAGATTTGACGAGCACAACACCCGGCTGTTCCGGATGTTCCTTAAACCGTCCTTTGCCGCGACCGCCTGCATGAATCTGTGACTTCACGACGCAAACCGCCGTTCCGAGTTCATCGTATGCATTTCCGGCTTCTTCAGCGGATTTGATCACAATTCCTTTCGGAACCGGAACGTCCATTTTCGCAAAAAGTTCTTTTGCCTGATACTCGTGAATCTTCATGACGTGTCCGTCTATTTCTGTAGAGTTATTCACTGTTGTTTCGAACTGGGCTCGAAACAATTTCGGCGAATGATAGTGTGTCGGTCAATTCCCTGCCAGCAGTCCTGATCTTTGGGTGAAATCAGGCCAAGGCGTTCTGGAAAATGAGATCAATCGCAACAGAAAACGTTGATGCTGAAGTTGTGTGCCCGAAGATTCAGAGGTGAGTGACGTTGCCTCTTCTTGGTCTTCAGCAATCTGGTCTGTCGTGCCATTTACTTCAGCTTCTCCGGCCGTTTTCCGGATTCGAGTCGGTAACTGAAGGCGGTGCATTTCTGTTCGCTGAGCCAGCCTGTGATTGCCTGAGCACTTTTGTCAAACGGTCCAACGGATTTCCAGTTGAGTTGGATCGCGACATTTGGAGACGGTACCACTTGGACGGAATGTGAGAATTGCATCTCGGTGGCAACAGTGGCGATTTTCTCTGAGCTAATGGTCTTTTCAATCGCAATAACAACTTCAGCATTGGGCGCAATGCATCGCAACGTAATCGTCGGTGGGAGATTCGGATTCTTATCCTTAAACGGTAGAACATCAGGTGTAATCTGGACACCTGTTGTGAACTTGAGCGGAAATTGTTCATCAGCACCAAAAGTGAGTTCGACGAATGAAGCTGTCCACCCCTGCTTTGGAGAAACGATGCTGGCCGTGTATGTCCCATCACCTTGATCTTTCAGAACCGTACTTGTGTATTTCGGCCCAAGCGATTCCAGTCGGAAATCCCGAGCAGCCGGATTCGTTGCCTGCCAGAGCCGGACTTCGTCAGGCTTCTCTTCTGTTCTCACTACTATTTTGTCTTCGGATGTCGACCAGGTAAATTTTGGTGCAGGCTTATCAGCCAAAATTTGCGAATACCACGCGATTAAACTTTCCACCGCATCTGTACCACGCAAAGAATGGTCTGCATTCGGGACATACCGCAGGTGCTTCGGCCCTTTCAGATCATCGAAGTAAAACTTTGAAGAATCTGCCGGGAAGAATTGGTCTCCAGCTGCGTTGAGCATGAACTTCGGCATCGTCAAGCGGTGCCGGTAGTACCATGGGACGACCAGTTCCAGAAGTGCTTGCTTTCGGGGATGGTCCATTTGGTCGACGATGCGGTGCTCGACGTAATCTCCAACCGAAGGTGCCCAGAAACCGTAAGAGGAAAAATGGTTTGAGATATTTGCTTTCGTGTCCAACACGTCAATCACGATCGGGGCAATCCCGACGACGCGCTTGTCGAGGGCACCAGTCAGCCAGGTTGTCCAGCCACGTTTCGACGCGCCTGCAACTACGAATTGATCCACGATGCGGCTGCTCTCGGCTGTTGAAGTGACTGCCGTCACAGTGTCCATCGCTCGAATCGCACTTTTGACCATCGCGTTTCGCGCTGGCCAGGTTGCGTCGCCTGTCTTCAGAAATTGAACCCAGGTATACGCAACCAGATCGTCTTCTGTTCGAGGAACGCCGTCTCCATGAAAGATGAGTGGTTGGTTCGGAACCATGTGTAATTCCGCAACGACGGTTCCGGTCGCTTTTGCGATTCCCAGAATTCGTTCTGATGGTCCATTGGGGGCTTCTCTGCCATTAGCGCCGCCTCCAATCCAAAGCAAACCAATGTTGGACTTTGGCTTGGCAGGAATCGCCATTGTCAGCCAATGCTGCCATTGCGGGCGGTTGACTTCGTCGCTTGTTCGCCACGTTTGCGAGATCATGTCAATGACGATCAACTGCATGTTTGGCGAAGGTGTTTTCTTCACAATGCGCCAGGTATAACTTTCGTCAGGCTTGGCCATGTAGTCGTCTAAAGCGGTCTTCGGAGGTAAATCCTCTGCCGTGAGAGAACTCCATGCAGAGAAGAAAATGAAAGTCAAAGCCAAGCTCTTAAGTGAGTAGTGTCGCATGAGATGAAGGATGCTCCGTGAATAATTGATGTGAGAGAGTCTGAGGAGATAGGCAGTTTTTTATGCCGAAGTGAGCGGAATCGCACGCGTGTCATACTCGATTAAGCGAGCATCCTCAACGGCCCCGTTTCATTTCAGGGCAATTGAGTCAATCGTTCTGAAGTCATTCCCGCACGGATTCTGAAAATGTAGTGACCACTTTGTAAGAATCCATACAGACATGGCGAGCATCACTGGGCAAACTGTCGCACAATTGATCGCGGAGGTCAGAAACGTGGCAGACTTGGGCCACGAATCAATAAATATCAAGGAAGAGAATCCTTCCTGTTAAGAAATGGAACTGGTCATGGATCGACCTCAATTATGGTCTCGCCTCTTTTGGGGTGTGCTTTTTACAGTCAGTTTGTTCGTCGGATGTGCTCGCCATAACTGGCGCGGACCGACACGATACGGCGGAACAGTTGCCCCAGGTGCCGGTCAGGTTGCACCAATCCAGGGTGGAGGAGTCGTTCCAGGCTCTGGAAGTGGGGCTGGACCATATCAGCCTCAGCCATATGCTCCCCCTGGTGGAAGTGGAAGTCGGGGCAGTTCTGGATCGTATTAGAAGTGGCGAGACGTTACGCTGAGTCACTCAAAAAGCTCGTTCAAGACCAACCCTCTCCAGGGGAGACTTTGATTGATCCGGTTACGCTGGAACCTTTCATTGAAGGCATGTGGCTTCGCGCTGTGGCTGGGATGTTTGGCGCTGTTGTTTTTGAGTTCCCGCTTTACTTACGAAGTCAATGCGCAGGAACGCCCGATTGCGCTCGTTGTTTCTCTGTTGTTGGGGATGTTCGGGATTTATTTTCTGGCGATCCGGTCCGTCACGAGAGATGCAAACGGTGAGACGAACTGGCCGACGATTTTGTCATTCGCCATCGCAATGCGGCTGGTTGTGTTGTTCTCTGTCCCGATTCAGGAACTCGACTACTACCGATATCTCTGGGACGGAGAGACTGTTCTGCAGAACGTCAGTCCGTTCGAATACAGTCCAGAGCAAGTTTTACTAGCACGAAGTGACGATTTGAGATTACCGGACGACTTGAAGCGGCTCGTCGATTTAAGAGACCGCAACTCACGAGTGAAAACGATTGTTTCTAGAGTTCACTTCGGCGAGTTGGCATCTATCTACCCGCCTGTGAGCCTGACGGTTTTTAGCTTCGCGGCAGCAACCACTCCAGATTCGGCGTCAGTTGAAACCGCGATAATCATCCTGAAGGGATGGATCCTGCTGTTTGACATCGGGATTATTCTCCTGCTTGCCGACCTTCTGCGGACCTTACGTTTACCTGTCGGGTTGACCGTCATTTATGCCTGGTGTCCGCTGGTGATTAAGGAATTCGCAAACAGCGGGCACCTCGATGCGATTGCCGTTTTCTTCATGATGTGGGCAGCGAGTTTGTTCGTGAAAGCCGTCTTTGTGAGTTCTGCGATTACCGATGGCGGTGAAGCTTCTCAAACAACGCGACGAGTTATTTTGAGCGGTCTTGCGCTCGGCTTGGCAATCGGGTCAAAGCTCTTTCCGGTCGTGCTTGTTCCGTTGTTTCTGCTGTCGATCTTTCGGAAATGCGGGGTTGCCGACGCTGTGAAGTTTCTGGTCACGGTTTCTGCGATTTCACTCGTGGCGATTTGGCCTCTGGTTGCTCCGCGATTCAACGATAAGCAGCAGGAAGTTCTTCAGGAACGTAGTGCAATTGAGTTCATTGAGAACACCAGCGGTAATGAAGCGTATTCACCAATATTTCCACCGATTCCAAATGATGAATCTCCTGCCCTGCCATTGATTGCAACTTCTTCGCAATTTGAAGCATCGCCACCGAACCCCGCAGTGAAAGACGGCAGTCAAAGTTTAGATCCACCACCGCGCAGCCTCAAAGTTTTTCTTTCTCAGTGGAAGATGAACGACCTCATTTTCATGTTTGTCGAATCCAATCTCTCGCCGGATCGAGAAGGTCGTCCAAGAATTTGGTTTGCAGTTGTTCCCACCGAGTGGAGAAAAGCATTTGTTCAGAATGCCTCCAGAATGACCGGTATCCCAAATGAGAATGTTGCTTTTCTGATCACGCGCGTCTGCTTGTCAGCAATCTTTATCGGCTTAGCTTTCTGGTGGAGTTGGTGCGCTGCAAGAACTGATGACGCGAGTGAATGGCTCCGATACCTCTTCCTGACGCTGGCGTGGTTCTGGATACTCTCGCCAACTTTGAATCCCTGGTACTGGACGTGGGCGATTCCGTTTTTGGCGTTCGCCAGGTCCCGATCTTGGTTGCTCGTTTCAGGTCTTTTGTTCCTGTACTACTTGCGATTCTGGTTCGCCGCTC
>DAOUPA010000247.1 GCA_030626405.1 Planctomicrobium sp.
AACTCAGTTCAGTCGAACGACTCGTCTTCTTCTACTTGCCGCGAATTTGTAACCACTGTTTGAACCCCTGCTGCGTCGCATCGTGTCCTTCTGGTGCTCTTTACAAACGTGGTGAAGATGGCATCGTCCTGATCGATCAGCAAAAGTGCCGGGCGTGGCGTTCATGCGTCTCTGCTTGCCCATACAAGAAGACCTATTTCAACTGGTTCACAGGCAAGAGCGAAAAGTGCATCCTCTGCTTCCCGAGACTCGAAACCGGTCAGGCTCCGGCCAGTTTCCATTCATGCGTCGGTCGCATCCGCTACCTGGGCGTCCTGCTTTACGATGCGGAACGATTGGAAGAAGTCGCCAAGATGCCTGACGATGAACTCGTCGAAGCTCAGCGCGACATGATCCTCGATCCGTTCGATCCGAAGGTGATCGCGGAAGCGAAGAAGAACGGTATCTCCGATGGCGTGATCGAATCGGCTCAGAATTCACCGGTCTATCAATTCGTCAAAGTGTGGAAAATTGCACTGCCGCCGCACATTGAATATCGCACCTTGCCCATGCTGTTTTATGTGCCGCCAATGTCACCTGTGCAAGCGAGCAAAACCGAAGACACGATCAAGCATCACAGTGACAACTTATTCCACGATATTGATGAATCGCGTGTCCCGATGAAGTTCCTCGCGAACCTGTTCGGAGCCGGGCATGAAGGTCCCGTGCGGTATGCACTTGCAAAACAAAAGGCGGTCCGCTGGCATCGCCGCGCCGAAACGGTCGGCGATATCGACCGCGAAACCGCTGACCGCATGTTGCGTGAGGCGAACACTACTCGCGAAGAAGCAGAGGCAATTTACAACTTGACTTCGCTTTGTACGTTCGAGGATCGGTTTGTGATTCCGCCAATGGCTCGCGAACAGGCAATCGAAATGATGAAAGAACCACATGAACACCGTGAAGAAGTCGGCTTCGGCTTCGTCGGTGCTCCAAGGAGAGGTGTCTAATATGGCTGGTCCAAAAACATTACGAACGTTGAGCCACTTGCTCAGTTATCCGAACGACCAAACAGTCGAATCGGCGGAGTTGCTGTACATTATTCTGTCAACCGAATTGCCAGAAGCTGCGTCGAAGATTTCCAAATTCGGTGCGTATCTCGAACACCATCCGATTTGGGAAGTTGAAGAAGCCTATACAACAACTTTCGATGTCAATCCGGCGTGTGCGTTGGAAGTCGGTTGGCACCTGTTCGGCGAAGAGTATTCACGAGGCTTGTTCCTCGTGCGGATGCGTGAGGAACTCAAGAAATACGGTCTCGAAGAATCTGTCGAACTGACCGACCACATTTCTCACGTCCTCGCTGTCATTGCAGCGATGTCCGATGACGAAGCAAAACGCTTTGTGACGGCCTGCGTTCTCCCGGCTGTGAAAAAGATGAACGCAGCCCTCGAAGACAAAGGCAGCCCGTACGGCGATGTCGTTTCCTGCCTGACGTTGATTCTGAATCACGTCTGGAATGAAGGTAAACCGATCACCGACGGCTCGGAATACGATGAGACTGAAAGTGGCTCAGTCCCTGAAGGCGTCGATCTGCTGCATGCGTTTCCTGTTGCAAACGTCGGTGCAGGTGGCGGCTGCGGATGTGGCAGCGGTGCTGGTGGCTGTGGAAGTCACGGTGCCCAGGACGGTGCCAGCAACGGTGAGATCGCTGCTCCGCAAGGAGAAATGGTCAATCTATCCATGAACTATCCTCAGGAACGGAGTGAGCAAAGATGAACGCGCATGTCCTCGATCAATTCCTGTTTATTGCACTCCCGTACGTTTGCCTGTTCACGTTTTTCCTGATGACGATTTACAGGTATCGTGCGCAGTCGTTCTCGTATTCGAGTTTGTCGAGTCAATTCCTGGAGAACAAGCACCATTTCTGGGCGGTCGTGCCGTTCCATTATGGCATTCTGGCGATCACCGCCGGGCACCTGATCGCGTTTATGATCCCGCGTAGTATTCTCGCGTGGAACAGTCACCCGTTGCGGCTGTATGTCCTGGAAGTCTCCGCACTTGCCTGTGGATTACTGACGCTTATCGGGTTGATCGCCATCGTCATTCGCCGTGGCTCCACGACCAGAATTCGCAAAGTGACGACGATCAACGACTGGATTCTGTTTGTGATGCTGACCGTTCAAGTCGTGAGCGGAATCGCGATTGCATTGGTTCATCAGTGGGGTTCCTCGTGGTTTGCGACGAATCTGTCTCCGTACTTGTGGTCTGTCTTCAAACTCAATCCGGATATCAGCTACGTCGTCGCGATGCCGCATCTCGTGAAACTGCACATCGTGCTGGCGTTCCTCATCATCGGATTTTTCCCATTTACACGACTGGTCCACCTGTTGGTGGTTCCCAACCCATACCTGTGGCGGAATACACAAGTGGTCCGTTGGTATGGACAGAAATGACACTTATTGACACAGACCTGGATTGACAACAAACGACTTTTCAAGACGAGATCAACGGTTAAAGACAGATGGACATTCGCAACAAAGCCACGAAGATTGAACTGTTCAATTTAAGAACGCCTCAAATGAGAGCGTTCCACATGTCGTGGTTCGCCTTCTTCCTTTGCTTCTTTGCATGGTTTGGCATTGCGCCGTTGATGGCGATAGTGCGTGATGAACTTGGCTTATCAAAACAACAAATCGGCAACACGATCATTGCGTCGGTTGCGATCACGATTTTTGCACGTCTGATCATTGGCTGGCTGTGTGACCGTATCGGTCCCCGGCTCAGCTACACAGCTTTGTTAATGGTCGGTTCGCTGCCCGTGATGGCGATCGGGTTGTCACATTCCTACGAATCATTCCTTCTGTTCCGTCTTGGAATTGGTGTGATTGGTGCGTCGTTTGTCATCACTCAATATCACACCTCCGTGATGTTCGCGCCGAACTGTGTGGGGACCGCGAACGCGACCTCGGCAGGCTGGGGTAACCTTGGCGGTGGCGTGACGCAGATGATCATGCCGCTGGTCTTCGCAGGTTTCGTCGGACTGGGCTATAGCAGCGGAGTTTCATGGCGATTGGCAATGGTCGCCGCCGGTGCTGTTTGCTTTATCACCGGGATCGCTTACTTCTTCATTACAACAGATTTGCCGAACGGGAACTTTAAAGAACTGCGCGAGTCAGGTGAGCACAGATCGGTCGCAAAAGGCAGAGGATCGTATTTACTGGCGGTCAAAGATGTCCGGGTTTGGGCACTGTTCTTCATCTATGCAGCCTGCTTCGGGATCGAATTAACGATCAATAATATTGCTGCGATCTACTATATGGATCATTTCGACCTGGGCCTGAAAACCGCTGGTCTGGTCGCTGGTCTCTTTGGGTTGATGAACATCTTCGCCCGAACAACAGGCGGTTTCATCAGCGATAAATTCGTCAAGAAGGGCGGCCTGAAAGGGCGCGTTCGCTGGCTGTTTATTGCATTGCTGGTGGAAGGTGTGGCTCTGCTGTTCTTCTCGCAAATGCGAGTGTTGGCACTGGCGATTCCAGCGATGGTTGTCTTCAGTATGTTCGTGCAGATGTCGGAAGGGGCGACATATTCCATCGTTCCGTTCATCAATAAGAAAGCACTCGGTGCCGTTTCCGGAATTGTCGGAGCCGGTGGGAACATGGGAGCTGTCTGTGCAGGTTTCCTGTTCCGCTCCGAAAACATTTCATATCCGCAAGCCTTGACGATTCTTGGTTTTATGGTCACTGGGTTTGCATTCTTTACTTTCCTAGTGAGATTCAGCACAGCCGACGAAGAGGAAGCGGCTCTTGAATTCGAAGCTGCCATGGCTCGCCGCCGAGAGGATCATCAGGCACGTCCAGCAAGACCAAGCCTGATTCCTGGTCTCGCACTACTGCGCCCGATGGATGCGTTGCGAATTTACCTTGGACTCGCACTGGTCGTGAAGGGCGTCTTCTTCATTATGAATATGGCGGACCTGGAAGCCAAACTTGGTAACGACATGGGGGAAGTTCAAAACCTGATTGCCTGGGCTGTTGTATTTGCACATGTCGTTGGTGGTGCCAGCCTGGCCTTGGGATTTGCAACTCGAGTCGCAGCAGGGTTTAACGCGCTTATCCTGTTCGGTGCCGTCGTTATCAGCATGATTGGCTCCAGCGGCGGACTGCTGGCGAATGTTGATTTCCAGTTCACCTTCTTTGTGTTTTTCTGCTTGGTTCTGCTTGTATGGCGAGGAGCTGGACCGCTGTCCCTGGACCATTTTGTCCAGTCTGAAAACGAAAGAGAACTGGTCTCGACATGACCAACGCACATCAAGAGTCAATTTGTATTACATCGTAGGAGTGAAAGAATCATGGCAAAAACACCTGAGCGCTGGGATGTTGAAGACGAAGCCTTTTGGGAATCCGAAGGGAAGCAGATCGCGAATCGGAACCTTTGGGTTTCGATCCCGAACTTGCTATGCGGATTCTCGGTCTGGCTGTACTGGGGCATGATCGCGAAGACAATGCAGAAGCTGCACTTCGCAAATCCGGAACTTTTCAATTTCACCTTCCGTAACGATGGTCAGCCCTACGATGAAGCTGGTTATCGCGCGTTGCTCTTTACGCTGCCAGCGGTTGCCGGTCTGGCTGGGGCAACCTTGCGAATTCCGAACTCATTCATGATTGCTATTTGTGGTGGTCGGAATGTGAAGTTCATGACGACGATCTTGCTGATCATTCCCGCTGTGCTGGCTGGGATAGCGTTGCAAGATCCAACGACTTCGTTTGGCGTGTTTATCGTTTTGGCTGCGTTTTCAGGCGTCGGTGGTGGTGCGTTTGCGTCGAGTATGTCGAACATTTCGTTCTTCTTCCCGAAACGAATGCAAGGTCTGGCACTCGGCTTAAACGCCGGTCTTGGTAACGCTGGCGTCAGCGCGATGCAGTTTCTGATTCCCTGGGCGATTACGTTCGGGATGTTTGGAGCGATTGGTGGCGATCCGCAAGAGTTCCTTGTCGATGGAACAGTGAAGCAACTTTGGATTCAAAATGCTGCGATGGTCTGGGTTCCGATCATGTCTGTCCTGGCGGTCATGGCCTGGGTCTTCATGAATAACCTGCCGCAACACAAATGCGGACCGACGCCTGCCGCGATTGGAAAGTATTTGTGGTTGCAATCGATTGGCTTCGTTGGAGCCGCTGTTGGGATCGGAATGTTGGTCTTCGTGGAACTCCCCGTTCCAGAGTTGGTGAGAATTTTCCTCGTCCTGCTCGTCGCTGTGGCTGTCACAATGCTGGGGATGAAGTTCGCGACACCGAAGACGATTCAAGAACCGCTCGATAAACAGTTCGCAATTTTCAGCAACAAACATACATGGGCGATGACCTGGTTATACGTGATGACGTTCGGTTCGTTCATTGGATATGCCAACGCGTTTCCAAAACTCCTGGACGATGTCTTCGTCACATCGACCAATGGTCTGATCACCTCGCACTACATTTGGATTGGTGCAGCGGTTGGAGCGTTTATTCGCCCACTCGGTGGTTGGTTAGCGGATAAACTGGGCGGAGCACGTGTCACGCAGTGGGACACCTGGATTATGGTCGCCTCCACACTTCTGGCCGGGTATATCGTCTCTCTCGCAGGGAAAAGTGAAACCCCCGAAAAATATTTCATCCCGTTTCTGCTGACGTTCATCGTGCTGTTTGCAACGACAGGCATCGGCAACGGTTCCACCTTCCGGATGATTCCGATCATCTTCTCCAAAGAACAAGCCGGCCCGGTCCTCGGTTGGACATCAGCGATTGCCGCATACGGGGCTTATTTGATTCCAAAAATATTTGCCACACAAATCAAAGCAGGGACACCTGAATACGCCCTGTACGGTTTCGCTGTTTATTACGCGAGTTGCCTGGGCGTGAACTGGTGGTTCTATGCCAGAGCCAATGCCGAAATGAAATGTTGAAATTCCAGTCATGACACTTCGTCGAATGAGTGAAAGTCGAGACTACTGATGCACCGGATTATTGTCACCGTAATACTGCTGGTTGGGCTGGGATACAGCTTGGTTGTGCTGGCGTTCGGAATGAGCGACTGGCGACCACCTGGCGATCAGCAGGGATACTCTCCAGAACAACCGATTACCTACTCGCATCGTTTGCATGCGGGGGAGTTGGGGATCGACTGTAAATTTTGTCACTCAGCTGCAGAACATGGAAAATATGCCGGAATTCCTTCTACCGATGTCTGCATGAAGTGCCACAAGTACGTCACGAGCTCCTTCGACCTTCTGCAAGAAGAAATCGAAAAAGCAGACAAGGAGAAACGCAAACCGAAAACGATTATCTCAGCCGAACTGCAAACGCTGTACGACACGCTTGGTTTAGTCGATCCAAAATCGCCTGAGCCAGGTGCCGATGCAAAATCAATCCCATGGGTACGCGTTCATAATTTGCCTGACTTTGTCACTTTCGACCATAGCGCGCATATCGTTGCTGGAGTCACCTGTCAGAAATGCCATGGTCCAGTGGAATCGATGGAACGGGTACGTCAATTCGAATCACTCTCTATGGGCTGGTGCGTGAATTGTCACCGAGAGGCCACTGAGAACGGAATCGATGGACACCCCGTGAATGCGTCACTGAATTGCACAGTTTGCCACCATTAAATTAATTCCAATGAACAATAAATCTAACAACTCGAAAACTATGAGTCACTCCGATGGGAATCGCCCCCGCACGGTGGACCTCCCCATACTGGCTGGTGATTCGTCAGACATGAGCCGTCGTCGGTTTCTCGAAGCGGCAGGTTTTACGTTCTCGTTGGTTGCCTTGAATGGATGTAGCCGACCAAACCACGAACTTGCCCTGCCGTTTACGGATCAACCCGAAGGTCAAATTCCAGGTCGGACGCAAACATACGCCTCGACTTGTTCAGGCTGTTCTGCTGGATGTGGTCTGTTGGTGGGTGTCCGAGACGGACGTCCGCTCAAAATGGAAGGGATGCCCGAGCATCCGCTCTCCAAAGGTGGTTTGTGTGCCATCGGTCAAGCCCTGCCACTCGGTCTGTATGACAGGCATCGGTTGCAACATCCATTGCAATCTGGGAAGCAATCTGATTGGAAGCAAGTCGATCAGGCGATCACTAAAGAGCTTGAGAGTATCGGCAATTCTGGTGGGGCAGTTCGCTTTGTGACCTCAACAATCACCAGCCCCACGCTTCAGGCATCTATCAATTCCTTCCTCACCCGATTCAAAGACGCAAGGCAGATCACGCTTGATTCAGTGAGTACTTCGGCGATTCTGGACGCACACGAGCAAACACACGGGACGCGACTCCTGCCGCATTATCTGCTGGATCAGGCCAGCGTTATCGTCTCCTTTGGTGCAGACTTCCTTGGAACCTGGATCTCACCAGTGGAATTTACTTCTGCCTGGCGTACTCGTCGAGTACCCACAGAAGAACATCCGGAGATGTCATTTCACGCTCAGTTCGAAGGACAAATGTCCCTGACCGGCAGCAATGCTGACCGACGTTACCGCCTGGCGGCAGATGAGTACGGGGCAGTCCTTAATCTTTTGTATTCACAACTTGCGGAACGAGCCGGAGAGTCTGAACACGGTGACACACATGGTGATTCCCCCATTCCTGCTGCCGAATTGTCAGCATTAGTCGACAAACTGTGGCACGCACGTGGACAAAGTCTCATTCTGTGCGACAGTCAGGATGTTGCAGTTCAAGTTCTGGTGAATGCAATCAATCATCTGCTGGGCAACTACGGCAAAACGTTGGACATCGTGAAACCGAGCCTGCAACGACAGGGCAACGACCGTGACGTTCTGAATCTGATCGACGAATTGCAGGCAGGCAAGGTGTCGGCCTTGTTCGTCGCCGGAACTGATCTGACACACAATCTGCCGAATCGTGACAAACTGAAAAAAGCGATCAGCAAAGTTAGACTCGTTGTGAGCTTCTCTGAACGAGAAGATGATTTCGCGACACTGGCTCATTTTGTTTGTCCAGATCATCACCCGCTCGAATCATGGCTGGATGCCGAACCGATCAGCGGTGTGGTCAGTCTCTATCAACCATTGCTCGAACCTCTGGGTGAGACTCGGTCCATTCTTGAAAGCCTCGGAACTTGGTCCGGTCGCAAAGATTCAGCGTATGACATTCTGAGATCGTCATGGGAGAAAAACATCCTCCCACGTAGCAAGTCGACCTCGTTCCGCAACTTCTGGGATCAGTCTGTACACGATGGATTGGTTGAAGTCGCTCCGGTGAAATCGGAAGCTGGCGAATTCAACGCTGATGCTGTCACTCCCATCCCTGAATCGAAGACTCCATCAGACTACTGCCTGACGCTCTATTCCAGAATCGGCTTGACAGATTCTCGCCATGCCCAAAACCCGTGGCTTCAAGAGCTTCCTGATCCTGTCACCAAGGTCACTTGGGATAACTACGTTTGCCTCTCGAAAGCGATCGCCGAGAAACTTGACTTGGTCGAGGGTGATGTCGTACGTGTCTCGACTGCAGACGATGAAACCAGCCTCGAACTTCCAGCTCTGATCCAGCGCGGTCAACACGACCGAGTGATCTCAATTGCCTTAGGGTTTGGAGTCAAAGGCACTGACCGATTTGCCAATATCGGTCCGAAATGGTTCGAAGGCAAACCGACGGTTCAACCGGGAGAACTCGTCGGTAAGAACGCTGCCCCTTTGATTGACGCCAGCAATGGTGCTTTTCAGATGAACCGTAGTGATGTGACTCTCACGAAAACCGGCAAACATCGAGACCTGGCTTCGACTCAGGAATATCACTCACTCGAGATGCCTGCGAATGTTGCTCCTCACGGTGGCGAAGTTCGGGACATCGTTCAGGAAACAACGCTCTCGGCATTCTCAAAGGATCCTGAAGCTGGCAAACCGGAGCAGCATGTTCATGGTGACCCTCAAATCTGGCCGGAAGATCATCCAAAGGAAGTACACAATTGGGGAATGGTAATCGACTTGAATGCCTGCACAGGCTGTTCGGCATGTTTGATCGCTTGCCAGTCAGAAAACAATGTTCCTGTTGTTGGTAAAGATGAAGTGCTACGTCAACGAGAGATGCACTGGATTCGACTTGATCGATACTACGGAGGTGAGGATGACGATGTCCAGGTGTCGCATCAGCCGATGATGTGCCAGCATTGTGACAACGCACCTTGTGAAACCGTCTGCCCGGTTTTGGCGACAGTCCACAGCGATGAAGGCCTCAACGAACAGGTTTACAACCGCTGTGTCGGGACACGCTACTGTGCGAACAACTGCCCATACAAAGTTCGCCGTTTTAACTGGTTTGATTACCCTCACGAAGATTCGCTGGTGAATTTAGCACTCAACCCTGACGTCACCGTTCGATCAAGAGGTGTGATGGAAAAATGTTCGATGTGTGTCCAGCGAATTGAAGAAGCGAGAATCGACAGCAAGCGTCGAGGAGAACCTCTGGCTGATGGTGATATCAAGACCGCTTGCCAGCAATCATGCCCCGCTCAAGCGATTGTCTTCGGGGATCTGAATGATTCCCAGAGTGCAATTCACGCAACAAAAGAAAATCCACGACGCTACGGTGTTTTGGAAGAGTTCAATTTTCAGCAAAGCGTCTCTTATCTCCGCGTTGTAAAAAACCGAGACGATCATTCGCAGGACGGAGGTGAACATGTCTGATTCGGCTTCCTCACTCAGACCGCCATTAGTCACCGGTGACAAATCACTCGGTGAGATTACGAACGATATCTGCGCTCCTATGGATCGCACACCGACTGCCCTTTGGTATGGAGCATTTTTAGTTTCGCTCATCGCCTTAATTGTTGGAGTCGTTGCCGTCTGGTACCAGATCGCGACCGGAATCGGGACCTGGGGACTAAATAAAACTGTCGGCTGGGCGTTCGATATTACAAACTTCGTTTTCTGGGTCGGGATTGGACACGCTGGGACATTGATTTCCGCCGTGCTGTTTCTATTTCGACAGAAGTGGCGTACCGCAGTCAATCGATCTGCCGAAGCGATGACACTGTTCGCCGTGATGTGTGCAGGGATATTTCCACTCATTC
>DAOUPA010000207.1 GCA_030626405.1 Planctomicrobium sp.
CTAGCACACTCAATCTCCTGGAAAAACGGGAAACTTCTCGATGTTCTCAGCAAGGTCGTTCGCCTGGAAGTTCAACTACGCAACGCGCAGCTTTACTCCTTCACCGGTGAATTCCACTTTCTGGATGCTCAAGATCAATGGATGATCGATGATGGCAAGCCAATCGATTCAACACTTTTCGACTTTTGAAAGCCCGTGTACTCACGGGCTTTCAAATATGGGAACTCTACCATTAGGATCAGCCGGACACCCAACGGACGATTGAGAATAAGGACTGAAATGTTTTGTCGGCGAATATTGATTGTTGCGTTATCGAGTCTGGTACTGCGATTCGGCTGCCAATGCCTGAAAGCCGAACAACCGCCCGTTGAACAGAAAACGGAAGAGGTGTTTGAGAACAGTCCGTCCATCACGACGATGCCCAAGGACCGCTCTGCCTGGACGGCGAAACTAACACCGCAGCAGGTGGTTGATCGCGTCGCAGCGAAGTTCGTGCGACGGGAAAAGATTCGAGGTGGTTACACGAACGATCTCACTCTGGAAGCGCTGCTGGCAATGTACGACGCCACCGGCGACCGAACACACCTGGAATTCGTCAGCAAAGTTCTCAGTGGGCGACGCATCCCACCAAGCGGTTTTCCCTCATACCGCTCTCAGCCGTTCAATTGTATCACGATATCCCTGTTCGAGCGCACCGGCCATCGACAGCTTATTAAGCCTTACATCGCTGAAATGAACAAGTACCGCCAGAACGCCCCCCGTTCCTTTGACGGCGCCATCTCTCATTATGGTGATCCGAAAATGGGCCGCATTCTCATCGATCAGCTTCAAGACTATTCTGCCCGCATGGCTCGCGCAGGATGGCTGAGCGGCGATGAAAGTTTCTATCGTGAGGCAGTCAATCAATACCGGTTATTCCGCGATGCCTTACGCGATCCCAAAACCGGCTTGTGGGGACACGCTCGCGGTTGGTACGAAGACCCACGCAATGTCACGACAACACCGTGGGCCCGGGGACACGGCTGGTTGATGAAGGGGTTCGTCGAGACGCTCAGCTATTTACCGGAGGATTCAAACGAGGCCAAGCAGATGCGTTCCTGGCTGAATGACTTCGCGAGATCGTTACTGAAGTATCAGGACGATCAAGGGATGTGGCATCAGGTTCTCAACCGCCCGGAGAGTTACGCTGAAACCAGTTCCACAGCATTGATTTCGTACTATTTCGCTCGCGCGGTTCGCCAGGGTTATCTCGATGAGAAGACATTTCGCGAGCCAGCGATCAAAGCGTATGAGGGCTTATTGAAACATTCTGTTGCGGCAGATGGCACGGTCTATCGCACCTGTCGCGGAACAGGACCACAACGAACGGTCGAAGATTACCTCGTTCGCGAAACCCCGCTCAATGACCAGCACGGAATCGCTGCCGTCATTTTCGCATGCTCCGGGAGAGTTCTATTGGATGGCGTCGGCAAACTGCCGCCACACATCGAGCAGACACTCTCCATATTCGAACGAGACACATCTGCCAACTGAGAGAGGGCATTTCAAGGGATTGAGGCTTCACACTGATCTGATTCCGCCAACATCGCCACCGCGTTCATGATCCAACAGTTCACCTGCTAGCTATGCTTCAGCCATGACATGAATTACGAAGCAGTCTTTGGCGTTCATCATTCATGGACTCTGATGTTGCGAAGTCGATGCAATTCTGACACGGTTTCGGATCGTCGACAAGTCGTTGCAGCTCATGTGTATTCTGCTGGCGAATCACGGGAGTTGACGCACGTCGAGAGAATATCGTTGTCCAGCACATTTCCAGTTCGGTCGAACTCGAAGTGGCAGCAGCGAAGAAGCTGTTCGATTCAGTTCAGCCGTCGAATACACCGGACGATACCTCAAGATCATGCGTTTGATCTGGTTGGTGGGCGAGGCAAACTGACTGAAAGCGAGTTGATACCGGATCACCCCGATGTCGGTTTGCTCGTCTCGCTGGATCAAAGGATTCGCTACGCAGGACTGCGATGTTTGAACGTTAAACTGCGAGGAAACGGTCTGGCATGAGACTTGGATCGGCTGCTGGCGGTCGTTGCCGTGGCCCGCGAGAAGCACCAAACGCTCGGTGTTGACGAATTATGTCTGACCCCCGACACTAATGGAATGTCCGAGTCGTCGCAGTACATGATTGAGATTTGAGTAAAAAACTGCGTTGACGAGACAGCCGTGCGAGCGATACCTGCGTCGTCGCATGCTTGACGTACGCGAGTTGGCGGGGAGCCACCGGTCATCATGGCGGAGTCGCAGGGGGACCTCGAACTCGGTTTGGAACTGGCTACAGCGGCGCAGCATTCAAGTTATGTAAATGCCAGTCTGAAGAACGGCTGCGTTGACACAAGCACGATTCGCGGGACGGGGTTGGGTGATCGGTAGAACGAATTTGAGAGAGAAATCGAGACATCTGTTACGGAGTTTAAAGAATGAGGTGCCTGAAGAGATCGCTGATTGGCACTCGGCTGATTAATCGAACAGCAGATCAATGTCTATCTGCAGCTGAGGATAGACCGCAGGTTCTCGATTCTCACTGCTTGGTGATGGTGGTTACTTCTAAGTTCTCACACACCGCTCGCCTAATCACACTTGTGGCGATCGCGTTGATGGTAGCAGTGAGTGGACCGTTGTTTGCGGACGACTCGTCAGTGCTGTCAGTGGAGAAGCGAGCCGCTATTTCAGCACCAGTACAATACAACCGCGACATCAGGCCGATTCTCTCTACCGCGTGTTTTCGCTGTCACGGCGCAGACAAGGACTCGCGTGAAGCGGATTTGCGGCTGGATGATCGGGATGACACCATCGCCGATCGAAACGACTATCCAGTGATCGTGCCGGGTCAGCCGAATGTCAGCAATCTCATTCTCCGCATCACGTCACACGATGAGTCGGAACGCATGCCGCCACCTGAAGAGCCGCAGCAATTGTCGAAGCAGGAAATCAATCTCTTGCGGCGGTGGATCGAGCAAGGCGCCCGTTACGAGGAGCACTGGGCGTTCACCGCACCGAAACGGCCCGCGATACCCACGGTAGAAATGGCCGAATGGTCACGTAACGAGATTGATCGTTTCGTGTTGGCCTCGCTCGAATTCGAGGCACTTCGCCCGTCGCCAGAAGCGGACAAAGCCACGCTGATCCGCCGTGTCACGCTCAGCTTGACCGGTCTTCCGCCATCGCTCGAAGAAGTCGATGCCTTTCTCGTGGACTCGTCGCCAAAAGCCTACGAAACGGTTGTCGATCGGTTACTGAAGTCTCAGAGCTACGGCGAGCACATGGCCCGCTACTGGCTCGACGCCGCGCGCTATGCGGACTCTAACGGCTATTTCACCGACGAGGAACGCACCATGTGGCCTTGGCGAGACTGGGTAATTCAGGCCTTCAATAAGAACATGCCTTTCGACCAATTCACGATCGAGCAGCTCGCTGGCGATCTGTTGCCCGATGCCAATCAATCGCGAAGAATTGCCAGCGGCTTCAATCGCAATCACATGGTCAACAATGAGTCGGGTAGCATTCAGGAAGAGTTCCGCGTCGAGTACGTTGCCGACCGCCTCAGGACGACAGGTACAGTGTGGATGGGCCTGACGATCGGCTGCGCCCGCTGTCACGATCACAAATTTGATCCTGTCTCCCAACGGGACTTCTATCGGCTCTTCGCGTTTTTTAACAACGTCCCTGAGAAAGGGATTGACGGATCCCAAGGCAATGTTGCGCCACTGCTTCGCGTTCCTACGTCCGATCAGAAACAAGCACTCGCTGCGTTGGACGCCGAACTCGCAACCGCAAAAAACGCCTACGTAGCTGTCGAGAAATCGATCGCCGCCGGGCAAGCCCTCTGGGAAAAAAAGGCCATCCAATCTGCTGCACCAACTCCATCTCGGGACTTACTGATCCATTTTCCGCTCGACGACAACGCTGACGACATTCACGTTCCGGAAGACGTGACCTTTACTCGCGGCGCGGTGGGCGGAGCAGCCCAGTTCAACTACGGAAAACCTGTCACAGCAACAGTCGATCTTCCGCTCAATGCTCGACAACCCTTCTCTCTGGGTGCCTGGGTTTACTCGGAAAAAAACGCCGGTTGTATCGTCTCGAAAACTAACGACAACGAAGCGTTTTGTGGTTTTGACCTCAGCTTGCGTAAAGGGCGGCTACAGTTTCACCTGATTCACCGCTGGAAAGACGACGCCATTGAAGTCGCTACCCGCGACACCGTGGTCAGCCGGCGATGGCAACACCTATTTGTTACGTATGACGGCTCAGGTAAAGCCGACGGCGTGAGAGTCTTCATCGACGGAATGCCGCAGAGATTAGACATCAATGTGGACTGCCTCAGCGGCGGCATCGTGACTCAAGAGCCTCTGCGCATCGGACGCCGCAAGTCCAGCGCTTCGTTCGAGGGTAAAATCGACGACCTGCGAATCTACAATCGCGTACTATCAGATCAAGAGGTTTTTTCCCTTGCGTCTGGCCAACTTATTCGCTCAGTCGCCGCCCGGGCTCTTAATCAGCGGGATGCTCATCTCG
Organism: Planctomicrobium sp.; assembly: GCA_030626405.1. Classification (GTDB taxonomy): domain Bacteria; phylum Planctomycetota; class Planctomycetia; order Planctomycetales; family Planctomycetaceae; genus Thalassoglobus. The sequence goes on from DAOUPA010000207.1 coordinate 4,573, forward strand.
CGAAACAACTCACGAAGTATTACGTCGACCACCATGCACCGGCGGCGTTTCGCAAAAGTCGAAACCAGCTTGTCGACCTGCAGAAGAAACGCAATGCCTTTGACAAGACGATTCCCTCCACGATGGTGATGCAGGAAATGGAGAAACCCCGTGAAGCGTTCCTCCTTCTGCGCGGTGCGTATGATCGGCATGGGGAAGTCGTCACTGCGGGCGTTCCCGCCAACCTCGGTCTGTTCCCGGAAAACGCACCGCTCAACCGACTTGGCTTCGCGCAGTGGCTAACTTCTTCTGGACATCCGCTGACTTCCCGCGTCACGGTCAACCGAATCTGGCAGCAGTTCTTCGGGACCGGCATCGTGAAGACGACGGAAGACTTCGGCACTCAGGGCGATTGGCCGTCTCATCCAGAACTGCTCGACTGGCTGGCGGTCGAGTTCATTGAAAGCGGATGGGACGTCAAGCATCTGGTTCGCCTGATCGTCCATTCGACCACGTACCGTCAGGTCTCCGCCGCGACTCCTTCGCAGTTCGCCGATGATCCGCTCAACCGGAACCTGGCTCGCGGTCCGCGATTTCGTCTTGACGCAGAAAGCATTCGCGATCAAGCCCTCGCGGTCTCAGGATTGCTTGTGGAGCGAGTTGGCGGACCCAGCTTCAATCCTTATCCACCGCCGGGGCTTTGGAAGTCCGTCAGTTATGACAAAGGTATTAGTTACGAACCGTCGACCGGAGACGACCGGTACCGCCGCAGCCTTTATACCTACTGGAAACGCCAATCACCGCCTCCAAACATGCTCACCTTCGACGCTGGCACTCGGGAAACCTGCTCCGTCCGCCGCTCACGAACAAACACACCGCTCCAGGCGCTGGTGCTGATGAATGATCCCGTATTCATCGAAGCCGCAAGACAACTCGCCCTGCGAACGTTGACAGAGTCTCCGAAACCAACAACAACGGAACGCGCTCGCCTCGCATTCCGTTTGGCCACCGCCCGCTATCCTGATGCAGATGAACTTCGTGTCTTGATCAATGTTTACAAGCGACAGTTGCTGCGTTTTGAAAGCAGTCCGCAAACAGCCCGACAACTGATTAAAGGTGAGAATTCAGGTCACCCTCCCGCGGAACTCGCTGCATGGACCACAGTCTCGAATCTCATCCTTTGCTTGGATGAAACGATCACCAGAAAGTAACCGTATCCACCCGGCACCACCCCTGGAAGAAAACTATGCGACAATTGCGTTCCCTGCAAACGGATCACTCATTCGCTGATGTTGCCTCCCGCCGGTCATTCATTGTGAACGCCGGAGTCTCCCTAGGTGGCGCGGCACTGACTTGTTTGATTCAGGATGACCTGTCTGCGGCTGCGCCTGTTGCTCCATCGAATCGGGGTGAACAGCATTCGTCTTTCCCGAACTTCACTCCCAAAGCAAAGCGAATCATCTACCTCTTTATGCACGGTGGCCCTGCACAGATGGACCTGTTCGATTATAAACCCGACCTCGATGGCCTCCGTGGTATGCAGTTGCCAGATTCCGTACGTCGGGGACAGCGATTGACTGGCATGACGTCCAAACAAAAAAATGGCCTGCCTGTGGCACCGAGCGTTTTCAAATTCTCACAGCACGGTCAGTCCGGAGCGTGGGTCAGTGAACTCATGCCCCGCTTTTCAAAAGTGGTGGACGACGTCTGCTTCATCAAGTCGATGCACACTGAGGCAATCAATCACGATCCTGGCGTCAGCATGCTGCAAACCGGCAATCAGCAGCCAGGCCGTCCCAGCTTCGGCGCCTGGCTCAGTTACGGTCTCGGCACCGAGAACAGCGAATTGCCAGGCTTCGTCGTACTGCTCTCTAATGGTAGTGCCACGCGCCCCGGCGACCCGCTGCAAGCTCGCTTGTGGGGTTCGGCGTTCCTTCCCTCGAACCATCAGGGTGTCCAGTTCCGTTCCAGCGGTGACCCGGTTCTGTATCTCTCTAACCCACCTGGCATCGACGTCACCTCGCGCCGCCAGATTCTCGACGGACTCAATACTCTCAACCGCCAGCAGTATCAAGAGGTCGGCGATCCTGAAATCGAAACCCGAATGAGTCAGTTTGAAATGGCATTCCGCATGCAGGCTTCAGTACCAACCCTGACGGACGTTTCCGACGAGCCGGAATCCACTTTCAAGCTCTACGGTGAAGCGGCCCGTCGCCCCGGTTCCTTCGCCGCCAACTGTTTGCTTGCCCGCCGCATGGCGGAACGCGGCGTCCGCTTCATCCAACTCTATCACCGTGGGTGGGATCAGCACTACAACCTGCCCTCCGATCTCAGACTACAGTGCCGCGACATCGATCAACCCTGCGCAGCTCTGATCAAAGACCTGAAACGGCAGGGTCTACTTGACGATACTCTTATCGTTTGGGGTGGTGAATTCGGCCGCACAATCTACAGTCAGGGTCGGCTGGAAGCCAATAACTACGGACGCGATCATCACGGACGCTCCTTCACGATGTGGCTCGCTGGCGGTGGCATTCGCCCCGGACTCAGTTACGGCGCCACCGACGATTTCTCTTACAATATTACGGAAAATCCAGTTCATGTGAATCAATTGAACGCCACCCTTTTGCATTGCCTGGGCATCAATCATCGTCGCCTGACTTTTAAACATCAGGGCCTCGACATGCGACTGACTGGTGTCGATAACCGCGGCCCAATCAAAGAGATTCTGTCGTAGACAGCGTTGAGCAGTCCTGAAAGTACTCGCGGGTACGGGGATCGGGGTCATTTAATTTTGATCAGTACCTTTTTCGATGCCATCAGAGCCATTCGGTATCGTTTCGCAAACCTCCTCAATCAGTAACTCTTCGCTGATTCGACTTCTCACTCCTGCCATCTGGGAATTGAAGAAGTGCGGTCTGTTATTGGTCAGGAACCGTTGCTGAAATTCCCTTTCAAGTTGAAATCGCCTGTGCCCGGGGCATACTGAGTTACGATTACTTTGTCGTGGACGGGACGAGTTGTGTCCTGGTTGCCTCCAGGGGTTTCAGGTGTGCGTCCATAAAGCCATAGATTAATTGACGCGACTCGTGCGCGACCGAGTGTCCACGACCGTGAGCGTAGAATCCGAAGTTCTGTGGCGCTTCTTCGAGCTCATAGACCTCCATGATTTTCATAAGCATCAGGAGTCGCTGTCGTTGCGTCGGGCCATGCCCGTCGTTGAGACCAGAGAGGTCCAGAAATGCACGCGGAGCAATCAGCGAAATGATCTCATGGAAATCAATCGGCGGCAACTCACCTTTGAGTAGACCTGCGCGAATCGGCTTGAAGTAAACGTACCAGTGGTCTCGTGACCAGCCTTCGACACGCGGGTTATGTCGAAAGAACGAGGCTCCACAATTGCAGGCCGAAGCTTTGATTCGGTCATCGTAAGCAGCGAGAAAGAACGTGCCGTGACCACCCAGTGAATGTCCCAGTGCTCCAATCCGTTCGTCATTCACCTGATCGAGGCTTTGCAAGACGTCGATTGCAATGGAATGCTCATACGTGAACTTTCCAACCGCTGTCCACTGAGGATGCTTCTTGTAGAACTCTCCGGTCTCGTAAGCTCCTTCTGATGGAATTCTGTGCCCCGACACAAAGTGCTCGGGCGCGATCACGATGTAGCCGCGACGGCAAAGATGATCGAGATAAGCCTTGTCAGGATTGTCAATCAGCCCCGCGACTCGCTTCTTGCCATGTTGGTACGTCCCATGCAGGGCCACAATTGCTGGCGCCGGACCGGTGAGTTCCAATGGGATCCCCAGATAGGCATAAGCTCGCTCGTCGACTTCCACAGCGTAGCTGACGAGTTGCCGCTGATAGAGACCGTCGACAACAACCTTTTCGTGGACAGTCAAATTCAATGGCGGTTTTTGCGGTTTGTGTTCGTCGCGCAGCAGATCAAGATATCGTTGCTTCAGTACGGCTCGCCGCTTTCGCCAATCACCTTTCGTTTTGATTCCGTCCGTGAGATCATCCCACGACGATCGGATTTGAGGAACATCAAATAGCTCAGGTTGATTACGGTTCTGAGCCGGGATGCTTCTTGGCAGAACAAGCAGGATCAAGGCGACGTTAAGGTATCTCATCATTTGTCTCCGGGCATGGCACAGGTTTCTCACAAACCGACAGTAGGGTAATAGTTTTCCGGTGACGTCTGGAAACAGACGAAAGTTATTTTGAATCCGGATTTGTAGCGTGGATCACGAATTCGAAGGCAAGTTTTGTGTCTGCGTATGTCGTGCTGTGTCCACCTTCTGGTCGATGGATGCTGAGGACCTTGGAATTGTGTTTGCGAACCTGATCAACCAACCGTAGAACGCTCTCGGCAGGGACGACTTCATCGTTGCCACCGGTTGTGGACGCAAACGGCATCGTGAATTTCTTAGGAAAGAATTCAGCGCTTCGTTTTCGGTACTCATTTGGGACAAGTTTTTTGTTGCCACCAAATGAAGCCGCAATCGCATCTTGGAACCGCTCATATTGCATGAGATTTGCGGTTCCATTGAGAGAAACGACTCCGTCGATCAATTCTGGATGTAAGGCTGTAAATGTGAGAGCCCCTGTGCCTCCCATCGAACCTCCGCTCAATATGAGGCGTTGGACGTTATATGTTTTTTTGAGGATTTGGATGATCTGGACTAAGTCGGCCTCTGCTGCTGGTCCCATCCACGAAGTTGTCGCACGATAATCGGGAGAGACCATGAGCATTTTGTGTTCTAGCGCAACGTCACGCGCTGCCCGACACTCACCACGGTGTTGTTGGACAAACTGCCAACGATCCGATCCGTGTCCATGCAGCGCGATTAGAACCGAGACAGGCTCTCCCGCGATTATCTCTGGCGGAGTCATGACAACATACTTCTGTTGAGTACCATCGTGATCCGCAAGAAATATCTGTTCTACCATACTCGCAAACTTGACTGGTTCTTCAGCCGAGCAATTCGCTCCCATGGGAATTGCTGCAATGCAACAAGCTGCTGCTGGAAAGAAGAATTTTCGCAAGGAAAGATGTGTTGAGAGTGACATGTCGTTTGTGTTTCAGAATCTTCAGGTTGAACAGCAAGCACTTGTCTACAACAGCGCAGCGATTGGATCGCCGATGCTGGCTGGGAGTGTAAATCCGTTGGGACTCAGTCTAGAGGCCGGGTTGAGACTCATTGCTTTGAAAAGCGTGGCTGTAAAATCTTCTAGCGTGACCGGACTGGATTTCACATAGGCCGCGCGGTCATCGGATTCCCCATAGACTGTTCCCCCCTGAATTCCAGCTCCAGCTACCATCGCGGAATAGCATTGAGGCCAGTGATCGCGACCGATTCGTTTTGCACCTTTGCTGATCACAGGTGTTCTTCCAAATTCCCCTACAAGCACCACTAACGTGGAATCGAGCAGACCACGTTCACTGAGATCTTCCAGAAGTGTTGCCACTGCCTGATCTGTTCGTGGTAACGCAAACGGCAGCCCATTCCAGCCATTTTCAAAGATGCCAACATTTGCATTACCGTGCATGTCCCAGGTTTCAAGGCTGACGAATTTTTCACCGGTAGCCAATCCCGTCCACGCCACGACATTCACGAGCCTGACTCCCGATTCGACCAACCGTCGAGCGAGCAGCAAATTTTGTCCAAGAGGGTTTCTCCCGTAACGGTCCCGCGTGGCAGGTTTTTCTCGATTGATTTCAAACGCGGACTTTGCGTTGCTGCTATGCAACAGATCAAATGACTGCTGCTGGTAAATGTCGAGCGATTCGAAGGCTGATGATGTCTTGCTTCCAGGAAAACTTTGCAATCCTCTCAAGAGTTGCCAGCGCTCTTCCAGACGCTCCAACGAAACAGCTTCATTCCTGTCGAACGCGCGGACCCGGAAATCACTCGATGCCGGATTGTCGTCATGGTTCTCGCCGATCAGCATGGGTGCATATGCCATCCCGAGGTGCCCGCCGGTCAAATATGTATGTTCGGGAGGAGCAGAGCCTCCACCATATTTCTGCAACCACACATGCGCTGGAATGGACTCCAGGGAGGGAGAAAGTTTTGAGACGATCGCTCCGAACGACGGGTCATCTTCAGCAGGATTACTTCGACCAGCCAGCAACATCGAATTGGCTTTGTCGTGCTGCGACATGTGGTGCGTCATCGAACGAATGACAGCATATTTCTCGGAGATTCTCGCGAGTCGTGGCATCAGTTCGCAAACTTGAAAACCGGGAGTTGCCGTCTCGATCGATTCATACGGACCACGAATTTCTTGTGGCGCATGCCGCTTCATGTCCCAGGAATCCAGTTGAGACAAACCACCGTATTGGTGAATGAAAATGCAGGATTTAGGGGTCGATCCTGAATGCTTCTGATTTGAAGCACGTTCTTCTGCGGAGAGCAATTTATCCAGGCTCAGCCCTAATGCTCCGATACCACCGACCCGTAGCGCAGTTCTTCGCGTGAGATGATTCTCAAGTCGATGATCTGAGAACTCGCGCATCTCGCTCCTCCGGTCAACTCTTCAAAATCTAATTTTTGCTCAGCTTAGCTGGTAAACAGCAGGCGGAGCGCTCAGCCTATCACCTTCACGATAATATCTTCAATGGTCGCTTTCGGAGAATTCTTCGAGACGGACTTGATTCCATTCTTCATGCCGGTCTTACCTGCGTAGCTTTCGCTGGTTCCGATGACCTGCTGGTTTTTCGCTTTCAGCACGAA
>DAOUPA010000573.1 GCA_030626405.1 Planctomicrobium sp.
AGTAATGATCGGTCTCGTGGAAGAACGGAATCAGGCAGAAATGTATCGGACCCTGTTGACCTACAATTATCTTTGGCGAGAGAACGGTGGAATCCACATGGCACTCGATGCCGATGGAAACGCCATTCTACTCGCGGATATTTTCCATCTTGATATCACCGCAGATGCACTTGCCGTGATCATCGAGTCACTGCTTGAATCCGTTGGGAGTTGGCGCCAAGTCCTTGAAAACGCAGCTGACGATGAAGCCGAAGAGGACGGGATGCAAAACGTTGTCGCCGTCTAGCTACCACCGACTCAAAAGAGACTTAACACACAACACCAAACAGGAGCCAAATGATGCCAGGGATCAATGCAAATAAAGCAAACTTGTCACAGTTAGATCAATTTCAAAAGCAAATGCCCGACAACAATTATGTTGACGGCAATGTGGCGAAACGATTGTATTCCAAGTCAGGTTCAGGTGGACTTGTCACAACGAAAAACCCATTCAAGAAAAGCCGCTTTGGCGATGGAAAAAAAGCGGTCCTGAATGTCATTCGCAAGCATGTTGGCTTGCAAAAAGCGAAGGAGATCATGGATTCGGCCACGACTTCAACTTTTCATGACAACGCAATAGCTCTTAAGAAACAGGCTATTGGTGGTGCGATTTCTCTGGCGAAAAAAGAGAAGAACCAACAAATTCTGGACGGAATGCCCTATAGCCAGCGAAAACAGCTAGCTGATCGCCTGGGACAACAGACTCCCATCCAAAACTGGAGAGATCCTGAAATCCGATCGTTCCTTCAACCCGCTGCTGAAGCTGAATTTTCAATCGAAAACTTTGAGTTTTTGGAATTGACCACCGACTACAAACAATTGATCAGTGAGTATGACAATCTCGCTTCTCAAAACCCAACCGATCCAACAGCGCTCGCCGAGAAATTGACAGACATCAAAAACAAAGCAAACGAAATCAAAACGCAGGTCTTAAGTGGTGACATTAACATTGGATATATGAATCGAAGCCTGACCCGAGAAGTTGGGCAAGATTTTGATGGACTCACCATTAACGATTTCAAATCGCTGATTCGAGATATACCGGGCCGAAATGGAAAGGGTCCATTTGCACATGCAGAGAACGCAATCAATCAAAATGGGAGAGATATAACCTTCCGGTTGAGCAGCGCATTATGCCCGAATGAATCTGGAGTAGAACAACTCAAAGCTCTGCGAGATAAAATGGGGAATGACGACCACCTTCGTGGTTCCGAAAATTCCATGTACATCAAGGCGAATCACAGCGGAACCGGGTTGGCTAAGCAGTTCAATCACTCGAAATCCAAGATTGTCGGTGGTCAGAACCGAAACCGCAAATTTTCAAATGCGAAACAAAAAGTGCTGGGGCAACTGACCGATCTTCTCAAAGACCCCGGAATGGCAAGGCACATCATGCAGCCATATCTCAATCAATCAGGCGGTCTGACCAAGCCGCAGTTGAGCAGTATTATCCAGCAAGCGGAACGTGAACTGAGTGGTGAGCAACAACTGCAAAGCTCTCCGGAATTATTTTTGAAAAACTTCCAGTCGGAGCCACAAGTTGCCCAGCCATCCAGAAATGAGCAGGGCAACCAGAATCAATTGCGGGAAACATTCAATCAAAAAGGAAATGAATTCGATCAGTTCATGCGGAAAAATCATATTTCCAGAAGCACGAGCACTCCACAAGAAATTCAACTGCTCGACAGTCTCACGAATAAAATGGCCCAACTACGAGACTCGAAGCCTGCCGAAGCGATCAAGGTTCTTGATCAAATGCAGCAAGCAGCCACCAACATCGTGAAAAACAGAAAAGAGGACTTCGCGTCCACCTTGCAACAACTGAATTCATTCATGCATCAAAACAACATTAGTAGAGAAACGTTAGACATCGAGGACATACAATCCCTTGAGCGTTTATTGCTGGAAGCTTTTTCAGCAGGAGTGAACGATCCCAAACGTGGTGCAGATCTGCTGAAAAAAGTTCAGTCGGTCGCGAAAGAAATTGCCTCCAAGTATGAAAACCTGGGATCAAATTCAAGGTCATCGCAAATTATCTCAGGAGGACCGCAACCACCACAACGGCAACCCACGATCCTGAAGCGGGAAGTCACTGCAATTCTCGAAGAGCAAGTCAGAGATCGTTTGCCAAGGAACGTGGGATTCAGCGTCTTCTCGACAGTGTTCTCAAATGCTGTCGAGCAATTTGTGGAGATCGCCGAACAACGGTTCCCGTCACCTGGAAACCGGAAAGAAGCTAATGTGCTCATGACTGCATTCATCAACTCTCGAACTGGCCAAGCGATTATCGAGAAAGCTGTCCTGGATTTTGAGCTAGAGCATGACGCCATGGCGAATGAAAACCGCATTCTATCAAAAGATCGAGACGTGGATATGATCGACGTTGGTGATCAGGATGAAAACGATTACGACTCGGATTTCGATGTCATGCGGCCCACACCACAAGTTAACGATGAGCTTCAGAGTGTGGAGTTACCACAGCAGCCCCAAGTCACAATGAATCGATTTCCTAACGTGAAATCGGGAGTCCAGGCAATCAATGCTTACCTGACGAGCAGCATGAACAGCGGGTTTACAATCAGTGATTCAGACATGAAAAACATTCAATCGATCATCATGAACGCAGAAATTGCCCAGTCCAAAGGGGATGTCGTCGGATCACTAGACCTCATCCAACAGGCACACGAGTTGGCTCTCTCCGCTGTGAGTCGAGCCATTGTTGATGGCGAATAACCTCGACCTGTCGCTCGATTCGTCGAGTCTTACTCAGCAATATGGGAAATACTCAATAATGATGATTCGTCGGTTTTTCAGGGGATCAGTGAAAACAGAGCGACTTCTCTCAGAGTAAGAGGAGAAAAACTGCCTCGAAGCGGTTATGGCTAGGATTTCCCAAGCACGTTTTCCATGTCACACCAAGGTTCATCAACGACAAAACTCAGAAATGAATCCTGAAATTTGGTAAGATTTCATCAACCGATTTCCGGTCCAATCAGCGGAGTCCCTTGTAAGGTTCATCAAACAAATTTCGCGGCGAGGCAAAGCATGTTCGTCGTGATTTCTTTAAGAGAAAGAAACATGACAGATACAAACGACGATAACTCCACGCTGGATGAATTACTTCAATCGCTTCTCGATACCGATGAAGCAAAGCTGGATGAGGATGGTTGCCTCAGCCATGAACTTCCCTGGGGGCTTGTGTCGCATTTTCGTTGGAACTCGAATGACCGTTGCCTGCTGGTCACGATTCCAGTCGGTCAACTTAATCAAGATGACCTCGCAGCACGTTGCCTGATTTTGTTGACGTTTAATCACTACGCGGTTTCAGTCGCAGGAGGAGCTCTCGGGATTGATCCTCAGACGAACGAAGTCTATTTGAGTCGCTCGTTCGTGGTGAGTGCCACTGAATCACAAATCGGGCCATCGCTGGGAGGACTGGCAGGCTTTCTCACCGCTTCTCAGGCGGCTGCTCAGATCGTTTCCGCAGTGAATGCGACAGAATTTGATAATGAGAGAGGAGAAGTCACCGTGGCAGGCGCTTCCCTGGAGGAATTAAGCCAAATCTCAGCGGAAAACGACGAAACGGAAGAAGAACCCCAAGATCTGGGAGACGAGACAATCGAGTTATTCGAGGAATATCTTCGATTAACTGCCGAATCTTTACAACAAATGGGCCTCTCCGGCGCAGAACCGGATGAGGTAAATGCGTACTACTTGACAGACAACGATGGTTTGGAAGCACAAATACGATTCGATCCTGATTTTGAAGAAATCGTACTCACAGCCATGATCGATGAATTAGAACCTGAGTTACTACTGGAAAACGCACACCAGCTTTTAACTCAAAACTTATTTGTGCAAGGGACCGACGGGTGTGTGATTGGAACCTCAGAAGAAGAAGGTTTCGTCACACTCACCTTTAACGTTCCTGTCGAAGCTGTCACACCAGATGCAACGAGTCTGAAAAACATTATTTCCAGCTTTTGGAACAACGCCCGAAAGTGGAAAAGTCAGCTGCAATCAATGAGCGAA
>DAOUPA010000019.1 GCA_030626405.1 Planctomicrobium sp.
CCCATAAAGAATCCGAACCACGATCCAAATCGAGAGTTAGAGATTGTCCGCAAACGCAGGAATTAAGCGAGGTTCATTCCACACGGAGTGTTGATCAACTCAGAGATAATTCCGCGCGAAGTCCAAATTGTTCGCAAATGCTTGTGTGAAACTTCAGGACAAATTCTTCGGCAATGACATCCTTCTGCGTCAACTCTAGAATTCCTGGGAACTCGGGAGTGTGAAGAGATTGACGAAGTAGCAGGCTGCCGTGCTGTAAGACCGCTCCTTGCCGACGTCGTTGAGCACTGCCGACGATTTTATGGTTTCCTATCACGATATCTCTCTCGTCCTCACGAAGAAAGCAAAGAAACGATTTGTCATCAAATTCCGAGTCACCGCGCATATGAGCTTCAATTCCGTGTTCGTTTAAAATGTGGATAATGCACTGGTGGACTTCGTTGTAGATCCGCGAAGGAGTCGCAGTCAATCGGTGAAATTTCGGGAGAGCAAGTGAATAAGTAAGTTCTTGATCGTGAAGAATCGCACCGCCACCAGAGAGACGTTTCACTGTTGCAAGAGCTTTGAAACGCTCCGGGATCTCAACAGTCGTTGAAACTTGAAAGTGCCCCAGAGAGATCGTCGGCTGTGACCACTGATACGTTCGCAAACTTGCCTCACCAGCGACCGCGCGTTCAAGCATTTCTGCATCGATTGCCATGTTCTCTTCGCCAGAGAGCGGACCATGATCGAGAATTCGACAAGTGATTGGCAAGGTCGTCATCATCCTCATTAGTGAATCAGTGACCGGGCAATTTTCAGGACGTCCTCGCCGATGGCTTCAATCGATCTTAATCCTGATTCGTTGGTCACCGGCACGGTGCTCCAGTCATTGTAACTTCTTGCCAATTCTAAATAGACCTCACGGACTTTGGCTAGGTAGGAAACATCGGCTTCCTGCAAGTCCGCAGGTTGATCGGTGTAGGTTCGTGCTTCTTTTCGAGCGATCAAGTCTTGCGATGTTTCGACAGGCGTATCAAGCAGAATGACATGAGCCGGTTTAGGAACGGCGAAGATTTCGTATTCGATGTGTTCGATCCACTCGATGAGTTGCGTCCGCTGCGCGCCGGAGAATTTTGAAGACTGATGCGCGATGTTCGATGGAACATAGCGATCGAGAATAACAATCTCGGACTCTGCCTGTGCTCGCAGAATCGCCTCACGAGATTCGAATCGATCACCGGAGTACAACAGCGACACGAGGAACGGATTCAATTCATCAAGCGTTCCAAACTCACCATTCAGAAAATCCCCGATTCTCTTGCCGAAGAATGTTTTCTCGTACCGAGGGAAACTGAAGAAAGAACAACGGTGCCCCTGTTGCGTCAATGCGTCGTAAACAAACTTCGACTGAGTCCCTTTTCCGGAACCATCAATGCCTTCCACGACAAGAATCGGAGCACAACGGGATTGAGTTTCGCTCATCGACTTCATCTTCTCAGCTTACCTTAACTCCGCAACGGCACTCGTTGCGTCTGGTGAAATTGAGAAATACTGAAGCAAGTGACTGGTTGCCAGAATCTCTCGAACTGTTGGCTGTAACCCACAGAGGATGAATCGGCTCTGGGTACGAATCGACTTGCGATGCAACGAAATGAGTTTCCCAATAGCGGAACTGGTCAGGTACGAAACAGTGGAGAGGTCGCAGACCATTTTTCGTCCAGAACTAATCCCCAACACTTGATTCAGTTCTTGATCCATCTGTTCAAGGTTTTCGTCGTCGGTGAGTTGCTCTTTGTTCAGCGTCACAACAGCAACGTCTCCTTCGTCGCGAAGATCAAAGAAATCAGGATGGAATTCGTTGTCCGTTTGCGTGTTGTCTGTCATCGTGTTGCCTGCACATAACTCTTCGTCGCCGACACTCCCTGACAGCGAACGAATCTTCCCACGTCGTCCGAAGTTCCTGGAACCTGAACCGGGATGTAGTAACAATCAGTCCCTTTCACCCACCCTGGAGCGCCCTCGACTTCCCGTTCGACCATGACTTCAAGTTCCCGTCCGATGAACCCGTGATGATAGTCAATGGCCAGCTCTCGTTCCACAGTGGACAATGATTCACACCGTTTCTTTTTCAGCTCCGGTGAGATTTGATTCGGAAAATCGGCCGCGGGAGTCCCTTTTCGAGCACTGAACGGGAAGATGTGCATCTTCATAAAACGTGCTTTTCGGCAGGTTTCAATGGTCTCTAAGAACTCTTCGTCAGTTTCTCCTGGAAACCCAACAATCATATCTGTCGTGAAGGCAACATCGGGAATGACCTCACGAATGCGTTCCAGTTTCTCCAGAAAGCGAGCGGTCCGATACCGACGACGCATCCTCGCCAAAACGGCATCAGATCCGCTTTGTAATGCCGGATGAAATTGCGGGCAAAGATGTTCACAATCGACCGCAGCATTGATGAAATCGTCGTCGATTTCATTTGCTTCAATGGAAGAAAGCCGCATACGCCAGTCACCGGGAATCGCATCTAACTTGCGAAACAGGTGCCAGAGCCGGAATGGTGGTTTCCCCGATTTTTTGCGAGTGGTGTCCACTCCATAGTGGCCAACATGAATTCCGGCAATTACGATTTCCTTATAACCATTATCGATCAAGCGGCGGACTTCATCTTCAATGTCCTGTGGCTCGCGACTTCTTAGCCCTGGTCGCACCGAAGGAATAATGCAATACGTGCATCGCAACAGGCAGCCATCCTGGACTTTGACGTACGCTCGCTTCCGTCCTTCGAAATAACTGATACCTGATGGAATATCATGAATTCCATGTCGATTGAGGATATCGGGAAGCTCGCGTTTGTCGGTGACAACTTCGAAGACACTCGGAAGTTCTGCGACAGCGTCTGGATCGCGCGTGGCATAACAACCCATGACGAGCGTTCGCGTTCCGGGATTCTTTCTAGCGAGTTGCCGAATAATCTTGCGAGATTTCGCATCACCTTCGTTGGTGACCGTGCAGGTGTTGACGACACATAAATCCGCCGACTCATCATCTGCTGCTTCTCGAAAACCGTTTTTCTCAAGTGCTTCCTTGACCAATTGTGTCTCGTACTGGTTCACCTTGCATCCCAAGGTCACCAGTCGGCACGTCTTCAAATTTGTGTCAACAGTCTCGATCATCGTGTTTGAAAAATCCAATCTACTCATTGATCTTACAATTCGGTCGCTTCTCTTTGAATGCTTGAATTCCGTCTGACGTGACAGATGTTTGACTGATAGAGACACTTTTTAAGTTTTCCAGTTCTGCTAATTTGAGCAGTCCATCATCGTCGAAGTTCGTTTCAGCAATGTTGAGCGATTCAAGATTCTTGAACTTCAATAAATGATGAGCACAGTCCGACGTCAAACTTCGACAGCCATGAACATCGAGCGACTTGAGTTCCGTCAATGCAGTGATCGCCTCAATTCCGTCATCGTCCATTGTGCCGTTCCAGACAAGCAAATCTTCAAGCTTCTTGAACGGGGCAATATGTGCCATGCCATCGTTATCGATAAGCGTTTCACTCAGATCGAGAAACTTTAGCGATTCCAACGACCCTTTAAGTGCATCCAGTCCAGCTCCACTCACAGCTGTGTCCCGCAGTCGGAGATCTTTAAATTTTTGTTCCCCAAAGAGAGAGAGACCCTCGTCGCTGATGTACGTCCGCATCAAGTTGAAGCTGATGAGATTCTTGAGTGTTGCCAGTTCACCGACTTTGTCATCGCCTAAACCTGCATCTTCAAGTGCCAGGTAACGAAGTTTCGTCATCTTTCCGATTGTTGCCATCGAGGCACCAGAGACGTTAGTCGATCGAATTTTCAGATCGACCAGTTTGTTGAGACCAATGAGTGAGTTGACACCAGCGTCTCCAATTTTCGTTCCGCGAAGATCGAGTACGACCAAGTTCTTCAACTCCGCGACTTGGGCTAAACCCTCGTCGTCTGTTCGAGTATAGAGCAAGAGTAATCGCTCCAATTGAGGAGCTTTCTTCAAGTGTGCTAACCCGGCTGCATCAATCTTACTGCATTGACGCAGATTGAGCGTCTTTAATGCGGGCAGTTGTTCAAAAACTGCCATCGCGTCATTATCAAACTGTCCATTTTCCAGGTTAAGTTTAACAACGTTTGGAATTCCTTTCAGGAGAGCCATTAGCTCGTTTGTCATCTGAGCCGGCTTGCAGTTCGCTTCAACGACAACGCCTGCCGCGTTCGTTTTGAAAACCACTCCCGCCTCTATCAGCGAAGCAACGGCTTCAGGATCGTCTTTCGGAGCATCGTTCTCCGTCTGAGTTGGCTCGTCCTCAGCCATGGGAACCTCGGTTGGATGATCATCACCACTAGATGTGTCCACATTCTTATCGGGGGCAGGCGACGATGAATCTGGGCACCCGCTCAACAGAACAGAACAGAACAGAGTGACGAATGCCAGATGTGTGACGCAAAGGTTGTTCATGAATAACATTACCGATACTTCGCGGGCCAAAATTGGTTGCAGTAAGAAACCGTGACAAAAAGTAGAATAGCTGGCTGAGCCTGAAAAGAAAATGCGACAAGATTCGTCGGAGGCGTGGCAACAATCCGGTCATCTGGAGTTGGGAACCATTAGTGAGGGCGATTTTGCCTGGTTTGCCAGTTCAGACGCTCCGTCGTCAAAATCCCCTGACGCATGGCACAGTTCAGGCAGTATTTTTCGTCACCGTGCTGTAGATAAAATTCCCCATTGACGATGAGGTGAAAGAAATCCTCATCTGGGTTTTTCGCATAGCAATATTGTTTGTCCCATCCTGTTTTCACATGAGCCAACCAACCCTCTGCGTGAGGAAGATACATCCGGAAGTCTTGCGACAGTTCCCGGTGTTGATTCAGAGGTTTCATGCTGGAGGTTCTCGAGTTGACGATGCTTGAGCGTCTCGGATTTGCTGCGCCACTCTTTCTAATTCCTGCTTCTGTCGGTTCATCTGATTCAATTCAAGAGACGAGTGCAATCGTGTCGCGGCAAGATCGGCGAACGCAAGGAGAATAGTCCAAAATGCCAAGCCCAAAACAATCATCCAGTAGATTGCGAATGTGGCAAGCGCTTTCTCCCAGGGAATCAATGCACCGCAGGCAATCATGACTCCGATGATGGCAATCATTCCAGCGACTTGCATCCGACGGCGAATTTGATTTCGTAGAAATTTCCCTTCGTTCTGTTGCAGATCTTCGTCCGTCAGTCGACTTCCGGATTTTCTCTGAGCCAACAGCATGAAGATGCCAAGCAAAAACAGCGCGGTTCCGAAAACCAACTCCGGAATCGGATTCCCTTTGACTTCTTCCCCAGCGAAATTGAGGATCACCAAAGATAAGCAAGATGTCATAGGAAGGTTCCAAACATATGAGATCGGTCTTTTTCAGTTTAATTGATCTGAGCGTTGACTTCACGCGTGATCGATGCGGTCGGGTCAGCACCGATCATTCCAACGAGGTTTTGGAGGTGTTCAGGGGCTGAGACAATCTTGAGATTCTCCTCGGAGATCTTTTTATTCTGCTTGAGTTTCTGGATATACTCATCATCCCAATTTCGTCGATCCTCAAGGTATCGGTTGACCGAATCAAGGTGCCTCGTCCAAAGCTGGACATCACGCTGTTGTTGCATCTGAAGGCGTTCTGCGTACCAGGTGCTGGAAAGCAGGGACTCGCGTGTAAACATTTTTCGAATTTCGGGATCGCGCTCGTCTCGCCCTTCGTGTTGTCCTGTCGCCATGATTTCCAGGAGCACTTTAAGCGGCGGACATGCGTCTTCGATTGAGCCATCCTCAATGTACTGGCTCGCGACTCGTTTGTATGCCTCCATGATCTGTTGGATGCCATCGCTGAAAGCTTCTGCGTCCTGTAATTCAGGTTGCAGGATTTCATCGGTGAAAACCGCTTCCGGAATATCAAAGATACGTCCGAGGAATGCACGAGCGAATTTTTTCGTGATCCGATACCCCAGCCGCCGCGCTGGCAGCGTTGTTCCGTCATTTTGAACAATATCAGGAATTGGTTCGAGCATTTGTTTTTCAATGAGCCGCTCCGGATCACGTTCTTCAGGCGAAAGGCGACACCAGATTTCAGGAACGAGTAAGCTGATATCGTGATCAAATCGACAACTTGTGCCAATGTGTCCAGCAGGTGTAGAGAAGCCGGGGGTTCCAGTGAGAATCATACTCACCAGAGCGGCGTTCAAATCGATAGTCGTCCGCAAAGCATTGAACGGACTTTTCGTGAGCGCTCCTTCAGAGCCAGCTCCGGTCGTCGACGGACTCTTTCCGGTCAGGGAACAAATGTAGTCCATGAAGAGTTCTGGAAGTTCCTGATAATGAATCGGATTATAGACGGCGAGACCACGGATTTTGTTTTCAGGGTCGGGAGGATTGTTCCGTCGACCAGAGAGAACGGCACCGACGGGCAACGGGACGAATTCGCTCGCGGGAATTCGGCGGAATAATCGCGTTCCCATTTCCGCAACATAGCGGTCCATCGGCTGTACTAAATCGGGGCGATCCTGAAGGTATCTGGGATTCTTGGTCGGCACACCACCTACTTGTCGCGGGTTGTCCGAGCAGACAATGAAGCGTCCTTTCCCTTTTTCAACGGACCGCAACAGCCGTTTCATCGGACCGGTAAACGCATCGAAATCAACCACTTTCATTCTCATTTCAGAAACCTGGTCGCGTGTGGTCGGTTCGAAATTGGAGATGAAGTTAACGTCTTTGCGCGCCAGGTCCGCTTCCGCCTGCTTGTCAAAGCCCCGATAAATGGCATCGTCTGGACGTTGAAAAAGACGATACTCACAGTTCTGAACGAACTTGTAGGCATAGGACTTGAAGTAGTCCGGCATTCCGGAAATCAATCTGTCGGGAACAACGGTCGAAGCGGTGATGTCGTCTTCTGTTTGGACCTTGAAGGCGGCGGCAAAGTCCTGACGGAGCTTGAACAATCGCCAGTGATTGTCTTTTGTAAATCCGACTCGCAGGTACGTTCCGACTAGTTTGCGGTCGTAGATTTTCAACTCGTGACCTGTCGCACCATTGATGTCATCGACACCAAATTTCTGCTCCCATTCACTCATTTCCCAATCAGGGTTATGGAATCGTTTGATGGCGTACACGATTGCGTAAATGTGGCTGGGGATGTTCGCGAGCCAGTCGTTGTATTCGTCCGAATACTCATCCGAAGGCGTTAACAGTTTAATAACGCTGCCGAGCGATCTCCGCGGACTCAGAACTGAACGTGTGCTGAATTCCGTGTAGTCATATTTTGCCACATACTTCTCGCTCCAGCGACTTGAGTAGTCACGTGCAAAAATTTCACGAACAATCTCCATGTCGTCTTGATAATTCGAAACGAAAATCGATCCGTACTGCATATAGTCGACTAGGGATTTGCTGATTTCACTCTTTCCACCACCGGAAACCGTACAGGGCTTATGGCAAAAGACTCCCTCTCCTCCTGTTCCGATCAATCGCCATGTTGGAGCTGAAGGGTGCTTCTCCATCCGCACGCGGTAACCTGATGGAGCCATGTAAACCTGCCCTGGTAGCAGCGGGATTTCCTGCGATTGCCCGTTCTGCGTCCAGAAGATTCTTTGCTTCCGCAAGTCTGCAAGTGCATCTTCTGGGATGTAAAACAGGTCAGGGAAATTCTTGTCGATTCCATAACCGGTTTCCTGGACGTCAATCCAATTGCCGTAGGTGTTGATGACATCCTGGAACGTATGGTCGTTGTAACGTCGACTGTTGAATTGAAACTCTTCGCCGACATTCCAACTTGGAAAAACCAAAGCGCCGCCAGAGTGTTCCTCCTCGGCGTTCCCCATCAAGTTCGCAGCGTAACTGATTTGGGTTTTGACTTCTTTTTTGCAATACCCAAAGTAGTTGTCCGCGATCATCGTGACGATGACACCTGCATCTGTTCGGCAGGTGACTTTGAATGCCTTTCCGTCGTTGTAAAATTCATCCTCTTTCTCCCAGCACATTTTGTCTTGAACTTGCCGAGGTGTTGCATCATTGATGTGAGGAAGACCGAGTTCCCGTTTCGTCAACTGCAACAGATGAGGCGCAAGAATCACACAGCCAGTGTGTCCTGACCAATGTTTGACATCGATCGCAGCATCGTTCTCTGGAACGAACGGATCACCAGCATTTCCGAAAATGGACTCGACAAAATCGAGGTTGCTCACCAATGACGCAGGGGCGAAGAATCGTACTTCGAGTTGTTTTTCGGGGGTGACTCCCGGAACGGCAGGGCGAACCAACGGTCGCAGCATTAAGGAGACCCAGGTGAAACCTGATGATTCCTGATTCGAAGTGAATGGGATTTCCAGTAATTCTTGTGGAACGTTACTGAAAGCTGCCCGAAACATTCTGGTAAAGGTTTCGCGTGGGACCGCTCTTTTATCACCGGGAATGGGAAGTCCACCTTCAACGACATGGAAGGTCCCTTTCGTGGTTCGTTTGTCAGAAGCGGGATTATGTAGAACCCCATTGCGAACTCGATACGATTCGACGTATTCGTTTTTGAAATAATCACCATCAGCTGGCAAGGAAAGCGCTCGGCCGACTCCATGTCGATCAAGAATGAACGATTGGTTAGGCAAAGTCAGTCGCGACGAAAGTGCGCAGTCACTGAAGTGTTCATTCAGGAAAGTCTCAATGCGTTCATCAATAGGACAACGCTGTGTCTCGCCGAGACGCCGGGTTTTCTCCTGAAAATTCTCCAACAGACCAGCTGCGAGGTCGATCATCTCAGTTCCACCAGCACTTGGAGCGATGTGAAGCCCATATGCCGCCAGTTTGAGATTTACGTATTTCAGCATTTCACTGCGCTCATATAGTCCACTGGCTTGTGGATTTTGAGCAGAGAAACCTAAAGAGTCTGGGTAGTCCATCGATAATGCTTCAGAGTTTTGAGGAGAAAAGAAACGCGCGGTGCATTTGGAATCATTCTAGCTGCCCAGGCTCCGGGTTCGAGAGAGCCAAAGCACATTTGAGGTATTCAAATAAAGATTTGTGCAATAGAGCCATAAAGTCTACGGCAAGTGATCTTGCTATTATGATTCTAGACTCGAATCAACACATTGCTCAATTTTGATCGGTAAGCGAGTGGCGATGCCTGATACTGAAAGCTAACCTGCATCAATGGAATAACGTGACATTGTCAACAAATCATTGATCAAGTTTGTGTAAAGACGGAGTAAAGAATGAAGATTCTCGTTGGTTGGGATGATGCGGCTCAGGCAGAGTTGATGCGACTTTATTTGAATGTCGAAGAGAGCGGAGTCGTCATTACCACGGATCACGAGCAGACTTTACAGCTTGCGAAATCTGCCCAAACATGGGACGCGATTCTCATCACGACCTCATCTCCTGATTACGATACTGCGTATGAAGTTTTTTCAGAGATCAGAGAAACTTGCCCCGAGACTCCAGTGATTGGAGCGTGCCTGCAAGATGATGTTTACCGCATCGCCCGGTATCTCACAAATGGGCTCCGCGCTTATGTGATTCGCGACAAGGCTGGAGACTTCCTGTTTTTGTTGACCGCAATTATTGAAGGAGCGATCCAACAGGTTGAAGCGGAACGAGAACGCATCATCGCTGAAAAACTGAGAAGGGAAGTCGATTCCGTTCGGCAATTGCAGGAATCGATTATTCCTCATGATATTGCAACGCCAGAGGGATACGGAATTGTCGCCCGGTATGAATCTTCGCAGATCCAGGTGATTGGAGGTCAACCTGTTACGATGGCAGGAGGCGACTACTATGACGCATTCACACTCCCTGACGACACCATGATTCTCCTCGTAGGTGATGCGTCAGGACACGGCATGAAAGCCTGCATGTCGATCATGACGATGCACACGCTGATCCGCATGATTCGGTACGACGAATTCCGTGACCCTGCTCATTTCGTGAGGTATGTCAACGAGCAGTTGACTCGTCAGGCGGTCGTGAACAACGAGGGAGGATTCATTACCTTGTTGTACGGAGTTCTCAATCCGAAAACTCACGAATTGAAGTGGGCTTCCGCCGGGCATCAATCTCCGGTTTTGCATAATCTTGATACTGACGAAGTGTTCGAAGTCACCGACGATCCAGACGCGGCAGGGTTGCCGATTGGAATTCTTGACGACGCTGACTACGAGACTCAGAGCACGATTATCCCTCCGAACAGCCGACTGTTGATGTACACCGATGGTCTCGTCGAAGCATTTCCTGAAGACAACGAAGGGCACGCCGAATTTGGCCTTGAAGGTTTGAGCAACACCATGAAGAAATTTGGGAAGCTCGAACTTCAATCGTGCCTGGATGGTTTGTTTGACGACTCAAACGCATTTACTCAGGGACAAGGCCGCCACGACGACACATCGATGGTCATTATTGAGCGAGAGTAGCACGCTCTTTAGTTCTTAGAACTTTTCACTGAGAACGGTTGTGATCAAGATCTTCCACCTCGCAAGAGAACTCGACATCGACAACTCTTCTTCAAAGCGGAGCCGAAATCTCCAGCAGATCAACTGCCGGATGTCGATTGCAAAAGATTGTCGCCAAACGTCCGTAGGTCTGCTGATCGGCGTCCATCGCAAGTGCTTCGGCAAGCACTTT
The DNA here is from genome assembly GCA_030626405.1 of Planctomicrobium sp. Lineage (GTDB taxonomy): Bacteria > Planctomycetota > Planctomycetia > Planctomycetales > Planctomycetaceae > Thalassoglobus. Next base: position 10,643 of record DAOUPA010000019.1, read on the forward strand.
GCCTGCGGTGATTTTCAGGATTGCTCCGAGATCGATGTGCCGTAAAACGTTGTGAGTGATCAGCACTCGACCAAGAGGGATTTGACCAGACTCGATTTCGTCGCGAACTTGCTTGGGAACATACCGGAAATCGAAACGAACGATTCCGAACTGCACGGGTGCACCGTTGTCGGATCGCGTGAGGATAATTTGCCTCGCGTAAACATCTCCATCGGAAACCTCTTGCATCACTTGAACGTTGACCGGACAACCGTGGTATTTTTCCATGGTGACCGTCATGTGCTGATCATGGGCGAGCAATTGCTTATACGGCTCTGGAACCAGAGACGACGAAACGTGCTCGGCTCTACGGATCAGGTCTTCGTTTCCGGGAACAAGAGAAGTCAGTCGACGCAATTCATCAGTTGGGTTCACAGTGTCGCTATCCCGGAAAAGTCTGTAAATTCTGAAGTCCGCCTGCGATGATTGTTGATCACACGGGTCTGTCGAAGCTGGCAGTTGAGGACATTGAGCTAGATTCTATCAGAAACAACTTAAGTATAAAAACCAGCTTACTGGTCTCAACTTCTACTCGAATGAATGAAGTTGAGTTTCAGAATCTGATTTTGTTCTTTCAGACTCAAGTTTTTGCCGTAACTTGGTCCTCCTTCTCCATGACAATTCTCAGCTCTGAGACAGTACAAGCGGAGTCTTGATACTGAAATCACTGTTTGCAACTATGTTTGTAGTTGCACTGTGTTATCGAATTGCCTTGCCCCCCACACCTCCTGGCAAGTTCCACTGAACAGCACTGGACGCTTGACGAAAATGCAGGAACCCACCTCCGCATCAACTCTAATTCATCAAAAACCAGTGACCGCAGATCTCCATGGTTTCGATGATTTGCGCCATGTGATTGAGCATGCCGCGCACTTCCTGCCTGCGCAGGGGCCGATCACAGTTTTCGTGCATCACAACACTCTTCATGCGTTCGAGCATTTACCCTTTGACGAAGGGGTGAAGGTTGGTGGGAAGTTGTTCGGGTGCAATGCCTACCTTCCAGAAGAACGTTATCGAGAGAAGCTTGAGCGAGGAAGAATCCGCGTTGAAGATCTTGTCGCGGTACTCCTGCACGACCTGGGAGAAGAAGCAAACCTTGAGATCGGAGCATTCGGAACTCGTTTTGCTCTGCGACTGGCGATGCTTCAGTTCCCCTTGCGAACAGGTTCTGGAACGGAATTACGCTGGATGATCGCAGAAACCGATGCCTTGCGGCGGTTTCGCGATGAAGTTCCGGTTGAAACACGCGACAAAATGGTCGATCGGACTCGTCATTGGGCACTGCAGGAACTGCAGCAAGGAAAAGCGAAGAACGGCACGGAAAAAGAGAGCGGGTTATTTGCCGACATTCTCAACTCATTCGAGAGCCACACGATGGAATCGTGGAGTGAGCAAACATGGGAAGCCTTTGTTTTAAATTCCCTATGGCAAGTCTGTTATGACGGTGTCAAGTCGATTAAGAACAGTGTCGTGGAGACACCTTCGACCGATGTCGTTATGAAACGGCACCGAGACTTACTCCTTGAAGTCACGCAAGAAGACACCGACGTCCTGGTTCATGAAATCCTCATTCGCGTTTGCTCAAGCTTTCTCGATCAAGGGTTTGCGGACTGGAAAGTGCCAAATGCCAGCGGTGGATTGTATGGTCTGTTTTTGAACTTGTATGGCAAGTCCTTTGCCAGTCCAACACGTTGGCTCAGACAGATACATACCGAAGTTCAGCGACTGGCTGAATCAAACATCGGGCCGCTGGAATCAATCGAAGAATCGCTACGGCTCCTCGGTATTAAAAATAGCGGGCGTGAGGAGTTCCTGACGCATTCTTTGCTCGCACTGCGTGGCTGGGCTGGCATGGTCTGGCAAATGGAAACGAACGCAGAATGGGCACCACATCCTGCACCTGCCGGCAGTCTTGTTGAGTTCCTGGCTGTTCGCTTGATCCTCGACCGACTCGCCATTGCGCATGTCTCTCGCGAATCACTCGAATTCACCGGTTCACTTGATCAAATTCGTGATGAAGCATCTGGTCGTGTTCACAAGGAACACTCGAACGGGGTTGAACAACGTGCTTTCATTGTGTTTCAACTCGCTCAAGTTTGCGGCTGGAACCCACAAGACTTGGAGAGTTTGTCACATGATGAATGGGCAACTCTCTCGAAAGAAATCGCGACGTTTTCAGCCATGGAACGCCGGCGCATTTACCACCTTGCTTTTGAACGAAAATACCGCAACGAAACCCTTGATGGAGTGATTCTTCATTCAAAAAGACATCAAAATTCAGCATCGACAATCCGCCCTGAGTATCAGGTTGTTTGCTGCATTGATGAGCGGGAAGAGTCTTTCCGACGGCATCTCGAAGAATGCGATCCAACGAGTGAAACATTCGGCTTCGCAGGTTTCTACGGCGTGATCATGTACTATCGCGGGGCGGCAGATGCTCACTTCACGCCGCTCTGTCCGGTCAATCTCACACCGAAACATTACGTCGTTGAAGAACCGTTATATTCTCTGGCACAGGCCGAACGACGTCGTGCGGAAACTCGTCGACGTATTGGTCAAGCGACCCATCAGGCACATCGAGGGACTCGTACATTCGCAGGCGGTCTCCTCGCCGGATTGTTCGGATCGTTCGCAGCTTTCCCGTTGGTCGCGAGGATTTTATTCCCGCGCACAACCGCACAGATTCGCCGACAGTTTGAAGGAATCGTCCACACACCTGGCACGGAACTACGTTTGGAACGAACGGAATCAGAACCGGGAAGAGGCAACGGTCACATCGGGTATTCCGTAGATGAAATGGCAGGGATCGTCGAAGGCAGCCTGCGTGCAATGGGTCTTAGCAAGTCCGAGTCGTTCTCGCGTCTCCTTGTGATCTGCGGACATGGATCATCAAGCCTGAATAACCCACATGAAGCGGCTCACGATTGCGGAGCGTGTGGTGGTGGACGCGGTGGACCGAACGCTCGGGCGTTCGCTCAGATGGCAAATGACCCACGCGTCAGAAACATTTTGAAAGACCGGGATCTCATCATCCCGGATGCAACTTACATCATCGGTGGATATCACAACACGTGTGATGACAGCATGACGTGGTACGACCTTGACCGAATCCCTGTGCAGCACCGTGAGTTGTTCGAGACTGCCAGAGCAAACATTGACGAAGCCAGAAAGCGGAGTTCGCACGAACGTTGTCGACGTTTTCAATCTGCGAGTTTATCGCAGTCGACAGACGAGGCACTCCGGCATGTGGAAGGTCGAGCGGAAGATTTGTCCCAGACTCGACCGGAATATGGACACGCGACGAACGCACTCTGCTTCGTTGGTCGGCGTGAATGGAGTCGGGGATTGTTTCTGGATCGGCGGGCGTTTCTCACCTCGTATAACCCGACTCTCGACAACGAAAACAGTTCCACTCTTGAAGGTCTCTTGCAGGCGGTCATCCCGGTCTGCGCCGGCATCAATCTCGAATACTATTTCTCGTACGTTGATCCCATTGGGTACGGATGCGGGACGAAACTTCCTCATAATATCACTTCTCTGCTGGGTGTCATGGATGGTGCGGCGAGTGACTTACGTCCCGGTTTACCGTGGCAGATGGTTGAAATTCACGAACCCGTTCGTCTCCTTTTTGTCATTGAATCAACTCCTGAAGCTATGCGAAGAATCATTGCCGACAACGCCGCAATCGCTCAATTAGTCAACGGTGACTGGGTGCAGTTGGCGGTTTTCGATGCACAAACGTCTCGTGTTCAGCGTTACGTTTCCGGCGAGTTTGAAGAATACGATTTGAGTCCCGGAGAATTGCCAATTCGAGAATCATCAATTGACTGGTATCGAAGTTGTCGCGACCACCTTGGATTCGCATCGATTGCCTCCAACAGCAACGAACTGGCAGGGCAAGCATGACTTCAGAATTGCTGTTCAACATCCTAGGAATTACTATCGTTGCGAGTCCTGCGGCGTTGCTCGCTGTTTTCAGCCTTGCCTCGCTGGCAGGTCGCCCGCTCGGCGAACGGTCCATGGCACGGTTTACTGAAACAGCGGTCGTGCTGGGACTGCTTTCGTCACTGGTTATTCTCGGCATGATGCTCGTCTTGGACAGACGCCATGTCCCCATCGAAATCGGCAACTGGGTCGTCATTCCGGACCAACATTTTCACTTCCATCTGAAGCTGGTCTTTGACCGTCTATCGGTGCCGTTTGTGGTTCTAACCTTTATTCTGTGTGGCACGGTGGGGGCGTTTACTAGTCGCTATTTACATAGAGAACCAGGATACGGGCGGTTTTTTGTTCTTTACGCCCTGTTCCTGCTGGGGATGGTCATCTCCTCACTGGCAGGCACAATTGAAACATTGTTCCTCGGCTGGGAACTAGTCGGACTTTCATCGGCGTTACTCGTCGCGTTCTTTCATGAGCGACAAAATCCTGTACGCAACGGGCAAAGAGTTTGGTCGGTTTACCGCATCGCTGACGCGGCATTTTTGATTGCCGCATTGGCATTGCATCACCTGACAGGGGCGGGCGATTTTGAGGGCCTGATGGGAACCGGTCCCTGGCCTGATGGTCATGCAACGATTTCGCAATCGCATGCGTTGTTCGTTGGACTCTTATTGCTGGTTGCCGCAGCAGGAAAGTCTGCACTGGTGCCGTTCTCTGGATGGCTTCCTCGGGCGATGGAAGGCCCAACGCCTTCGAGCGCTGTGTTCTATGGAGCGTTATCAGTTCACCTCGGTGCGTTTCTGTTGTTACGAGTGAGTCCGATTCTGGAGCAAAGTCTCACGCTTCGAATCGCTGTCATTACACTGGGATTGGTCTCGGCAATTTTCGGCACGCTGACGGCTCGCGTTCAAACGGACATTAAAAGCGCTCTCGCATTTGCTTCACTGACTCAAGTCGGAATCATTGTCGCTGAGATTGGTTTCGGACTACGGTACATCGCGCTGATTCATATTGTTGGACACGCCTGCCTGCGAACCTTGCAGTTGTTACGTGCTCCCAGTTTGCTTCACGACTATCACACACTCGAAAACGCAATTGGCTCACATTTGCCGCAAGGGACGTCGACTTGGGACCGTCTTGTTCCTGTTCGGACTCGCGCATGGTTGTATCGCTTTTCGATGGAGCGAGGCTACCTTGATGTGATTCTGGATGAGTACATCGTTCGCCCGTTTGTTGCTGTGTTTCGGTGGTCCGATTCCATGGAACGTCGCTGGACTGCCTGGTTGTCTGGCAGTGATGAAAAAGGCTCAGACGAAGTACCGCCTAACACAAGCTCGGTGGAGGATCTGGTATGATGCCTGAACTCCACTTGCCGTGGCTGGAACTGATGATCCTGACACCTCTACTGGGTGCGATTGTTGTCAGCTTTCTGAAAGATAAAGAATTCGCACACAAAATATGCCTTGCAGTCTGCGGATTGACGTTTGTGTTCGCGACCGGAGAGTGGATGGACTTCGGAACGCTGCACACGTTCGAAGCACACGACCACTGGGACGTGATCGAATTTGTTTTTCATAAAGACATTTTCATCGTTGACGAACTGAGCGCTCCGTTGATTCCGCTGGCTGCGTTGCTCTATTTGATGACTGTGCTTTCAACATTGCGGACGAAGGTCGCTCGCTTTTCATTCGGCTGGACGTTGTTTGCCGAAGCGATTCTTCTGGCGACTCTTTGTTGCCGTGAACCATGGGCTGTGATTGCTTTTCTGGTATTGGCGACGATACCGCCATGGATCGAACTCCGCTCGCGGAAACGATCAACGCGAATTTACGTCAGCCACATGGGATTGTTTGTTGTATTACTGGTCGCCGGTCAGGCGTTATTAAATGCTGGTGCTGTCGGCACCACAACAGCCACCATCGCAGGCGCCATGCTGACGATTGCCGCACTCTTGCGAAGTGGAATCGTCCCACTGCATTGCTGGATGACCGACTTGTTCGAAAAAGCAACCTTCGGAACCGCTCTCTTATTTGTCACTCCGATGACAGGCGCCTACGCAGTGATGAGACTTGTCCTACCAATTGCTCCCGACTGGGCGTTACAAAGTATCGCGATTGTTTCGCTGTTCACTTCGGTCTATGCCGCCGGGATGGCGCTGGTTCAAGTCGAAGCCAGAAGGTTCTTCTGTTACCTGTTCCTCAGTCATTCATCACTCGTTCTCGTCGGACTCGAACTGGTCACCCCCATCGGTCTCACCGGCGCACTGTGCGTCTGGCTATCCGTCGGGCTTTCTCTTGCCGGTTTTGCGCTGACACTACGCTGTATTGAATCTCGTATCGGACAGGTTTCACTGAATACGTTCCACGGCTTGTACGAACACACGCCAACGCTCGCGACATTGTTTCTGCTCACTGGTCTTGCATCGATTGGATTTCCCGGAACCATCGGATTCATCGGGATCGAACTTTTGGTCGAAGGCGCCGTCGGAGTCTTTCCGCTGATCGGAATCGCCGTCGTTGTTGCTGCCGCACTGAATGGCATCGCAATTCTTAATGCCTATTTTCGCGTCTTCACCGGGACAACTCGTACTTCCTCAATTTCACTGAGAGTCCGGTTTTCCGAACGCATCGCCGTCCTCATCCTCACAGTGCTCATCATCGGCGGTGGACTCTTTCCGCAACCTGGCGTTTCGTCCAGATACCATGCCGCAATGGCATTGATTAGCAAACGCGATGTCGATTCCGATCAACGTCAGAAAGACGACAAACAACTCACGCAAGATCATTCTGAGAAGACAACAACTCACGACTAGCAGATCAAAACTGAGAGACAATAATCATGAGCAACGAACCTGCGAACACCTCGAACGAGGAGATCCCACGCGGAAATGCCTCCGGGTTTGTGAAATACTTCAAAAACGATTTCGTTTCTGGGTTGCTTGTTTTCCTCATCGCCCTGCCTTTGTGCCTGGGGATTTCTCTGGCGTGTGGCTATCCACCAATCGCCGGGATTTTCACAGCGATCATCGGATCGATCCTCGCCACGTTTATCAGTAACAGCGAACTGACAATCAAGGGGCCCGCCGCAGGTTTGATTGTCATCGCCATCGGATGCATCAACGATTTCGGTGGACCAGGAAACACAGATGCTTACAAAGCAGCCCTCGCAGTGGGAGTCGCCGCGGCTGTCATGCAGATTCTGTTCGGGCTGTTCCGCGCAGGGATTCTTGGCGAATTTTTCCCAATCTCTGCCGTGCACGGAATGCTGGCAGCCATCGGTGTCATCATTATTGTCAAGCAGTTTCCTGTTGCCTTGGGTGTCGTCGACGAACACGGGAAGACGCCTGGCGGTGAACCCCTCGAAATGCTCCGAGAAATTCCACACTACATTGCCGAAGCGAATCCTGCGATTGCAGTCATCGGGGTCGTCAGTCTACTCATCATGTTTCTCTGGCCGGTGATTTCCAAAAAACTCGGACCACTGAAAGTTTTACCATCGCCGATGATTGTCTTGCTTGTTGCGGTTCCAATGGGCATGGCTTTCGACCTGCTTCATGCACATTCCTATGTCCTGAAGGGACACAAGTATCAACTGAGCGAACAATTTCTCGTGGATATGCCTGATCGGATGTTCGGGATGTTCGACTACATCACTTTCCCAGACTTCTCGGCCCTTGCACAACCGAAAGCCTGGACATGGGCGATGATGTTCTTCGTCATCGGAAGCCTCGAATCGATGCTCAGTGCCAAAGCTGTTGATCTACTGGACCCCTGGAAACGCAAGACGAATATGAATCGCGATATGCTGGCGGTTGGTGTCGGAAACTTATGTTCTTCTTTTGTCGGCGGGTTACCGATGATTTCTGAAATTGTTCGCTCAAAAGCAAACATCGATAACGGGGCACGTACACGTTTTGCAGACCTTTGGCATGGCATCTTTTTGTTGGCGTGCGTGGCTCTCATCCCAACAATTCTTCATAAGATCCCCCTCTCGGCGCTTGCTGCAATGCTGGTTTTCACCGGGTATCGATTGGCACACCCCACGGAGTTCATCCATGTCTACCGTATCGGAAAGGAACAATTGGCAATCTTTGTCACGACATTGGTCGTTGTGCTGGCAACTGACCTGCTCATTGGTGTTGCCGCAGGGATTTTCCTGAAAATGGTGATCCATGTTGCGAACGGGGTTCCGATGAAATCACTGTTCAAAACGTATCTCGAAGTGCAGGACATCGACGACAACACGAGTTTAATTCTCGCGCATGAATCGGCTGTGTTCAGCAACTGGATTCCTTTCCGTCGCCAGATCGAACAAATTGGTCTCGTGAAACATCGCAATCTCATTGTCGACTTGTCAAACACAAAACTTGTTGACCACAGTGTGATGGGAAAACTGGAAGAAATGCAGAGAGACTTTGAACAGGAAGGCCTCACGTTTGAAATACGCGGTCTCGATGCATTGCAACCACTCGCCGACAACGCACATGCCGCTCGCAAACGCGGACTGGCAACGATGCGTCGACTGACAGTCATAGCAGACTGCAATATCGAGGAATGGCTTGAAAACAACTTCGTGCGACTCGGTGCAACCGGTTTCACATCGATTCCGTGCGGAGGCTCAGGCCGAAGCCAACTTGAAGATGGTGCGAGCGCGTCTCAGTTGAAAGTACGCATCGAAGTCGTTCTCCCGAATGCAACTTGCGAAGATATCTTGTCCTTCCTCCGCCAAGAAGTCCTTCCCGTACACCAAGTCACTGCATGTGTCGAAACAGTAGACGTTGTCCGCCGTGACCATTTCGATATTGCAGTAAGTGAAGTTCATCAGGAAACGACTCAACACTAAATAATTCTCAATTGAGACGTCTACTCCTGATTCCAGGACCAACGAAACAGATTTCGCGTGTCAACATAGCGGGCATCACCGGATGTTGATCCAAGCACGACAGCGATTCGCCGGACGCCATCTCGTTCTGCTAGTGAAACCAGACACGCACCTGCGTCGCGTGTTGTGCCGGTTTTCATGCCTAAGTAGCCATCGGTGTTTAGTAAACGGTTTGTGTTCGTCCAGAGTTCGTAGCGAACATATCCGCTGGTGCTTTCCAGTCGTCCGATGTGCTTCCGAGTTTGCACATATGGCAGCAGAGAACCTTCTTCTACGATCTTTGATGCCAGCCGGAACATATCCCGCACGGTTGTGCGATGGTCCGCTGCCGAGAGACCGTGCGGGTTACGAAACTGTGTATTCATCATTCCAAGTTGCAGAGCGGTTCGATTCATTTCGGCAACGAATTTCACAAGTGAATCGTCAGCTTCCGGTTTATTTCCCGGAGGAGAAAACCTTTCGCCAAAATGTTCTGCGAAGACAACCGAGGCATCATTCCCAGAAGGGAGCAAGAGTCCATAAAGAAGATCTCGGACAGTGAGTTTCTCACCTACTTGAACCATAGCAGTTGAACCAGGGGTTTCGGAGGCGCGGTGAGAGACGGTGACTAACTGATCAAGCAGCGTTGGGTTCTTGCGAACTTCCCGCATTGCGATCCACGCCGTCATAAGTTTCGTTGTGCTTGCGTTGGCAAGTTTCTGGTCGAGTTCCTCGCCACCGACAATTTCTCCTGAAGCGGCATCGCCGACAATCCAGGCCTTGCATGTCACGAAAGGAACTCCATCCAGAGAATCAATTGGTTGCTTTTCTGCGAGCGTCAGACCGAACTGTTTTGGATCGGTGATTGCAACATCGCTGGTGATCAAAGGTCCGAGCGTTTTCCACATTTTTTCGCCAACAATTCCGGTCGTTGGCAACTCCTGAGATTTTTGAAAATCCACGACTACTTGCTTCGTCACAGCTCCGAAATCACCATCGACCGACAGTCCCGGTGAGGGCGTCATTCTGTCGTTGAGAGTTCTTTGCAGAGCCTCGACGAGCCAACCTTCGGCGCCTTCACTGAGTTCACGCGGGGCTTCGTGTTCGACTGGAAGATCTGGATTGAAGTGGTCGTAAGCCAGCTTCGCGATTCTGGCAGCCAACAGATTGGCAGCATTGTTATCAGTCCAACGTTGGTCTTCATTCTTTGCTGTGAGAACAACGACGATGAGCGGACCGCTTGGAGAGACAATAATTCCAGCGTCAGTGCGAGCCGCATTCACCGATCCAGTTTTGTGTGCAATCACAGTCTTCGCTGGCAGCAATTTCGGAAGCCTATTCGTGTTTTCGCACGCACGGAGGTGATCCATCATCTCCGCTGTCGACTTCTTCGATGCCAATTCTCCATTGTGAAGTTGCTCCAGCAGTTGCAGCATTTCATTGGCAGTCGTACTTCCCAGGCCGAATTCTTTGCTTCGCTCTGGAAAGATCGATGTGGTCCCACGATAGACTTTCGCATGAAGCTTTGTGTTCGGAAATTCGAGTTGCTCCATCGTCTTCGCTGTTGTATCCAGTCCAATTTGATCGATGACGAGATTCGTCGCCGTGTTATCAGAGATGGCAATCATCAGGCGAATTGCATCGCGGATGGAGAGCTTCAGTCCCGGCGAAAACTGCTTCGTAAGTATCCCAGAACCGGGGACTTTATCTTCTTCTTTCAATGTGACTTGTTGAGACAAATCGAGCATTCCGGCATCCGCCTGTCGATATGCCTCGATCATCACTGCCACCTTGATGAGGCTCGCCGTCGGCATCGGAACGTCCGGCTTCACAAATGCTGACTCGCCGGTCGATAGATCTTTCACCGCTATCGCCACCAATCCTTTGTGAGGTCGCGCGAGTTCGCGGAGTCGGTTTTCCAACATTGGTGGTTGGGCATGGAGTGTCACGCATTGCAAAGAAAATAAAGTAACCAGGCAAACGCGAGAGCAGATGGAACTGCTAATGAACTTCATGAAACACCTATGATTCTTCTATGTTGGTCAATCAGTCGGACTTGTGCTGTCCATTTCAATGAGAGAAGCTCGCGGAAGCAAGCCTGTGAGACAGAGTGAAGCCTTGCTTTCTGCGCGTATGTCTTCAGAATCCATGCGCAGACGCACTCACGACTTCATTTAGCACCGGGTGATTCACCCGGTGGAGAGCACGCGCTGAATTTTACGACATTTCGAGCGATGGGTTTGCCAACAACGTTTGTTATTTCCCCCGATGGATCACCGAGGGCTAAGTGAGAAATGGTGCATTGGAACGCACTTTGATATGGACAGAACATGACGAAACAACGCGATCTTTCGAATCATCGCTGCTGGAACGATGCACTCGTGTGGTTGTTCTTTGTCATGTTTGCGATTGCGACCAGTGTTCCTGCGTATTGCGAAGATGCAAAAGAACCATCTCCTCGCTTTCGAATCGAATCACCTTCTGTGCGGCTGATTGGTGTTCCGGTTCATCAACTTCGTATCGTTGCTCTGACACCAGATGGAAAGATTGACGAGCAATTTAATGAAACTGCTCATGTCGAAGGCGTCAGACTGATTGAGCATGGGGAACAATTTTCACTGCCGAAGTTTGAAGATGGCGTATTAGAAATTCAGACAGATCGGGCGATTGAACGCTTCGTCTCTGTCACATCCCCAGACATTACGATTGCGGAGTCTGCCGACGAGGCTCCGATGCAATTTCCGATCCATTCACTCTCTGGTTGGCAGAGCCTGGCACCACCATTGATTGCAATCATCCTGGCGATCTGGTGGCAGGAAGTGATCGGGGCACTATTCATGGCGACGCTTGCAGGAATGATGCTGCTCTCAGCGCAACCATTCTCGGGATTCGTTAAGACAATCGATCCACTGATTCTGTCCACTTTCAGCAATACCGGAAACGGTCAGGTCATTCTGTTTACGATGTTCCTGGGAGCGATGATCGGAGTGATGTCCGGCAGTGGGGGCACTCAGGCGTTGGTTGATCGCTTAAAGGATCACGTCCAAACGAGACAGCGTGGTCAGTTAATGACATGGGTGATGGGACTCGTCATCTTTTTTGATGATTACGGCAATACGCTTTTGGTCGGCAGCACAATGCGGTCAATCACTGATCGTCTGCGGATCTCGCGAGAGAAACTCGCGTTTCTTGTCGACTCGACGGCAGCTCCTGTCGCCGGACTGGCGTTGGTTTCCACCTGGGTTGGCGTTGAAGTCGGCTACATTCGAACGACATACGAAGGTCTCGGACTTCCGACAGGAGAAATTTACCAGACCTTCCTTGCGACGATTCCGTATCGGTTCTACCCGATTTTGCTTTTAATTTTTGTCTTGCAAATTGCCTGGACGGGAAGGGACTTCGGTCCGATGCTCAAAGCAGAACGGAAGAGTCGTTTGAAACCCTTAGACGCTCAACAGGCTTCAGGGCCAAAGCGTACTTCTAAGACGCCCGCCTTAGCCCGACACGCTATCATTCCCTTGATCACACTGTGTGTTTCTCTGGGAGTTTTTCTATCTATTGATTTTGAACACTCTAGCCGAGCTTTACTGCTGGCGTCCTCAGCGGCTGTCTTCTCGGCAGTGCTCAGCGTTGTGCTTTCGCGGTCTCATCAACTTAGCGAAGCGATGGGCTTTGCAGTGAAAGGAATGCAGCAAATGTTGCCTGCCGTGGTTGTGTTAGTCTTAGCATGGTGCATTGGCACAGTCTGTGATACCGAACACCTCAACACAGCCGGATATCTAGTCGAGTCGTTAGGTAGCCAGCTTTCGCCGCATTGGTTGCCAGCGATTACATTTCTTCTGGCGGCTTTGATTTCCTTCGCCACTGGAACATCATATGGAACAATGGGGCTGCTCATTCCCCTGTTTGTTGCAATTCAATTCCAACTCCTGCAGACGACATCTCTCGGCGTTGAAGAGATCGCAAACCATCCACTGATGCTGGCGACGATTGGTGCGGTCCTGGGAGGCGCTATTTTCGGAGACCATTGCTCGCCGATTTCTGATACGACAATCCTTTCCTCCGCGGCAACCGGTTGTGACCACCTGAGCCACGTTCGCACTCAACTGCCATATTCACTCATGGTTGCCGGAATTTCGCTGGGACTGGGCTATGTCGCTCTGGCATTTGGTGTTTCGCCTTACCTTTCTATCCCAGTTGCGGTTCTTGCCCAGTGGCTGGTTTTGAGAATAACCGGGCGTGATCCCGAGCAGATCGATGCTGCGAAGTCGTAGGGTGGGTGAAGTCTGCGATATCCAGGATTGGTGGGTTGCGCAGGTCAAGGTAAAATAATCGTGCAGCTTGGTTCTCAATTCAATTCGCAGACACAATCCACCTTCATTCTAGCTTCACCCACCCTACATTCTCTGAGCAGGTCGATACGAATCCTTGAATTCTCACTGAAAACTTTCTGCGAACTCTGCAAACTGCCTCGTGTCTTCTCTATCCTTTCGCACAACAAAAATGAACCGGATCGAGAAGCATGATTGAAAACCTTCCGCTGAAAACAATCGTCCATGATGGACTGACGATTGAAGGCTATTCGCGCGCAGCGGTTCAAACATACTGGCGCATTCCGGAACTGAAAATCGGGTTCGACTTGGGAGGTAGCCCATGGTCGTTTATGGGAACGCCGACGTTTTTCATCTCGCATGCGCATCTCGATCATATGGCGGCCCTGCCAGCGTTTGTTGCCCGGCGACGCATGATGAAGATGGAGCCCCCAACCATTTACGTTCCGGCGAAAGTTGTGGAGCCGGTCGAGCGGATGCTGCACTCCTGGCAGAAACTGGATCGCGGGCGCATGATTTGCAATCTCATTGGTGCTGAGCCGGGGCAAGAGTACGAACTCTCGCGCGAGCATGTGATGACCACCTTCCCGACGAAACATACCGTTCCGTCTCTAGGATATGTGATCTGGGAGAGAAGGAAGAAGCTCAAGCCGGAATATCAGGACTTACCTGGGAGCGAAATTCGAGACATTCGACTCAGCGGCGTTGAAGTCAGCGCTGAAGTTCGCACGCCCATTGTCTGCTATTGTGGCGACACTGCCCCGCAAGGTCTCGACAATTGCGATGCAGTCTATGAGTCAAAAATCCTGATCACAGAGCTAACGTTCTTTCGACCAGAGCATCGGAAGGAAAAAATTCACAAATTCGGCCATACTCACCTGGACGATATCGTGGAGCGCGCCGAGCGTTTTAAGAACGAACTCGTTATCCTCGGTCACCTAAGTACACGATATCACGAAAATCAACTCCGTAAGGCTGTTGAAAAGCGATTGCCGGAAGACTTGAGAAAGCGTGTAGAACTTTGGATTTAACAGAAAGGGATTTCATGACTCGTTCGATAGCCATTAACGTTGCCACACTACTGCTTATATGCACAGTGGGAACTGCTGCCGAGTCCGGTGTTCAGCGACCGAACATTTTGTTCATTGCGATGGACGATTTGAATGACTGGGTCGGTTGCCTTGGTGGGCATCCTCAGACAATCACACCGAATCTAGATCGGCTTGCGAAGTCTGGCGTGCTCTTCACGAATGCCCACTGTCCGGGAGCTTCCTGCAATCCTTCACGAACTGCCATCTTCACAGGGCGTTCTCCAAATCGATCCGGTGTGTATGACAACGGTCAGAAAATGAGAGAAGTGCTGCCGGACGCGGAAATCATTCCGAAAACGTTCTCAAAGCTAGGCTACGAATCAATCGGGTCAGGCAAGATGTTGCACTACTTCATTGATGCTCCCTCCTGGGATGAATACTTTCCGAAAGCGAAAACCGAGAACCCATTCCCCAGAACGTTGTACCCCGAGAAACGACCGGTCAGTTTGCCTCGCAAGGGTGACTGGCAGTATGTCGAAACTGACTGGGGACCACTCAAGGCAACAGATGAAGACTATGGCGGCGACTATCTCGTCGCGAAATGGGTTTCCGATCAACTCAACAAAGAACACGACAAACCATTTTTTCTGGCGTGTGGGTTCTATCGACCGCATGAGCCGTGGTTTGTACCAGAGAAATACTTCAAGCCATTTCCACTTGACTCGATTCAACTTCCACCGGGTTATCGTGAAGATGATCTCGACGACCTGCCGACTGCCGGCAAACGTCGCGGACCGAACCGGTACTTCGCTCATATACGCGAGCAGAAACAATGGAAGCAGGGAATTCAGGGATATCTGGCATCCATCCATTTCTCAGATGCGATGCTAGGTCATGTTCTCGACGCATTGGAGAAAGGCCCTAATGCCAAGAAGACAGTTGTCGTGCTCTGGTCTGACCATGGATGGCATTTAGGAGAAAAACAGCACTGGCAAAAATTCACAGGTTGGCGAGCCTGTACGCGTGTTCCACTTGTGATTCGTGTGCCAGAGGGGGTTTCGTCTCTCACGGCTGGAACGGAAGCTGGGACATGCGAGAAACCTGTGAATCTGCTCAGCTTGTTTCCGACACTCCTCGAACTTTGCGGATTGCCTGCGGAAACTCACCACGATGGACCAAGTCTGGTGCCGCTGCTTCGAAATCCTGAAAGCGTCTGGCCCCATGTTTCTGTGACCCATCTAGGCCAACCTCAAAGCTATGGTCTCAGTACAGATCGCTGGCGATACATCCATTACACAGATGGTGGCGAAGAGCTTTACGATATTGAGTCTGACCCGTTTGAATGGACGAATCTAGCAACGAGCAAGAAACATCAGATCAAACTCAATGAACTGCGTTCACTTGCTCCGCGCAAGTTCGTCGCGAAACCAGGGTCGGCGAAAAAGTCCGCTCCGAATCTTGTTTGGAAATCTGCGACTCGGAACAACGCACCTCCATCAAGACCGCAAGGTGGTGCAGTGAACATCGAGTTTTTCAATAATTCCAGGAAGTCAATCAAGATGTTCGTTCTTGATCAAAGAGGTCAGCCTTCGTTTTCAGCTATCATTCATGGAGGGAGGAAACATATCGAGAAGACTCGCAAGGGGATCGTCTACCAAGTGTGCGACGGGTCCGGTTATCAACGCGGATATTTTCGAGTAGGAGATCGGGATGCCAAAGCGATCATCCCTCCCGAAGCATCAGCGCCTCAAAAGCGTTAGAGCCGATCAACTCCATTGCGTCCCTGCGGAGGAAGACGACTTTTTGCAGAGCAGCCCCTGTGCAAGAGAACGCCGAGGAGAGCATCCCGGGGCAGATCTTGGCTCGTTGGTCAGAAATTTTGATAAAAGGAGTTGATTCCGTGATGAATTGACGTTTCAATACAGTGAGAGCGTCTCCTCAACTCGGGTTCAATTCAATGCGAGTGCTCATCGTTGCGTTAGCATGGTTTGCGACTTCCGCACCTTTTTTGTGCGCTGAAGAAACTAAGCTTGCGTCAGCTGTTCAACATCTTCTGGATGTTGGGTTTCAATCTGGTCGGGTCTCAACATCCCAACTTCAAACAGCTTACGACAAGTCTGTGACACTTCTGGGAGAAACTGATCCGAACCTGGAGTACGCTTTCTCTATCGTCCTCCGGAAGAATTTCAACGCGAAAGAAGCTCAATCTCGCTTGGAATCAGCAGCATTGAGTGACGATCCAGTAGTCTTGCTGGCGCGAGAAAAAATCATCCTGCGGAAGCTTAAAAAAAATCGCTACGCGCATATGGTCGAGAATTTAGTCGACCTTGCTGAATCGATTGGAAAGATTCCAGTGGAAGGCACCAAGTCTGCTGATGCTCAACGAAGTGCCCGATGGATTGGGATGGTGTTGGCGTTTCTGGAGGGACCGTTGGGAAATAATGAAGTCATGGTTCAGGCACTCGCTGCGGACGCAGCTGTCAAGCAGAATCTTGGTCAGGATTACGTCGATTCCTATCAGGCGGGACGCTTGGATCTGTCGCTCAGAAAAACTGAACTTCTAGGTTCTGTCATTGAGGTCAAAGATGAAGTTCAGGTCAAAAAAGACAGGCTTGCTGAACAGACAAAAAAACAATCTGAAATCGTGGAAGAACAACAAGAGGAGTTCAAAGAGAAATTTGAAGAATTCCAGGATGTTGCCAATGACGATCTGAGCGATCTTGACTCAAAGTTGAAGGTATTGGAGGGGCAGTTTGAGAGCTCAATGCAGACAGAGCAAGTGATGATTTTAACAGCAACAAGGCTGAGACTTGAGCTTCAGAATTTGAAGAGCGAGTACAATCGCGTCCAAAATGGCGACAGAATCACTGCAGGTCAAATCAATAATACAACGACTATCCAGCGACGTGATCGAATTGAACAACAAATTACGTTCAGGGAGCGGGAACTGATTGTGATGTCACGGGATCTCACTCTGCTCGTCCAAAGTCGTAGGAACCTTGTTTCTCTGGCGAAGCGAATGATCGCCAAACGCAACAACATCGCAGCCCGATATCAGTCTGCTGCGAACGCGGCAAATGCCGAAAAACAACGCCTCAGTCGGATGCAGCAACGCATCGCAAAACTAGAGAAGAAAGCAGGCGCCAGCCCGGACTCCGACCCCAAAGTCATATCACAGTTGCGTGCCATCCAAAAATTTTCGTCCTATGAGAAACGCGGACTTACGGAAGAGAAAGAACTGTTAATCAAGAGTACGTCAGATCAAGAAATGATTCGTTGAACTGTTTCAATCTTGCTGAACAGCCAAGAGTTATCAACGAGTCAGCTTCAGAGCACAGACACGTTTTTATGGCGTTCGCAACACGCTACACCAGTTTCCGATAGTCGCTCTTGCGCTCAATACCAGAGGAGCAATTCACGTGGTCACAACAACCAGAAAACTCTGTGTCACACTTTTCATTGTTGCTGCATTTTCAACAGGACAATTACGAGCTGCTGATCCAGTGAATACGCCTGATGACCTCGGCGAGAGTGACGTTGCTGCAGGCGATGCGGAGGTCAACCACAATGAGAATGAACTGCAACGCCGATCATCTCGCGATTCAATTCTGGAAGAGTTCCTGAAGAAGAATCCTGAGCATCCTTTGCAACACTGGTCTGCTGGATTCGTCTGGGCAGGAGAGCAATGGCTGAAGCATCGTCTTGTTATCGAACAGGGAGAGCACTGGAATGACGTCTATCGCTACCAACAGGAACGGGACAAACGGCAAGATAATTTCCGAGATAATTTGTTTCTTGCTGATGGCTGTCGAGAACATGGACTAAGAGCAGAGGAGCGCGCCCACCTGACCCGTGCCTTACTCCACGACTACAGCTTCCACGAAGCTCATCGTCGTTTAGGACACGTCAATGTCAATGGCTTCTGGATCACGCCCAGGCAGATTCAATTGAGAATGCATGAATCTCAAAGAACTCAGGGCAATCTGGACGCGTGGGCAACCAGGATTCAAATCCTGGCTAAGAAATTTGCGAAGACTCGACCAGGCTCTGTCGCCGAAACGAAAGTCAGTGAATCACTCAAAGAGATTCGTACTCCTGACGCGATCCCAGCTGTCGAGAGGTACTTCGCTTCGCAGGGCCCTAGACAAACACGTGCTTTTCAAGACTGGCTGGCGACCATCGACAGCCATAAAGCAGCGGAAGCTTTAGTGAGGCAGTCCGTGTTTCATTCCACAACTGAACTTCGCACACGAGCCAAGAACCTGCTGTGCGAAAGACGTTACGATCAATACGTCCCCTACGCTTTGAGTGGGCTCACCAGTGTTAACACAAGGTTCAGCCTCGAATTGGTGCAACTCCCATTGGCGCTGCCCACGATCCCCTTAAGAGTTTTTTCCAAGCAAGTTGTTGTGGATGGTTTTGATTCAACACTGACCATCTCCGGGACTCGAACAGTCATCAAAAGCGAACCGTTCGTCCCGAGATTTGCGGATCGAATTTCCGTCACGGGACATTCGGTGCCAGCAAATCAGGCTCCTCAAATACTTGCTCAAGCTTATGCCGGAATCGGAGATGTTCTCCTTGCGGATTATGGTCAACAGACTCTCGAAAGCTCGCAGCAAATTCGCATCGACCGAATCGTGCGGATGCTAAAAACTGCAACGAAAGTCGACATTAAAGATCCGGAAAAGTGGTTTGACTGGTGGAGAAAACAAAATGATCTGGTGTTAAAAAATGGGAAATTGAAACTGAACGATGAATACGACGACGGGATTTGGTATGTCGACAATCGCCGAGCACAGAAGATCAGGATTTCCGTTCGACCGGTGAGTTGCTTCGTTGCCGGGACCCTTACCGAAACTGAGCATGGTCCACGCCCAATTGAAAAGATCCAGATCGGGGATCGTGTTCTCACTCAGGATATCGAAACTGGTGAACTTACTTTCAAACCAGTTCTTAAACGAACCGTCCGTAAAGCGGCTCCCACCGTTATCCTCAAAACGTCCAGTGAAGAAGTCCATTGCAGTCTCGGTCATCCCTTCTGGGTTTCCGGAATCGGCTGGAGAATGGCAAAGGAACTCGAACCAGGAATGTCCCTGTACACGCTCAAGGGCGACAGCGTTGATCTTCAAGAAATAGTCCCTGCCGAAAAAGAAACCGTCTACAATCTCATTGTCGCCGATTTTTCAACGTACTTCGCTGGTAAGCAACAATTCCTCACTCACGATATCACTCCAAGAGAATCGACCGACATGGTACTTCCAGGGATCCGAAAGAAATTCGAATAACGTCTGCACCAGGTGCCAGCGACAGTATTGGAAATCCCAAGTGCCATTGTATGATTAGCAAATCATGCGGGAGCATGCCCAGCTCTTCACTCTACTGTAAAGTGCCAGAATCACGCATCTCAATGAGTTGTTCTTCAATCAACTTCATCGTTTTGTTTGTTTCCGACGACTGCCAAATAAAATTAACAAATAATGAATTTGACGCTGTAATATTTGATGCCGAACGAGGGTACAGGAAATGACCGTTAATGACGTCCCCATCCTCATTTTTCCACTGAGCCTCCCAAGAGCGTTGATAAGCACGCTGTCCGTAATATTCAGAAGTGATGGCATCATTCGTCCATCTAGTCAAATCTGAGGACACTGTCTCAGGGCTCAACTCAGGGTCCCCTGACAGATTCCAACCGCGAGACCTGAGTTCGGTGACGATTCCATAAATGGTCTTCCTCGCTGGGTACTTGTCTTCGACGAGGTACGAAGCAGAGACCATCCCTGCGGGAGTCGAATATATTTCTACTGACCTTGCGTCATCGGGAATTGGGAAATATTTCCAATCGTCTTTAGACAGTTCTTTCACAGCATCATCACCAACCATGTTTCCTTCCAGAAGGACTTCATGGTTAATACGTTGTCTCGAATTCAGCCAAATCAACACCAGAGAAATGACCACAAGAACAGTCGCCAGCACGTAAATGACTTGCCTGCCTGAAGCGAATCCGATGTATTGCAAGTGCATCTTTCCTTATCGCCGGTGATTAACGTGTCGAGAGTTCAACTGATGAATCTTCCGGAGAAGTGTAGACGAGGACTTCAGGAGATTGCGTCTGATCATTGACATCGTAACTCAGTGCTGGCGTCTCTTCAGCGGTTTCCGATTCATAAATTGTTGGATGAATGATGGCGACATGCACATAGAGTGGTTCACTCGCTGAAGATTTCCCCCATGGCAAAACGATAGGCGTTTCGACAAATTCGATGTTTGAGTATTGCGAGTCATACTGGTACCGATC
>DAOUPA010000265.1 GCA_030626405.1 Planctomicrobium sp.
ATGGTCTGACGGTTCTTGAGAAGGAATTTCTTGCCAACCCGGATATCGGCCGTGTTCGAGTCTTTCCTGTCATGGAAGCTCTCCGCTTTGTGTGGTCTTATGAAGGTGATAGGTTTTCAAAACAAAAACTTCGTAAGTCGATGCGAGTGATCGCGAAACGCCCGGATCTCGCGGATTTGGCAATCATCGATTTAGCCCGCTGGAAAGACTGGGATGCCATGGATGAAATCGTCTCTTTGTACGGAAAAGGAGACTATGACGTCCCTGCGATTAAACGTGCGATTCTACGTTTCCTGATGACGGCTGAGAAAAGTTCTGCTCGATCCCAAACAGACGCGGATTCCTCGCACATCGCGAAAGCTCAGAATTATCTGGAGCAGATTCGTGAAAAAGATCCCAAGACGTATCAGGCCGCCAAACGGTATTTTTTCGAATAAGCCAGGACGTACTGCGGTTTCTTCCTTCTTGTGTTGAGTTCAAGATTCTTTCCTGAACGCGCTTTCAATGCAACTCACAATGACAAACAACACGATATTGGGGATCAGTCCCCAGGCAGAGGCATGAATCGGAATCAGGGTCTTCAGATCGTGGACTGAATCGGTGAGAAACGTTGTCAGGCCCAATTCGGGAATCACTGCAAGCAACGACGGGAAGAGAGATGTAAAGCAGAATGCGGTAAGCAATCCTACCGCAAGACCGATAACGGCCCCCCATTTTGTGCCTTTGCGAACGTAAAGAATGTCGATCGTGATCGGGAGTAATTGCACGCTGAAGGCCACGGCAAACAACGCCAAACCAACAATCATCTGTAGGAAATCCGCGAGTGAACTTGCCTCACGTTGACCGACGAGAACGACACCCAGCGACAGCGATGTCGCCGCAATAATGAAGAATCGTCCTGCCCAAAGTTTTTCTGATTCAGAAGCTTTCGGACGTACAAATTGCGAATAAATGTCGCGAGTCAATAACGCGCTCAAAGCGTGTAAATTGCTATCAGCGGTACTCATCGATGCCGCCATGATCGCCACGACAAGCATGGTTGCTATGAATTCTCCAAGAGAGGCACCAAATAGTTCAGGCATTTTATGTCGGGCAATAAAAATGAGGATTTGATCGTAAGTCCCGACTTCAGGATGTGGGCTGACTCCAGTCTCTGAGATCTCAAGTGGATAGAGAATTTGGCCGCCAAGGCCAACAGGCATGATTGTGAAGAGAAAGCATGCAGTTAGTAGAACGATGAAGATGAGGGAACTCCGTCGCAAAGCTTGTGGTCCACTCGCTGCGTAAAAACGCATCCACTGTGCCGGTTGAATGATCCCGCCAATTGGCATCAGCAGACAAACACTGAATAAAAATGGAATCTGCCATTGCCCAGTATTTCCCGGAACTGTTAATGAAGACTTCGGTAATGTCTGAACTTTTTGCAGGAATTGAGTAGGGCCACCAAGAGCTGCGACCATTGCTATGGCGGCCAAGATCATGCCTGCAATCAGTAATACGCATTGAATCGCATCCGTCCAGGCAACAGAACGCATTCCGCCAACCATGATGTAAATTGCTGTAATCGATGCGAGGATAATCGCGCCGATTTCGAATGAAGAATCTGAGTCCGGAAACAGAACTGCTGCGAGATCACCACCAGCTTTGATTTGCATAATCACGTATGGAACAACAAAAAGAACCCCAACAAGAGTGACCAGCAGTCGTAAGCTGATTCGACTTTTGTAGTGGTCACAAATCATGTCGGCCTGTGTGACATAGTGACCATCTCGACCGAGTTTCCAGATGCGTGGACCCAGCATTCCGATACAGAATCCTGCTATCGGAACGTTTAAGCTCACGAGCGCGAAGACAACTCCTTCGCGATAGACCATCCCTGGCGCGCCAAGCAATGCAAACGAACTGAGGAACGTGGCGATGATCGTCAAGGAACTGATCAGCCAATTTTGACGACGACCGGCAAGGTAGTAGTCTTCCTCACTTCCTGTACTCACACGGTGCCCAAGCCAGCCCAAAAACAAGAGCAGAAAAAGATACCCGCCGATCACAATGATCGGGATTACTCCTGAAGTGGTCTGTAAAGCGGCAGGGATCATTCGGGCGTATCCGTCGATTTTTGATCAGAACTAAAAGTCTTTCGTCGTGCAGCGATTGCGACGCCACAGAGCACTAGATACCAAAAGATGGCCCAGGCATAGACGATGGGAATTCCCAAAAAGAAAACAGGTCGGTTGACGAGTAACAGACCTGGTCCGACAGCAAGACTGAGACAAGTCAAAACAATCGCAGCAAGTTGTGCATCGTTCTTAGTCGAGTCGTTTTTCATAGACGGGGTCATCTCGGACATTTGTGTATCAAGTCTGCCTCTGTGGTGTTGATTGATTGTTGCTCGCTACAGAGGCAACTGTCAACCATTTTACAGTTGATCTCAGCTGTGTGAGTCGAAGAGCGAGGAGTTGCAACGAACGATTTCGGAACGACCGTTCTTCACCTCTGCAACCGACGTTCAGTTTTTTTAATTGGACGGAAGCTCTTCTGACAATTTCTGCCGAACGAGAGGGGCTTTGAACTCCACGATATGGACGTATAGGGGGAGTGCGTCAAATACAGCAGGGCTGGCATGGTTGGTACGATCATTTTGATTGTCTTCACCCGACCTTTCGTTCGAACCCGTAAAGTTTAACTCAACCGTACGATGGGAATGCGCCGAAGATTCAGAAGAACGCGCAGACTCCACTCTGTGTCCGCCACCAATAGCGTGGCGGAATTGAATCAGAATGCAGTTTTGTGCAGGGGGAGTGTCAAACATCGCTCAATGTTGAATTGCGATGAAAAGCACTCGGATCGTCTGAAGAAACCACTTTTGAGTGGATGTTGGAGAGACTCATGCATTGGACTCGAAGAGTCGGCCTGCTGTGCCTTGGTTTGGTATCCCTGGGATTAACGAACGTTAGTTCAGGTCAGGATCCTATCACAGCGACCAATGGTGGAGTGGTCTACCTGGACGACATCAGTGGCTCGGCATTTTTGTCGCGTGACGGCAGCAACTATCTTCTCTTCCACAAGGTTGTGGGAGACGGAGTCGGTCATACTGACGGGTTTACGCGACTCGGTGTTCGCTCAAGACTCTGGCAAGGTTTCGGTCATCACCTTTTCGGTGAAGCTCACGCGTTGGTCACAGACGATTCCCGCGCTGGATTCAATCTCGGTGGTGGTTATCGAAAGCAATCCGGCATAGGAATCTTCGGTATCCATGGTTGGTTCGACGATTACGAATCGAACAACAATAACCGCTATCGCCAGATTACAGGTGGCGTTGAATACCTGAGTCCAAATTTTGATCTTCGTGCCAACGGTTATATTCCAATCGATGACCGTGAAAACTTCGTTCGTGTCGTTGACCCTGGCGACGACCCGTTCTATCTGGGAAATCAGATTGTCACCTCTGGGATTGGTACGTTCGAGCGTGCTTTCTATGGCTGGGACGTCGAAGGTGGCGGACCCGTTCCTCTCGCGCAAAACTGGTTGAGAGCTTATGCCGGTGCCTATCAGCTTCTCTTCAGTGGAGACACAGCGACCGGAGTTCGCGTTCGTGCTGAAGCTCGTTTCATGGAAGGCGTGAACCTGAACTTGGTGGCCAGTAATGATGACAAGTTTGGAACGAATCTGAATCTGGGTGTTGAAGTTCGCTTCCGAGGGACAATGCCGACTCGCTTCCAATCAGGCTACACAGCTGACCGACGATTCGATCAGGTCCGACGAACATGGAATATTCAAATCAATGAAGAGCGAGACAGCATTATCGTACCGCTCACGCGACCAGGCACAGTCGACCCCATTTTTGTCTCATTCATCGACAATACAACCCCAGCCGGAGGCGATGGCAGTTTCGAAATGCCTTTTGATTTCCTTCCGGACGCAGTTGCTGATGCCGATTTGATTCTCGTTCGACGTGGAGTTGGCGATACACTCGGCAACATCACGCTTGCCGATTCTCAACGATTGCTAGGGGAAGGTCTTCAACACTTTGTGGACACAGACCGACTGGGTGTGATTCCGCTACCGACTGATGGTTTCGATCCAACCGGTGCCGCTCCAATCCTACGAGCAGCCGGCATGGGACTCCCGATTGTGACACTGGCAAATAGTAACGAAGTACGTTCGTTTGAACTCGCTGCAACCGACGGGATTTTCGGAACCGATATCGACAGTTTTGACATTGATAGCATCACAAGCACTGAAATTACGAACGGCATTAACATTGTGAATGCTGGTGGAACCGGGTTCATTTCTAACATTGACTTTGAAGTTATGCCAGGTGGGACGGGAATTGCAGTTTCCAATGCGACAATGGCTCCACTCGACCTCACGGCAGATGCTATTGCCATTGATGGTGGCGACTTTGGCGTTATCTTTGATGCCGATGGTGCAGACATCACCTTCGCCATTACAGATCTGACAGTAGCGAACACAGCTGACACTGCACTGGTTTTGGCAGCAGATGGAGCAGACCTGACAGGGACCGCAGACAACGTTGTTGTCGACGGAAATGCAGGAACTGGTGTTGCGGTACTTCTCAGCAACGCAACAGGCACGACAACCTTCGATGGTTTACAAGCCAGCGGAAACGGAGTTGATGGTGTTCGCGTTGTTGCCACGATGGGAACGGATTACAACCTGAACATTCTTGACAGCACAATCGACTTCAATATTGACGACAACATTGACACATGTGTTGTCGACATGGGATCAGTTTTGAATCTCTTCGTCGATCCGACAACAATGGATGGAGCCGGTAACAATGCGTTTGAATTCTTGGTTGCGGACGAAGGAACTCTCAATGCAACATTCCTTGATGTTTCATTGACCGGAGCTGCAAACGACGCAATTCAGGGAACAGTTCTCGGTGATTCCACAGCGATTCTCGATTTCATTAACTTCGACGCCAGTGGTTCAATGGACGATGGTCTCGACCTCTTCGTGTCGGGCGGTTCGGCGTTGACCGCGAACTTTACCCTCGGAAACTTTGACAATAGCACCAACAGTGCCGTCGATGTTTTGGCAACGAGCGGTTCCACTGTTGACTTAGCTTTTCAGGGCGTGACCGCTGATAACATGTCTGCCGATGGAAACGTTGTCTGGAGAGCCAGCACCGGGGGCCAACTGACCTCGACCTGGAATGGAGGCTCAATTTCAAATGGAGTCGCCACAGGCGTTCGGTTGGATGCAACGGGTATGGATACCTCAATCGATGCAACACTTTCGAATACAAACATCGACATGAATGGCGGAGCCGGCGTCGATGCCAGTCTCATTATGGGGATGAATGCTGCAAATCTCAGTCTGAGCCTGGACACCGTGACTACAAACATGAACGGCTCCGATGGAGTTCGATTCTTAACTTCAGGTTCAGGCGTGGTAGGGACTCTCTCTACTGAGGCTTTAACATCGACTGGAAACGGGGATGCTGGTTTACGGGTGATCGGTGAGTTCGGAGCGGTGGTTAACGCTGACCTTCAGAACTCAGACTTCTCATCAAACGGAACTGTCGCACCAGCGAGCGGGGTCTTCGTCTCATCAGATGGTTTGAACACTCAGGTGAATGCGACGATTGATGCAGTCACTGCAAATAGCAATGCCATGCACGGCTTGGAATTCCTTGTCAACAATATGGGCTCATTGCTGGCAGACATTGGCTCTGAAGGGATTGGTCCTTCGACCGCTTCGCTCAATGGGGCTAGCGGCATTGAAGTCAGCGGAACGAATGCCGATGAAGTCATTCTGCTGGGAGCGGGCTTGAATGTGTTTCAACAGAACGGACAAAGCATGATGGCCAACGGCATTAACTTTAATGTTAACGGAGCGAACCTGGCTGTCGCATCGATCTCTGGAACCGTGACTGAAAGTAACGGAGACGGGATTAACATTAACCTGCAAGACGTCACCAGTGGTGCGATTGAAATCATCGGTGATGGTGTCACAACATCCAGCATGAACGCTGGCGATGGCATCCAGATTGACTTGCTGAATACCAATTTGACCGACACTCTCGTCGGTGCCCGACTGTTGGCAGGACTAACGATTGATAGTGTGGGAGTCAGCGATAATGATCCTGGCTTCGACGGTATTCGCATCACTGCTGACAATTCAGACCTGACTCTGGGATCGATCAACAATATCACCTCACGGAATAACGTGAATGGAATCGCCGTGAATCTTACCAACGGCAGTGACTGGAATTTGGACGTGACGAATAACTTCATTGCTGGAAACAGCGGTGTGGGAATTCTCCTTGCTTCAGACAGTTCAGATATGGGCTCGACATCAATTTTGAATGTCATTGGTAATGACCTGGTCAGTAACGAAATCAACAATGTTCAAGTTGATTTATCAGGCTCTGCTGATGTGGAGTTGCATGTTGACCAAAACATTATCGATGGGGACGGCCGTGTCCAAGGTTTCACCACGGGAGTGAACTTTGTCGGAAGCACCCTGTCTGACAGCGGATTTATTCCACCAGACACAATGGGAGCTGTAGGAACCAACCATGTTTCTGAAATGATCAACGGGACATTTGCCGTCTATGACAAAACCGATGGAAGTCTAGTCAGTCGTGTGTCACTCAATACGTTTTGGGCGAACGTTCAGGGAGTCACTCTCAATCCATTCAACTCAGTCTTTGACCCTCGAATCATCTACGATCCGACAATCGATCGCTGGATTGCTTCTGTGATCGATGGAGGCGGAGGAAACACCATTTTTGTCGCGGTATCGGAAACTGACGATCCGACAGGAATCTGGAGAGGTGTTCAGTTCGTGGGTGATTCGGTCCAGGGAATCCGCTTTAACGATTTCGATACACTCGGTGTCGATGCAGATGGAATCTATATCGCTACGAACAACTTTGGTGGTCCGCCAACAGGTAACGACCTGTCAATATATGTGATTCCTAAAGCTGATCTTTTGGGAGCAGTCCCGACATTGGCGAATCTGACACGCTTCGAAAACCTGAGTGTCGCTACCTTTGGCGGAGTAATTCAACCGGTAATTGACTTTGGAGCATCCGACGGATCTGCATCTTTGTTGGCGACGAGAAGTTTTGCCGGAACCGACCTCTTCCGCACCGACATCGACACCACTGACCCCAATAACCCAATTTTAGGAGCACCTACACTCATTCCAGTGCCTGCTTATCAGACTCCTGATGGAGGAACTCAACCAAACTTGACTGACCTTGAACATGATTCTGCACGTTTTTGGTCGAATGCTATCGAAGTGAATGGAACCCTCTGGGCGACACATTCCTTCCTGACCACAGATGGCACAGATGGAGTTCGCTGGTATCAAATCGATGAGGCGACCAACGCTGTATTACAGACCGGGACTATTGAAGATCCAAATCTTGATTATCTCTATCCTTCAATTTCGGTAAACACTACTGGACAGGCAGTCATCGGGTTCTCCATTGTTGGTCCTAGTCAGTTTGCAAGCACCGGGGCTGCCTTCGGCGACACGATGAATGGAGTCATGACGTTTCTGGCCCCTGTCACATTGCAAGCAGGTGTCGACAATTATAATGTGACCTTCGGATCGGGTCGAAATCGTTGGGGAGACTACAGTGCGTCGGTTCTTGATCCTGATGACGAGAATACCTTCTGGACCTTCCAACTCTCTGCGGTTGGACTGAATGAGTGGGGAGTTGGCATTACTGAAATTAACTTCGACCCAGGTCAATCAATTTCGGGTATGACCGTTGAGGACGGGATTAGCTTGAATATGTCTGGCGATGCCATCCTCCGAGATAGCTCGTTCGATCTCAACAACATCACTGGAAATCAGATGAATGCCATCGAGATTGATCTTTCCGGGAATGCGACGATTGATTGCCTGTTTATCAATGGCAACACAATTTCCGATAATGGAAATGATGTTCCAAGTGTCAACAACACAGGGACTGGAACCATTAACATCAAGTAAGTTGTACCGTTGGTTGGTTACCGTCTAATCCCACAGTCCTTGTGGGATCAATAACAAGTAAACCTTGCGACTCAATGAGTCGCAAGGTTTTTTTTATTGAAGTTCAATTCAACAGTCAGTGGATAAACAGTTCATGTTTTGCGCGCCGGAAACGGTGGAGCGAGAAGAGTTTTTGAAGACAGGATTTCGGCAATTCGATTTTGAACGATGATGAGTTGCTGCTCGTCAGCATTGGATCGCATGAGAGTTTGTGATCCTGCATTGAGAGCATTTGAGAGGAGCGATATCTTCGTTGTCATGACTTGTAAGAATTCTTCCAACTCAACAGGTGACAAGTCGTGACGCAACAGGGTTGTCGTTTCGGGAGTTCGTTCACGAGTCAGTCGGGCGAGAGTACTGCCCTGCGTGCGGTATAAGAACCCGTTGGCAAAGGCTCGCAACAACCGACTTTGTGCGTCATAGTGATAGCATGGATCCGGTCCAAAGTAGACCGAAAGCCGGTCATCGCGGCGAACGCCTAGAATAACCTCGGTGTCGAAACCTGGAATTCGCATTTCCCATTTGACCTTGGCAGAGCGGAATTCTTCGAAGAGATCCTCGCGGTCTGCTTCAATTCGGGCCATATCCCCCCTCCTCATCCCGTTGATCGTCTTCAAATTGTGCTGCGGGAGTTGATTCCCTTGGTTTTACTGGCTTGCTCGCGCAGGCAATGGTACTCTCTAGTCTGATTCAGATCAAAAACATGAACACTCATGGATCAGTTTTCCGCTCGGAAAAAGGTTCATTAGATTCGTCTGCGAGCTTGCCTTTATGTCTTCTACTGCTTTGTCGCCGGACCATCCAGTCTCATCGGGAGAAATTCAGGCGATTGACTTTAAGCGAATTGAAGAAGTACAAGAGAAACACGATTTACTAACAGAGTACCTCAACCTCAATAACTTTGATGCACTCCTGATTTGCGATCCAGCGAACTACGCCTGGCTGACTGCCGGAGCGACAAATCATCGGCAGTCAAGCTCCACTCTTGATTCGGCGATTCTCGTCACACCAGAAGCGCGAGTAGTTTTATGCCGCAACGTTGATTCAGGGCAAATCTTTGATCGCGATTTAATGGGCTTGGGGTTCTTGCTCAAGGAACGTCCCTGGACTGAGGAGCTTGATATTTTGTTGGCGGATGTCTGCCGAGGTCGGCGTGTCGCTTGTGATGTCCCGCAGGAAGGAACAGAAAATGTTGCCGCCGATCTGAATTCATTCCGAATTCATCTCGTCGAGAATGAACTGGGTCGACTACGCGAACTGGGACTTGCAGTTTCGCATGCTGTCGAAGCGACCGGTCGCAATTTTTTTATCGGAGCTACCGAATCAGAAGTCGCCGGGCATCTCGCACACCGATTAATGAAAAATCAAATTCAGCCGGTCCGCATTCAGGTCA
>DAOUPA010000261.1 GCA_030626405.1 Planctomicrobium sp.
AAAGGCGATACGAAACGGAGGCAGCGGCGAGGCGATTCAGGCGATTGAAGACTATTTCAAAAACATCAATTCTCAAATCCGCTGGGTGGAATCGGAGAGACTGAAGTCCGAGCCGGTGCATCTCGACTTGCTGATTCAGTTCGCCCAGCGCGCCTGGCGACGTCCTCTCTTCGATAACGAAGCGAAGCAGCTTCGCGCCTTCTATCGATCACTCCGCGATGACGATGGTCTCAGTCACGAAGACGCAATTCGAGACAGTGTCGTTTCAATTTTAATGTCGCCGCATTTTCTCTACCGAGTTGACCTTGTCGCCGTCGGTGAAGGGGCGCGTCGACTCACTTATTTTGAATTGAACAACCGCCTCAGCTACTTCCTCTGGTCTTCGCTTCCTGATGATGAATCGCCCCAACCGAACCTCACTGGAACAATAGATCGCGTTGTCGTTCAGTCGCGGCGAATGCTTCGCGACGAAAGAGTCCGTGGTCTGGCAACAGAGTTTGCCGCCAACTGGCTCGACATTCGGCGTTTCGAAGAACACAACAGCGTTGATCGAGAGCGGTTTCCGGAATTCACCGATGAGCTGCGGAAGGCGATGTTCGAAGAACCGATTCGCTTCTTTATTGATCTTGTTCAAAATGATCGCTCGGTCCTGGAGCTTATTGAAGCCGACTACACTTTCGTGAACCCAGTGCTGGCAAAGCACTACGGGATCGAAGATCTCGATTTCAGTTTCAATGATTGGGTCCGAGTCGACTCCGCACACAAGTTCAATCGCGGAGGCCTCTTACCGATGTCGGTTTTTCTCACAAAGAATTCGCCAGGCTTGCGGACAAGTCCGGTGAAGCGAGGTTACTGGGTCGTCCGACGACTCCTGGGAGAAAGAATCCCGCCACCGCCGCCAAATGTTCCGGACTTGCCTGAAGACGAAAGTCAACTCGGCGACCTTTCATTACCAGAGATGCTCGCGCGGCACCGTGAAAATAAAAGCTGTGCCGGTTGCCACGACCGGTTCGATGCCATCGGCTTGGCGTTTGAAGGTTTCGGTCCCGTTGGCGAACGACGCACTCTTGACCTGGGAAATCGACCAATTGAAAGCACTGCGGTGTATCCGAAAGGTGACGAGCGGACAGGAATCGAAGGGCTGCATCAGTATCTGGTCGAACATCGCCAGCAGGAATTTATTGAGAATCTCTGCCGGAAACTGTTATCCTATGCCTTGGGACGCACACTCGTCTTGTCTGATGAACCATTGATTGCGAAAATGCAGACGCAACTCAAAACTGACGACTATCGTTTCAGCAGCCTGATCGAATCAATCGTGACCAGCCGCCAGTTCCTCTATAAACGAGGCGACAAACAACTGTTCGAGGTAAACAAATGAGCCATTCGAAAGCTAAACGCCACGCGATTTCGCGACGATTACTCCTTCAGGGAACTGGCGTTGCAATGGCTCTGCCGTGGCTGGAATCTTTTCCTGTGTGGGGAGGGGAAACGTCGAAACTTGAATTCCAGACTCAGTTCCCCAAACGCTTCGCAACATTGTTCATGGCATGCGGTGTGAATGCCGAGCATTGGTGGGCCAAAGGTTCCGGATCTGAAATGGAACTCGGCAAAACGCTGACTCCCATGCAGCCGCATAAGGAGAAGATGAATTTCATTTCCGGTCTTTTCAACAAAAACGCAACCGGCGTCGGAATTCATCCAGGACAGACAGGCAACATCCTCTCAGGGGCATCGTTACAAAAAGGGGCCGAACTTCGCGGTGGAATTAGTATCGATCAGGTATTGGCGAACCACTTGGGCGAAGAAACTGTTCAACCGAGTATGGTTCTTGGCTGCGAGCAACCGATTACCGGGTATCACGAAACCAACTTCTCCATGGCGTACAGTTCGCACATTTCCTGGCAGAACGCGACGTCACCGGTCCCGATGGAAGTCTATCCTTCCTTGGCCTTCGACAGTCTGTTTGATAATCACGGTCAACAACGCAACAAGAGTGTGCTGGACCGAGTGAAGGAGCAAGCTGCCAGCTTGAGCCGTCAAGCCAGTTTCGATGACCGGGCAAAACTCGATGAATACCTCACAAGTGTTCGTGAGGTCGAAAAACGGATTGAGAGTATCCGTGGTGCACAAAACAAAGCAGTTGAACGCGCGAAGATGAAAGGGGAATCACTGGTCACGATGCAGCGCCCTGACAACGGTCTCCCTGAAGATATTCGTGAACATATGCGGCTCATGTGCGACATCGTCGCGATGGCGTTTCAGACGGACAAAACTCGCATCGCAACTCTGCTGCTATGCCGCGACATCTCCGGCTTGTTTTATCCGTTCCTTGATGTTCGTAAAGCACATCATTCCGGTTCGCACGATGATCGCTCAGCCGACTGGGAGAAAGTTTCACGATACTATTGCAGCCAGATTGCCTATCTGGCAAAACGTCTTGATGCGATGCCGGAAGGAGAGGGGACTGTCCTCGACAACTCGTGCTTGCTCTTCGTGAACAACATGTGGTCCGGCAACAAACACGATTCTACAAAATTGCCACTGTTCACCGTTGGTGGTCTCGGCGGGACGCTTGAAACAGGCCGAGTTCTTAATTACCTCGACGAAGAAGACGAAAACCGACAGCTTTGCAGCTTGTATCTTTCCATCATGAATCGCATGGGGCTTCCAGCAAAACAATTCGGTGATGCAACAGCGCCGCTGGCTCGGCTATAGAGAAGAAGTTGTCTTCTTCTGCAAAGACAGTGTGAAAATCTCGCCAGCACAATTAACGACGGCTGACTATTTCAAAGGCATTGGCTTCGGCAAGGTCTCAATGAAATTGAGCGACTCTTTAATGAAGATTTCTCCGGTCTGTTCTCCCAGCGATGTTCGCGAAACATAGTCATATCGTGGAAAGCTGTTGAAGTCGACTTCTGTCAGGATGTAGCCAAAAGCATCATTCGTGAGTCCGAACAGCAGGTTATGCTCTCCTTTCATTTTTCGTTTCAAATAGAACCCAATGTTGGGCAGAGCTTCGCCAGGGATCGTTAAAATTTGAGCGTTCCCGAGATTCACAACATTGACCTGAGTTGTGATTGTGTGGTCTTTCTCGTTGCGAGGGTAATTGAGTGGCGAGTGTTCGACGATCATCCACATTATTTCGGATTCAACCGGAAAAGTGATGTCAAGATTGTAGCAGTCGAGCTTGGGGGAGTTTTGTATCGGAGCGACCTTGATAATTCTCGCAGCTTCATCAGCCATCAGGTGACCAATCCGCAGACACTCTTCCCAGGTGTTGATATCGTTCCAGCGAGCGTTGCGGCTATCGCTGGGACTGTTCAAATCGCGGTTGTCTGCTGAGACCATTCCGCCCTGTGCCCCGTTGATGAAGATCGTCATCCCGCCAGTAACTTTGTCGAGTTTGTCGCACATCGGGCCGATGACATCCGGACTGAGAATTCCCTGTGAGCTTCCAATCACTTCTGGATGAGTCGCGTAATTGACGAGTGTTGCAATTGTTTTCCCTGAAGAAGCCACCGCTTGAATCACACTCATTCGCCGGTCGTACAAACCCGGAGCATAATAGTTGTATGCAATTCCCTCTACCGCTTCGTCCGTTGCGATACGAAGACCGGCAGGCTGTAGAACTTCAATCGCTTCATGGATTGCCTCGGCTACTTTTTTGCAAACCAGGTCCATGTATTCAAGATTTCCGGTGTGACCACCTTTTCCATCCGGAAATGCATAGCAATCAGGGGCGCTGTGTGTGTGCGACGCGCAGAACATTATGTTCTGCGGAGAAATTCGCTTCACTTGTTTGCGAACACGATCTCCCAAAACTGCAGGAAAGCCAAGCAGATCGAGACTCACTATCGCAACGGTCGTTTCACCATTCTGTAAAACGAATGCGCGCGTGTATAAATCTCCCAGTTTCTGTTTTGTGGGCTTCGGAGTCCCTAATCCTCCTGAAACAGGCAGCAACGGATCCGGCGTGATGATTCTCTTCGCGACCCCAACCTTGAACTCTGCTTGAACCTGATTGATATTCACGAACAAACATATCCCTGTCCAAAATAATACTCCGAAGTTCCGCATCATGTCTTCCTTCAATAAAAGTCGTAGCTGCACCGTCGATTCCAAAACCTTCGTCTCGAGCAACCACTATTTCCCAATGCAGTACAGGAATTTGTCGGAGCGGATGAGTATCTGTTTGCCGGTGACCACCGGGCTGGCGTTGAATAAGCTATTGTCATTCAGCGAGTTCGTACTCAGCAGTTCGAATTCGGGCTTCGCGGCAACGACGAACATTCGCCCTGCACGGTTCAGGTAATAAAGTCGTCCATCCGCCAGCAGCGCGGAGGCATAAGCCTGTCCGCCTCGATTGACTCGCTCTTCATAGACCAACTCGCCTGTGTCGGCGTGGGCACAGTAAACGATGCTCAGCTTCTCGTGCATCCAGTACAGATGACTTTCGTGATACACCGGCGAGGTGACGTTGGAACCTTTGGTGCTTGTCCACAAACGATGTGTGGCGGTGACATCTCCGCGACCACCGGTCCGCACAGCCAGCGAGGCGGTTCCTGAACGACCGCCAAGGAAATAGACGACACCCTCCGCCGCGACCGCCGAGGGAGCCATGTACCAATTGATATCCGTGTCGCAGGACCAGAGTTGTTCGCCCGACTCAGGATCGAAGGCCAGTACCTTTCCATGGATAGCCAATACGATCTCTTCATCGCCTGCGTTTGTTTTCACGACCAGCGGCGTATTCCATGCTTCTTTGATTCCACCAGTCCTCCACTTTTCTTCGCCAGTCCGCCGATCAAGGGCCACGAGTGATTCGCTTTCCACGCTGGCATTGATCAAGACGAGATCCTTGTGGAGAATCGGTGATGCTGCCGTTCCCCAACCGCTCGTGTTCGTCCCGACACTTGCTTGCCAGAGTTGATTTCCATCGTGGTCATAAGCGCAGACGCCCGACTTCCCAAAGAATGCGTAAACACGTTCCGCGTCTGCCACTGGAGTGTTCGCGGCATAGCCATGATCACGAATCCGTTCTTCCTCAGGCAACTTCGCTTTCACCGATTTGTCCCACAAAACTGTTCCATCAGCGCGTCGCAAACAGACCAGGTGACGTTTCAAGTCATCGAGACTCCCTCCCGATTCACCTTCTACGAGGTAACCTGAATAGCACGTCACGTAGATGTGATCACCCAGGACAATGGGGCTTGAAGCGCCTGCTCCGGGCAGATCCGTTTTCCACGCAAGGTTCTCGTCCTCGCTCCAGGTCACAGGCAGGTCAGTCGCGTGACTGACGCCCATTCCCCCCGGTCCTCGAAAGCGTGACCAGTCGCCATTGTCAGAACTGACACCAGTGTTTGAGGCGAGGCTTTGTGGTCGCGTTGCTGCTTGTCGTTCAGTTTCATCACTGTTCGGTTGAGCCGAACACGAAGTTGAGACGATCACGCTTAACAGCATCATCGCAATAGTGATCCAGCCTTGAATTCGAGCCATGAATTTTCTCCTTGAAGATGTCCTGTAACGAAGTGAGGGCAGGGTGAAGTGAGTCGTTGGAGAATGATGGGTTGTGGACGCAAATTGAATCCACAGTTCGATCAATTCGGTCCAATCAACTCGGTGGGCTCACGTGAACTTGCAGACCTCACTGATTTTGGAAAACGCATAGTTCATCTTTCTCAAAGTGACATCTGATCCACAGGGATAGCATCCCAACCGCGTTTCAGTGGTCCAGCCATGATCAGGGCGATGCCAACCACGGCGAGCAAGCCGCCAAGGAAATATCCAGCCAAGGCTGGACCGCTCGCTGCACCTGTGCCGTGAGCAATGATTCCCGCTCCGACAAGGACTGAACTCGCAAGAATCAAGATTGCACCGATAACAGCTGGCATCTTTCACCTCGTTTAGGTTAGCTAGTGGAGCATCAATGCTGGATTGACGGGACGAAATCACTTGTTGAGAGCGACAACGGAGCGGTTTTCCTAATTCACAACCCGTCATTCCAAGCCTGGCAAGGCACTAGGCATTGGAGAAGAATAATATTCAATGAAACAATCACTGGATTCTGCGTAACGCCTGTCCGCTTGTCAACTGGTTTCAAGTTGCATTTGTGTGACAGTGTACCGAAGCCACTTGGGTGGCTCAGGTTCTTTTACCTGGGCCGACGAAGTCGGTGGGAGGCTGCAGGTCAATCGTCCCAGCTTATGGAGACTCTGAAACTTCGTTGATGCTCATACCAGGCGATCATCGTTAGATGTCTGTGAAGTATCCAGAGATGAAACACCATAGAGAGCCTGACAGCAGCCTCCTACGGCTGCACCGCCCTGATTAAAAATTAATCAGGGCCACTCAAGTGGCCCTGCGAAATCAAGTTTTCACTGTTCCTGCAGATTGCCTCAGAGAGCTGGACGTCCTTATTATCTGTGGGCAGTTTGCTGTCGATGTCCATGAGATTGGTCTAGGTCTCATTGAGCAATCTGTCTAAGCCCCGTTGTGAATTCAAATCAGAAGTAAAGTCGATGCGTGGTGGTGCAAGAGCGATTTCATTCGTCAAGATTGAGTTGGGATAAGATGAGTATGATTGTGACGAGCCGAATTCCTCTGCTGATCGCTTTTTCTGTGTTTTGGGGTGGGATCACATTTTATACCGGGATCGTTGTTCGTGTCTCTCACGATGTGTTGACCGACTCAATGGTGGGTGGTTTGATCACGCAACGAGTCACTCAGTGGTTGCAAATTGCAGGGGGAGTCACTGCGGTCTTCATGCTTTGGAACGCAGCGCTGGTGACAAGAGATTCGCGGAAATATGGATTCACGCTGACTGCTTGTAGCATGATCCTTGTTTGTTCGCTCGTTGGTTTGGTGATTGTTCACAGTCACCTGGATGCGGTCATCGATGTGGACGCCGTGGAGATTTCAAACCGTGACGCCTTCACGATTGGTCACCGTCGATACAATCAGCTGACAACGATTGAATGGATCTCATCGCTGGCCTACCTGATGATCACAGTCGCCGCATGGCGGCAAGTCGATGAGCAGCTCTAGATGCAAGAGAAGTGATTGGCGTAGTCTGGGTTGAAGCCGCCAGGCGTAAACTCAGCATTGCGGTATCAAGGCCACTCACTTGGGTGGCCCAGAAAGTTTTTCTTTCTGGGCGGAGTAGCCGTGGGAGGCTGCTGAGAGACGTTGAATTTTGTATCATTCTGGCATGTCTGACAAACGCCGAATTAT
Source organism: Planctomicrobium sp. (assembly GCA_030626405.1). GTDB lineage: Bacteria > Planctomycetota > Planctomycetia > Planctomycetales > Planctomycetaceae > Thalassoglobus. The sequence continues at coordinate 7,234 of DAOUPA010000261.1, forward strand.
TGATGATCAGTTGTATTGTCATTTCATCACATTTTCGTGTGATCATCGTCGGCGCTTACTGGATATGGATCATCCGAAACGGATCTTGCTCGGTCACTTCAACAAACAACTGACAAAACAGTCCACAAAATGTGTTGGGTTTGTCATCATGCCTAATCACGTTCATGCTGTTGTCTGGTTCCCGGAGACTGGTCAACTCAGCAAATTCATGCAAGGTTGGAAACGGTCGTCCAGCGATGCGATTCGTCAATGGTATGAGCAGCAGCAGGCAGCCTATTTACAATCGCAGCCACTGGGAGAAAAATTCTGGACACCAAAGTATGATTGTGCCCGCGATTCAGAATGTCACTTTCCTCACAGTCTCATCCCACGAGGCCGAAGGCGACTTTGTTTCTAGAGAGTGAAAAAACCTTTCAGATTGACTCAAGGCAAAAACTTGAAGAGAAACTGACGTACATGCACATGAATCCGGTGCGTGCTGGACTTGTTGAAAAACCTGCTGACTGGAAATGGAGTTCTGCAAGATGGTATGAACATCAACAAAGTGTCGGAGTCCCTATCAGTTGGGTCGATTGACTTGCAGTCTCCCACCGACTTCGTCGGCCCAGGTAAAAGAACCTGGGCCACCCTGTGGCTTGCGGATGCTCGACCTGTACCAGCCGATTCTCATAGTCCCAGGTATTGGTCGTAATGTCCCCGGACGGTTCTTCAACGGTGAGTGAAAGTAGGGTGGGTGAAGTTCGCGGTTACGGATTTGGTTGAGTTGATAAGTGAGAGTAATTTCAGCTTACAGGCTGGATGACATGTTAGCTTGCGAACGTAACCCACCATTGATTGAGGTGTCACTTGCCATTGGGATTCGTTTTCAAATCATTCACCGGCGTTGTCTTGATTTAAATTCTTCTTCAATTACTCCATAGGTTTGATTTCCGCCTCGTCGAACTCGTTTGTTGGGTTACGCTTCACTGCACCCAACCTACGATTCGGGTCACTCGAGATGGAGGTGGGTCAAGAGATCACTTTTTAGCAATCTCCACCTCCAGTACCTCCACCAAAAATGCCCATAAGTCGGCGAGTTCTTCGATGACTTTTGTGGTTGGTTTGCCGGAGCCGTGACCGGCTTTGGTTTCGATTCGGATGAGGATTGGATTCTCGCAGCTTTGAGCATGTTGCACGGCGGCGGCGAATTTGAAGCTGTGGCCGGGGACGACGCGGTCGTCGGTATCAGCGGTCGAGATGAGAGTCGGGGGATAGCAGGTCTCGGCTTTCGCATTGTGATACGGCGAATAGGCGAGCAGAGCCATGAACTCGTCTTCGTTGTCGGAGGAGCCGTAGTCGTCGGTCCAGTAACGACCGGCCGTGAATTTGTGGAACCGCAGCATGTCCATCACGCCGACCGCTGGCAGGCATGCTCCGAACAAATCTGGCCGCTGGGTCATGCAGGCACCGACTAACAGACCGCCGTTGCTGCCACCTTGAATCGCGAGTTTCTTCGACTTCGTGTACTTCTTCTCAATGAGCCATTCGGCGGCAGCAATGAAGTCGTCGAACACATTTTGCTTATTGAGTTTCGTCCCGGCTTTGTGCCATTCTTCGCCGTACTCACCACCTCCTCGAAGGTTCGCAACGGCAAAGACGCCGCCCATTTCCATCCAGGCTAAACGGCTGATCGAAAACGAGGGCGTGATCGGAATGTTGAAGCCGCCGTAGCCGTAGAGCAGCGCCGGGTTGTTTCCGTCTAGCTCAAGCCCTTTCTTGTGGGCGATAAACATAGGAATCTTCGTGCCGTCTTTGCTCGGATAGAAGACCTGAGTCAGTTCGTACTTATCGGGATCGAAATCAACTTTCGCCTGCCGAATCTGTTCGCTTTCGCCGGTCAGCATGTCGTACTTGTAGATCGTCGGCGGCAGCACGTAGCTGGAGAAGGAGTAGTAGGTCTCGGTGTCGGTCGCGTCCCCGCGAAACCCGAACGCGGACCCAATCGCCGGGAAGTTCACATCTCGCAGCAACTCGCCAGACTTGCGATAGATCGCAACTTTCGTTTTCGCATCCTTGAGCGATTCGACAACAAACACACTCGCGATGATCGTCACATCCCGCATCGCTTCAGGCTGCTCCGGAATGATCTCCGTGTAAGGAACTTCCGGGTCAACCTCTTCTTCTTCAATCTGCTTTGAAGTTGCTCGTGTATCAATCGCAATCACGCGACCGAGCGGAGCATCAAGGTATGTTTTGAATTAGAACGTTGCTCCGTCGTTGCCGATGAAACTGTATTCGTTGTCGAAGTTGCGGATCAACGGGATCGGCATCGCCAGCGGATCGCTGAGGTCTTTGTAGAAGATGCGATACCGATCATCGGTGCCGA